>DROW01000027.1 GCA_011388675.1 Chloroflexota bacterium | reverse complement strand
TGGCGACGACCGTCTCGGCCGTCGTGGGGCTGGCCTCCGGCCTGTACCCGGCCTGGCGGGCCTCGCGGCTGCACCCCATCGAGGCGCTGCGGTACGAGTAGGGGGGACGTGCGGGGGGTGCAGGAGGGCGCGCGTAGGAAGGCGCGCGTAGGAGGGCGCACGTAAGGGCGCACATAGGAGGGCGCACGTGGGAGAGGCGCACGTAGGAGGGCGCGCGTAGGAGGGCGCACGTGGGAGGACGCATGTAGGGGGGCGCACGTGGGAGAGGCGCACGTAGGAGGGCGCGCGTAGGAGGGCGCACGTGGGAGGGGCGCACGTAAGGGCGCAATTAATTGCGCCCTTACGTGCGCCCTGTACCCTTACGTGCGCCCCTATGTGCTCCCCTACCGCCGCGCCACGGGGTTACGGAGGACGCCGATCCCCTCCACCTCCACCTCGACGACGTCGCCGGGGCGGAGCGGCCCCACCCCGGCAGGGGTGCCGGTGAGGATCAGGTCGCCCGGCTCCAGGGTCATCACCGCCGACGCGTAGGCGATCAGGTCGGCCGGGGAGAAGACCATCTCCGAGGTTCGCCCCTGCTGCCGCACCTCTCCGTTGACCCGGCAGATCACCGCCAGGTCGGCCACATCTGCTTCGGAGAGATCGGTCACCACCCACGGCCCCACCGGGCAGAAGGTGTCGAACCCCTTGGCGCGGGTCCACTGCCCGTCCCGCCGCTGCAGGTCGCGGGCGGTGACGTCGTTGGCGCAGGTGACGCCCCAGACGCACTCCCACGCCTCCTCAGGCGTCACATCCCGGCAGCGGCGGCCGATGACCACGGCCATCTCCGCCTCGTAGTCCACCCGCCGCGACTGGGGGGGCAGGAGGATGGGGGCCCCCGGCCCGATAACGGCGCTGGGGGGTTTGAAGAACAGGAGCGGTTCGGGAGGGACCTCCGCCCCGTGCTCGGCGGCGTGGGCGGGGTAGTTGCGGCCCACGCAGAGGATCTTGGAGGGGACGACGGGGGCCAGGAGACGGACCGCCGCCAGCGGCCCCACCTCTGCGCCGGGTTCCCACCGACCGTGGGGCTCACCGTGAAGTTCCAGGACCGCCTCCTCCTCGGTGACGAGGCCCCAATGAGGGCCGTCTTCCGTGGCGTAGCGAACGATGCGCCTTCTCATCTCTCCTGTCTCACGATCCGTTCAAGGAAACCGGACGCGGTAGTTGCCAATTCGATCACGCCGTCCTCCGCTATCGGGTATCGTCTTCCGCACCCCTCGCAGGTGTAGGCCCTCCCCTCCTCTAGGAGCGGGAGGTGTTGGCAGACGGGGCAGCGGAGGATTTCGACCAGGGGGCGCACACCGCCGCCCCGAGGCTCGCCCTGTTTCAGTGCCCACACCAGGTCGTAATCCTCCTGCCAGGGGCGGATTTGCACCTCCTCCAGCGGGAGGCTCGCCAGCACCCGCTCCAGGACCGGGCGAGGGAAGGCCCGCCCGGGGAGGAACCTCGCATCCCGTCCGATCCGGTTGGAGACCAGAAGGACCCCACCGGGCCGGAGGACGCGCACCAGTTCCTTCAACACCGCCCTGGGGCGAGGGGTGAACTCCAGGACCTCCAGGCAGGTCACGGCGTCGAAGGTGTCGTCGGGGAAGGGGAGCGTCTGGGCGTCCTGCCAGATCAGCGCGACCTGCCCGCCGTAGGGTCGAAGCCGCCGGGCCGCCTCCGCCAGCATCCGCCGGGAGAGGTCCAGCCCGACCACCCGCCCCTGGAAGGCGGGCTGGAACAGGAGGGCGCGGGGCAACCGCCCCGTCCCGGTCCCCACGTCCAACACCAGCGGGGCCGGGACCGTCTCCAGGGCCTGGGCCAGAGGGAGGCCCAGGAACCATTGCTCGTAGACCAGGTCGTACTGCTTGATCTCGTCGTAGGTGGGGGCGACCAGGTCGTACAGAAAGGCCACCACGCGCGGGCCGAGGTAAGTCCCCTCGGCGACGACCAGTTGCCAGTAGAGAAGGCCTGCGACCAGCAGAATCCCGCCGATCACCAACGCCCAAGTCATCTCACATCGCCCAGGCGGCCAGGAGCATAGCCGCCGCTAGCCAGGGCAGCGCGTGCCGGCGAACCGGGCCGGAAGGGGTACGGGCGTCGAGGAGAAGCCATTGGGGAACCAGCGTGATGAAAATGAAGGTGGAGGCCAGGGGGCGTTGGAGGGCGACGAGCAGGCCGACGACGAGAAGTTGCCCTCCGATCCACATCAGTCGGGCCCGGGTGGACCCCGCATCGGCTCCGACCGCGACGAGGGAGAAGGCCCCTGCCAGCGCCACAGAGGGCAGGGTCAGCGGGGCGAAGGCCAGATGCCCCACCAGCCAGGGAGCCCCCATCCGCAGGGCCCCGCCATATCCCACCGGAGCCCCTTCCGCCCCCCGACCTCGGAGCAAGGCCAGTTCCATCAGGGCCAGGGTCGCCAGGGTCAGCAGCAGCACTTCCGGGCCGAGGGCGAAGGCCAGAAGCAGCGAGACGACGAGGCCGATCAGTACCTGCCCCAGCGCCTGGCCGGCGGAGGGAAGCAGGCTCCGCCGCCACCAGGAGTGGAACCGGGCCAGCCCGGCTGCGATCCGCCCCGCCGGGGCGTCGGGGCGGGCGTAGGGGATGGAGGAACGCACCTCGGGGACCGGCCACCGGGACCATTGCTGGAGCACCGCCGTCCAATCGGTCGCCCACAACGCGCTCCACACCGTACCCCATCCCCCCTCCACGAGCAGCACGCTCATCGCCAGGCGGACGGCATCGGCGGGGACCAGGTGGATTCGGGAGGAGGCAACAGCCCCGCACAGCACCGCCCAGGAGGGGAGAAGCCAGAGCCCCGTCTGCCCCGGATATGGGATGAGTCGGATCAACCCACCTTCACGCGGTTCGGACATCGGTCGGGATTATACCATATTCCTCGGAAAACCTGGAACCTCAGGTCCCCGGGGTTCAGGACCATCGCTTCGGGCCTTCCTCAATCTGCCCCTGTTCTGAAGCACACCTGATGGCCCTACCCGATGGCCTCATCGAAGTTGACACTCCCCTGAATTTGACTATGATGTAGTGAGGAAGCGTTCCCCCGGTTTGCCCGCCCGGGCGATTGCGAAACGGCCTGCCAAGTGAGGAAAGGAGGCAGTAGATGCCCGCGTACAAGTATCAATTGCTCCTCAAGCACATCCTCCGTTTCGGCGTCGAATGGGCCCCCGACCAGGAGATCGTCTACCGGGACCTGGTACGATATACCTACACCGAGATGTACCAACGGGTGCTTCGGCTCGGCGCAGCGCTCCAGCACCTGGGGGTCGAGAAGGGAACGAAAGTCGGCGTCATCGAATGGGACAGCCACCGCTACCTGGAGATGTACTTCGGTATCCCCGGTATCGGTGCGATCCTTCACACCATCAACCCCCGCTTGGCCCCGGAGGACCTGGTCTATACGATGATGCACGCCGAGGACGAGGTCCTCATCTTCCACGAAGACTTCCTCCCCCTGGTGGAGCGGATCCGCCCCCGCCTTCCCACCGTCCGCAAGTACATCCTCCTCACCGACAAGCCAGAGAAGCCGGACATCAAAGGGATCGACGCGGAGTACGAGGAGTTGCTCGCCAGCGTGGCCCCGCTGGCGGACCTCCCGGATCTGGATGAGAACACCCAGGCCACTCTGGCCTACACCACCGGCACGACCGGCAAGCCGAAGGGCGTCTATTTCTCCCAGCGCCAGTTGACCCTTCACACCCTCGTCCTGGGCGTGAGCGTAGGGGCGTTCGGGAACTACGGGGGGATCAACAAGCATTCCGTCTATATGCCCCTCACCCCGATGTTCCACGTCCACGCCTGGGGCGTCCCCTATATGTCCACGATGTTCGGCATCAAGCAGGTCTATCCCGGCCGGTACGAGCCTGCGATGCTGCTCCGCCTCATCGTCGGCGAGAAGGTTACCTTCAGCCACTGCGTCCCGACCATCCTCCAGATGATCGTCACCGCCCCGGCGGTCAAGCAATTGGACCTGAGTAACTGGGTGGTGATCATCGGCGGGGCGCGTCTCACCAAAGGCCTGGCCCAGCAGGCCCGCGAACTGGGCATCAAAGTCTACGCAGGCTACGGGATGTCTGAGACCTGCCCGGTGCTCACCCTGGCCCATCTCAAGCCGTTCATGGAGAAAGAGTGGGACGCGGAGAGGCAACTGGACTGGATGATCAAGACGGGAGCGCCCGTGCCATTGGTCCACCTGCGGGTAGTGAACCCGGCCGGGGAGGACGTGGCCCGCGACGCCAAAGAGACTGGCGAGATCGTCGTCCGCGCGCCGTGGTTGACGGAGGGGTACTACAAGGAGCCGGAGCGAACGGAGGCCCTCTGGGAGGGCGGCTGGATGCACACCGGGGACGTGGCCCACATCGACGAGTACGGCTACGTACAGATCGTGGATCGGCTCAAAGATGTGATCAAGAGCGGCGGGGAGTGGATCTCCTCGTTGGAACTGGAGAACCTGCTCAGCCTCCACGAAGGGGTACTGGAAGCGGGCGTCATCGGCGTCCCCGACGAAAAGTGGGGCGAGCGACCGCTGGCCATCATCGTCCCGCACGAGGAGTACAAAGGCAAACTGACCCCGGAGGACCTCAAAGCCCACCTTCAGAAGTTCGTGGAGGACGGCGTCATCACCGACTGGTCGGTACCGGAGAACTACGTCTTCGTGGATGAATTGCCCAAGACCAGTGTGGGCAAGATCGACAAGAAAGTTCTACGCAGCCGGTACGGTAGGGAATGATCCTTCGCGGGCAGACCGGGGGAGACGGGGGCGCGGTCCCGACCGCGCCCCCGTTTGATTGCCTCACCTTCCTTCACGACAGGTGTGCTTCGAGCCACGCCTCCAGGTCGGCCAGAGGTCGCTCCCACCCCACATCGTTGTGCGGCTCGTGGTAGTACCCCTCGTACTCGTATCGGGTCTTGTCCTCTAGGGCGACCCGCTCGAAGAAGGCCCGGCTGGCCTCCGGCGGCACCAGGCGGTCGGCGCCGCCGTGGAGGATGAGGAGCGGCACTCGCAGGTCGGCGGCGTGCTCGTTGACCCACCTCATCGTCTCCGTCATCTCCGCCCCTAGCCGGGCGGTGCCCGTGCTGTGGACCAGGGGATCGTTGACGTAGGCCTCTACCACCGCCGGGTCGCGGGATATGGCGGCGGCGTCCAGTTGGGTATCCAGCGTGAAGCGCGGCCAGACGCGGGAAAGGAAGCGCCCCACCGCCATCAGGAAGGGGGAGACCCCCGTCTGCGCCAGGGCCGGACCGGAGGCGATCACCCCCTGCAAGCCCTCCGGGTAGTGCAAGGCGTAGTCCAAAACGATCAGCCCCCCCATACTGTGCCCCATCAAAAACAGAGGGCGGCCCGGCTCCTGCTCCCGCACCAGGCCCAGGAAGGCCCTTACGTCCTCCCGATACTCGGCCCAGCGGTTGATGTAACTCCGCTGCCCCGGCGACCGTCCGTGCCCCCTCAGGTCGAAGGCATAGACAGCGTACCCCTTGGGGACCAGCCATCGGACCACGTTGGCGTACCGTCCGCTGTGCTCGCCGAAGCCGTGGACGATGGCGAGGACTCCCCTCGGCTGCCCCTCTGGCTGCCAGCGCTGGTAATAGAGTTCCAGGCCGTCGAATCCTTGGAACGTTCCCTCCGCGTGTTCCATCCCTCCTCCCCTCCGGATTCCCTTTGGCGCTCCGTCCCTTTCGTGTCGGCAACCCCTCTTGGGGCATATTATACTCGATCACCTCGGCCTGACAACGGGTATGCGCGCGAGGGTGTTCGAAGTGAATCACGCTACCCGGGAGGTGACCGGCACTTTCAACCCCTTCAGGGGCAATTGCCGACGCACAAAGGCCCCCTACAGGCACGCTGGCCTTCGTTTCGCAGGCGTCGGTTCACCTCTCTTGCCTTCCGTTTCGAAAACCCGCCACTTGCGGAGGTTGCGGTTTTCGACCTCTGTGGTAGAATGCTATGTCCCTCGGTCGGGCCGGGGGCACGGAGGTTGATATGCCGACTTCGATGGAGGACCTGAAACGGAGGCTTCTGGAGGAGCGGGCCCGGCTTGTGGAGCAGGTGAGTCGCCTGGGGGGCGCTACCTACAGCGGGGCCGGCTACGGCAACCACATCGCCGACGACGCCACCGAGACCTACGAGCAGACCAAAGAGGTCTCGTTGCAGCAGAACGAAGCGGCCATTTTGCGGCAGGTGGAACGCGCTCTGGAGAAGTTCGAGCGCGGAACCTACGGGATCTGTGAGTCGTGTGGCGCGCCGATCGACTGGGCCCGCCTGAAGGCCTTGCCATACGCGATGTACTGCCTGGAATGTCAGACGCGGCTTGAGCGTGGGAGGTAGGGGGCACCGGTTGCGTCGGTTCCGGGCAGAGTCTCTCGTCCTTCCCCTGGTCGCTTTGCTGACCCTGACGGCCGACCAGGTCAGCAAGCAGTGGGTGATAACCCACCTGGAGTGGGGGCAGTCGGTGGATCTGGCTCCCTGGCTGGCTCCCGTCTTCCGTATCACGCACGTCACCAACACGGGCGTCGCCTTCGGGCTGCTCCAGGGGATGGGGGATGTCTTCACCGTCGTCGCCGTGATCGTCGTGGGGGCGCTCCTGTGGTACCACCATTCCCTTCCCCCAGGACAGATCCTCCTCCGCATCGCCCTGGGCCTTCAGTTGGGCGGGGCGATGGGAAACCTCGCCGACCGGCTGACACGTGGGGCGGTGGTGGATTTCGTCGACCTCAACTTCTGGCCGCTCCAGCGGTGGCCCGTCTTCAACCTGGCAGACGCCTCCATCGTGGCCGGCGTGGGGGTGCTGGTGCTGACGATGTTGTTCGAACCAGCGGAAGCCGAGGGCGAGGGAAAACTGGAACAGCGAGGAACAGAGTAGCGGGATGGAATCGGAAGAGGCCGTCTTCGTCGTCGAGCAGGGGGGCGAACGGCTGGACCGGTTTCTGGCGGACCGGCTGCCGGATCTGAGCCGGGCGCAGGTGCAACGGTTGATCAAGACGGGCCGGGCGACCGTCAACGGACGGCCCGCCAAGCCCGCGTATCGGGTGGAGCCGGGGGATCGGATCGTCGTGCAGGTTCCCGAGGAGGCCGAGCCGGTGATCCGGCCCGAGCCGATCCCGCTGCAGATCGTCTACGAGGACGAGTACCTCCTGGCGGTGGATAAACCGGCCGGGATGGTGGTCCACCCTGGGGCAGGCCACTCCACCGGCACGCTGGTCAACGCGCTCCTGGCCTACTGCCCCCAGGTCGCCGACGTGGGCGGGGTGGACCGGGCCGGCATCGTCCACCGGCTGGACAAGGACACGTCCGGTCTGCTGTTGGTGGCAAAGGACCCCGAGACCCACGCCGCGCTCCAACGCCAGTTCAAGCACCGCCAGGTCCGCAAGACCTATCTGGCGCTGGTGGAGGGGCGGGTCTACCCGAAGGAAGGGATCATCGAAGCGCCGGTGGGGAGGGACCAGCGAGCACGCAAGCGGATGGCGGTCACGCGGACCGGGCGCCCGGCGGTGACGCAGTATCGGGCTGTGGAGTATTTCCGCGACCACACGCTCCTGCAGGTTCGGCCCCACACCGGCCGGACCCACCAGGTGCGGGTCCATCTGGCCTGGCTGGGGTATCCGGTGGTCGGGGACCGGGTGTACGGGCGGCGTCGCCAGTCGCTTCTGCCTCACCGCCATTTCCTCCACGCCCAGGAGTTGGTCTTCACCCATCCGGTAACGAAGGAGAAGGTCACCCTCACCGCGCCGCTCCCGCTGGACCTGAAGGCGGTGCTGACCCGGCTGCGAAAAGGGGGGGCGTGAGACCGGGGAGGGCCGCAGGGAACGGGGGCGAACCCCTCCGCGTCCGCAGCGCGTTGCGGTTTGGAGAATCAACGGGAGGAAGGCATGCGAGAGATCACAGTAGCCGTGGTGCAGATGGAGCCCCGGTTGGGGAAGATGGAGGACAATCTGGTGAAGATGGGGGAGTTCATCCGCCGGATCGCCACTGAGCAGCCGGTGGACCTGATCGTCTTCCCGGAACTGGTGACCACCGGGTACGAAATGGGGCCCCGGTTCCCCCAGGTGGCCCAGCGGGTGCCAGGCCCGGCGGTCAACATCATCGGCCAGCGGGCCGCCGAGTACGGGGTCCACGTAGCCTTCGGGATGGTGACGAAGGAGCGGGTGGAGAGCATCCTCTACAACGCCGCGGTTCTGGTCGGACCGGATGGGGAGGTCATCGGGCAGTACCACAAGGTGCACCTGCGAGGCGAGGAGCGGATGGCCTTTCGGGCAGGGTACCGCATCCTGCCGTTCGAAGCCGATTTCGGTATGGTTGGACTGATGGTCGGGTGGGACCTGGCCTTCCCGGAGACCGCGCGGAGCCTGGTGCTGGAGGGTGCGGAACTGGTAGCGGTGCTGGCGAACTGGGAGCAGCCGAACGTGGCCGAATGGAAGGCTTATCTTCTGGCCCGGGCCTACGAGAACGCGGTCTTCATCGCCGCCGCCAACCGGATAGGGGAGGAGCCCTCGTACACCTTCTTCGGCCAAAGCGCGATCATCGGTCCCCGGGGCCGCGTCCTGGCAGCGATGGACGAGCCGATCGAGGGATACGCCGTGGCAAAGATCGACCTGGATGAGGTACGACGGGTGCGGGAGGAGTCCCAGATCCTCCAGTGTCGCCAGCCTACGGCGTATCGGGCGCTGGTGCGGAAGTACTAACCCTGGGGGACGGCTCCCTCCACCCGTATCGTCTGCGTTGGGTAGGGAAGGTCGATCCCCTCTGCCTCTGCCGCTTCCTTGATCGCTTGAACCGCCTGGGAGTGCACCTGGATCAGGCTGTGCGTCTCCTGGTTGAGCCAGAACCGGATCGCCAACTCGACCGCTGAGTCTCCCAGACCTTCCACCATCACCGTGGGGGCGGGGTCGGCGAGGACGCCGTCGACCCCGCGGACGGTCTCCAGGAACACCTTCGCCGCCCGTCCGATGTCCTCATCGTAGCCGACGCGGACCCGGATCGTCCGACGGCGCAGGGGCAGGTCGGAGTAGTTAACGATGGGCCGGGTGTAGACTTCGATGTTCGGGACGATCACCAGTTCCCCGTCCCACGTTTGGATGACCGTATCCCGTAGCCGGATGTCAACCACCTTCCCCGTGAACTCCCCCACCTTCACCGCATCGCCGATGTCGAAGGGTTGCTGGATCAGAAGCAGGATCCCGGCGACGAAATTGCGGGCGATGTCCTGCATAGCGAAGCCCACCGTGAAGCCCAGGACCCCCAGGCCGGCCAGGAAGCCGGTCACATCGAAGTTCATCTGGTCGAGGGCGACGATGGTCCCAACGACGAGGATCCCCCAGCGGAAGAGCAGGGAGAGCGCGTGCAACGTCTCGGGGTCCTTGATCTTCGCCCGTCCCGCCCGCTTCACCCAGCGGGCGACCAGAGCGGAGAAGATCAACGTGGCGACGAAGATGACCAGTGCGGCGATGAGCCGGGGTATGAAACCGATCAGGTCCCGCAGGAAATCCTGGAGCACGCCATCCCAATCCACCTTACTCCTCCTCGCAACGGCGTTGTCTCCGCCACCGCTCCAACGCCCGGCGGGTCGATCCGAAGGCCAGCGGCGGGAGGTCGTCTGGCGGGAAGAAGCCCGCTCGGTCGGCGTCGTCCCCCGCTGCTAGCCGCCCTCCGGTTATCCGTCCCTGGTAGACGATGAGGAAGGAGGCTTCCCCTTTCGACCCTCCGCCGGGGATGACGTCCAGAAGGCCCGTCAGTTCCACCTCCAGCCCTGTCTCCTCCCGGCACTCCCGCACCGCGGTGGTGGCGGGGTCCTCGTCGTACTCGACGAAACCTGCCGGGATAGACCACAGTCCCTGGCGGATCGTGTGCTCTCCCCGCTGGATGAGCAGCACCCGTCCCTCTTCCTCGACCACGACCCCCGCCGCCACCTTGGGGTCGCGGAAGATGATCAGGTCGCAGGCGGGGCAGTAACGTCGTACGCGACCGTACGCCTCCCGGTCCTCCAGCGGCCCCCCGCACTGGGGGCAGAAATTCAACTCGGGGTATCCGGCCATTGATAGGCCCTCCTCATATGGGTCTGCGCTCGTGAGTGCTATCTTCCTCTCTCTATACATCAAAGGGATCCGCCTGTCAAAGTTTCGGCTTTACAAGTTGGGGTGGGGGGGAGCGACGAGGTGGCGAAGCCCGCCTTCGCGGGCTCGCCGTACCGCCGAAGGGCGGCTTTGCCGCGTGTAGCCCGCGGCTCGAGTCGCCGGGCGGGCATCTTCAAATCATCAGCCGGTCAAGCGCCCTAGGTGCTGGTGGGGTTCAGGGATCGTCTGGATATGGGGGGTTCCTCTGATATTGTTCAGCAGGGAATCTTGGAGGTATATTGTAAGAAAATGTGTCGAGGAACTGGTCAGGAGACGCACTCTCATCTTTGGGAAGACCGGTGCCAATGAGCAACGACATACAGTCTCCACTCACAAACACACACGTATCATACGGACTTTGGTCGTCATCGTAGCATCTTAAGGAGGAGTTGCTAAAATAGGAATCGTCTGGAACATGAACAGCACAAGATATTGTAGAAATGCAAGTGGGTGGTGACGGCCAAGCATGAATACTGGTAGAGAAAACAAGGGACGGGTATCCGTTATCGCCATATGAAACTTTATCAATGGTACTTAGGTCCTTATAGAAAAGCACGGGGATCACGACCCTGATGTTTTTATCTTCTTCCTCAATGCGACTAAGCAACTCAGCTATTGTATCATTAATGGATGATGGAGGCATATAAAAACTATTCCACACGAGGGTTGAGCCATCCGGAATATGATCAATCATAGAGTTCAGGTCAGGATTATACCCATCATCTGGGTTTGAATCCTTTACAACAACAATCATTGGATGCGATGCATTTGACAGTTGCTCCAAACCGTCTTGAATTGGACGAATTGGGAAATAATTACTGGGAAATGACAACTTCTTTATACCCTGGTTCCCTATAGCCCATTCCAAAAAACTCCCATTAACGAACATGAATGAATCGGACTCAAGACCTTGCGCCACATATATTCCCTCATATGTACCTTCTGCATAGTCGTCAACCACGCCTTGAGGGAAAAATATATGAGGCTTTTGATAAACAGGAACCCCAAAAACCGCTTCCATCATGCTCCTTTCCCATGCTTCTTCAAACCATATTCTTTTGCTTTCAAAGTATCTATTGTCGTTGTTCGGGATGTCAAAATCAAATATCATGATGTCCTGTCCGAGTCTATCCACCATGTTTTCCCCTTCTCTTGTGAACTCAAAAGCAACGTAGCATGAAGAGTCATATTGTGTATATCCATCAGCCCGCGCGAAGCAGGAGAGCGAATAGCCCTTGTAATTATCCAGGTAATCTTCAGCAGATATCTTTTCCAATATGTTTCTCGGAGGATCAACAAAGGCTTCTCGGAAGCCGGTTCCTGTAATTTTACTGTGTGTAAATATGTCAAAAATGTTGGCAGCAGCTCCATCATCATCGAATATTATCTGGCCCATCATCCTTTCCGTGAATCTCTCTTTGAAAGTATCAGATGATACCCTTATTTCATCTCCGGCATATTCGGTCAGATATGGATACCACTCACTGGCTTTGTCATAGTATATTTCAGTTATGTCCGGAAGCTCGTCAATTTCTGAGAGCACATCAGGCGCCAGACTTACCATTGAATCGACTGGGACAAAGTGGATAACATCATAATCGTCTGATGTTATGACTGCAAATTCCCTGTCTGGATCTGTTGGTAAAGAGACTTTCCCATGCACATAGAATGTCCCGCTATCGGTTTCAATTGCCCTTGCAACGGGGACTCCATATACCCTAAGATATGTGGAGAGGTCGGTTATGTCTGGGAATGTTGCTTTAGATTTGCCATCTCTTTGAAAATCAGCCTCGTCATAATAATGAAGCACAACATCCATAGGAACATATATTGTTTCTCCATTGAGTATTCCCTCGATAAATTGTCTTTCCTCTGAACCGGTTTCCGTATATGCGGGGTATTCCAATGTGACGATATCTGACGTGAGCGTGATCGTGCCATCACAATTGTCTATCTGGCAAGAGCCATCGTCATAAACAAGGCTATAATCATTGCCATCAAAATCAAAGAATGAAACGGAGAGAATTTCAAGGCTTGAAGGGAGTGCCAGTGTGGGAGTAGGAGATGGGGATGGGGTAGAGGTGGGGGGTGGTGTGGGGGAGGGGGTGGTCGCGGGTGCGGTGGTCGGCGGGGCCGTGGGCGCGGAGGTGGCGCACCCCACCAGGGTCAACGAGGCCCACAACGAGACCAGCGTCAGGCCTGTTAGGACCGCTCTCGCCTTCATCTCAACTCCTCCGGTCGTGATGGTGTCCCTCTTCGCCAATCCCCGGCCGGGGCGGGGAAAGACCGCCAACACCAAGCATGCCAGAAACCGCAATGCGTGCCTCAATATTGTGCCAGTTACCCTGTGCTAGTCGTCTCCATTGTCCTCGCAATGATCCGGGCTCCCCCCGCACCTTGATTTCCTTATCCCAGGCGGGTCATAGCAGTAGGCAATCTCACTTTGGCAGCATATAGGCACACCTGAACAACCTTCGGCACAATATGGAGCGCTCAGGCCCTTCTCATCAACACGGCTCTGATCGTGCCTCCTCTCAGAGTTTGAGATTTCTTGCCCGTTGATGGTAATGGTCTTGTCATTAGTGTTTTCACAAGCCAATAAAGATAACTGGACTCTGGCAAATTTGAAGTTGAAGCAGGCGACGGTCAGCGTGATGCGAAAGGGATCGCTTCCTGTGGAAGGCTGTACTGGCAGAGCAAAGCCAGGCTCAAGAGGCACTCTCTTGAGCCTCCGGCAGGCCCACGTTCGTTC
>DROW01000026.1 GCA_011388675.1 Chloroflexota bacterium | reverse complement strand
GGAGGTGGAAGTGCCCGTTCAGCGCCATCGGCTCCACGACCAGGTCGTACCCCTCCGTATGGGCCCGCTCCAGCGGGAGCACGCCCTGCTCGTCCCGCCAGTAGGGCGGGACGACGACCCGCAATTCCACGTCCTCGTGCCGGGCGATCTCCTCCAGTTTCCGCTGGTAGATGCCCACCAGGCAGGCCTTAGAGACCATCAAGACGCGCACCGCACGGCCCTCCAATTCCCGTAGCCACGGGAGGCACGGTTCCCCCTCTGTGGCTACGAGGTGCTAACTTCGGCGGTCGTTGACAAGCCTTTGCATTGTGCTATAATTTCAACCCGTTGGCAAGTCGGGGAGGCAGTGGGGAGACGAGGCACCGGCGGCGCGAGCGGTGGGTCGAGAGAGGGCTTCTCCTGGGGATCACCGTCCTGGCAATGGTGCTCCGGGTCGCGGCCCTCGGTCGGATCCCACCCGGGCTCTACCATGACGAGGCGTACAACGGCCTGGACGCACTCCAGGTCCTGGCCGGCCGCTGGTCAATCTATTTCCCGGCCAATCACGGCCGGGAGCCACTCTATATCTACCTCGCTGCCCTTCCCCTTGCTCTGTTCGGCCGCACGCCAGCGGCGCTTCGCCTGGCGGCGGCCGTCGTCGGTACATTGACAATTCCGATAACGATCCTCCTCGCCCGCTCCTGGTTCGGGAAGCGGGTGGGGTGGCTCTCCGGCGCGGTCTTGGCCGTGACCCTCTGGCACGTCCACCTCAGCCGGGTGGCCTTCCGGGCGGTAACGATGCCGCTGTGGGCCGGGTTGTCCCTGTTGATCGGCACGTGGGCCTGGCAGCGGGGGGGATGGAAACGCTGGCTGGCGGCGGGGTTAACCTACGGTCTTGGCTTCTACACTTACCTCCCCGTCCGCCTCACTCCGCTCGCACTGTTCATCTGGGCAGCGATCCTGGCGAAGCGCGGGCAGGTCCGCAAGTTGTGGCCAGGCGGCGCGTGGTTCGCCCTGGGGGCGGTTGTCGCGGTGCTCCCCCTGTCCGCCTACGCCATCGGCCACTGGGAAGTGGTGATGGGGCGGCCTGGGTCGGTGTCCGTCTTCAACCCGACCATCAATCAGGGAGACCTGCCGGGCACGATCCTCCGCCATCTGATCCGCACGCTGGGAATGTTCTTCATCCGTGGCGACACGATCCCCCGGCACAACCTCCCCGGCCGACCGGTGTTCGATCCGGTGCTGGGGCTGGCGATGATCGCGGGGATTCTCCGGTCCGCGGCTCAGTCCCGGCGTCGTCTCGCCCCGGCCTTTCTGCTGGCCTGGGTCGGCCTGATGCTGGTGCCCACGTGGCTGGCGGAGGACGCTCCCCACTTCCTGCGGGCGGTGGGCGTGCTGCCCCTGGCGGCGGTCTTCCCCGCCCTGGGCCTGGATGAGGCCTGGAACCGGTTCGAACGGGCGGGCTGGCGGTGGGTGGGGCCGACGATCGCCTTGATCGGACTGACCATCGGGCTGGGGAGCACCGGATGGGATTACTTCGTCCGCTATCCGGCCCGACCGGAGGTACACTACTTCTTCGAGGAGGCCGCCACCCACTTGGCAGCGGACGTCAACCGGTTCCTCGGCACCGGGTGGAACGGCGAGGGATGGATCGCACGGAAAGGGGAACCCGCTCCCAACCACTGGGCCTTCGTCGAGCGGCGGCTGTGGGAGGAGTGGGCGGCGATCCCCTTCCTGATCCCCTCCACGGAGCGGGTGATGACCCAGCCGGAGGAGATGCCTTCGGATCCCGAAGCGGTCCTCCTGATCCTCTGGCCGCACGAGGAGTATCGATCGCGCCTGGACATGCTGCCGACCCCCGCCCACATCCAGGTATGGGAAGGGCCGCAGGCACAGGGAGATCTGGACCCGGAACCGTTTACCGCTTACGTGGCCTTCGCCGCCGAGCGGGCCGAAGGGAGCGGGGTAGAGCCGGTCGCCCGCTTCGCAGGGGGGATCGATCTGCTCTCTGCCCGCGTCGTTCCGGAAGGGGAGACCTGGCGGGTGGAGTTGGTGTGGACGGCGAAGACGCCAGTGGAGGAGAACTACACGGTCTTCGTCCACCTGCGGGACGGGGGTGGGATGGTCGACCAGGCCGACGGAGATCCGGCGGGCGGATACTTCCCGACGGCCTGGTGGCGGGCGGGCGATCGGGTGACGGATGTGCACCACCTGACGCCCGCGGAGACCTGGAACGGAGAGCCTTACGTGGCGATTGGGTTGTACCTGCGCTCGACGATGGAACGTCTGGCGGTGGTGGACGCTCAGGGACGGACAATCGGTGACGAAGTAACACTGCCCGTCCCGGCCCCGTAGTTCGCGTGGATTCCGCTTGCGCTGTGGGAGAGGAAAGAAAATGAAAAACTTTAAACCTTTCTGGGGTGGTTTGCTCGTTGCCGCGCTCCTGGTCGCGATGATGCCGACGTGGGCCCAGGCCAGCCCGATGCGGCAGAACCTCCTCGCCAACCCCGGGTTCGAAGCCTGGGAAGGAGCGACAGCCCCCAACTGGTCCCCCTGGCACGAGGACGCGGGGGATGCTTGCAAGAAGGAGCCTGAGTGGCTTCCCTGTCGGCCCAACTGGTGGGTGGAACGGGACTTCAACGGGTACGGCCTGGTTCGGAGCGCGCCTTCGTCTCAGGCTATCGGCGCCCAGTACCTCCCGTGGCACGCGGGGGTGATGCAGACGGTCAACGTAGCACCGGGGACGCGGCTACGCTTCAGCGTGTGGGCGCGCGCGCACATCAGCAACGACGGGCTGCCCGCTCCCTCCTACGGGGGATGGAACCCCAACTTCCGCGTGGGGATCGACCCGGAGGGGAAGGGGGTGTGGTACGATTCCGCCGTCGTCTGGTCGGCACCGGTGAACGCGAACGACCAGTGGGTGCAGATCTCCGTCGAGGCCACCGCTGGGGCCAGCGGCAAAGTAACCGTCTTCGTCTCAGCCGACCTGAGCCATCAGACCCCCCTGGCCCACAACGACGTCTGGTTCGACGACGCAGAACTGGTGGCGGTGGCAGCGCCGTCCCCCCCGACCGCCGCGCCGACCAACACCCCAACTCGCCCGCGCTTCCAGGCCACCTTCGTCGACGAGACGGTCCCGGATGGGACGGCCTTCGACGGTGGCGCGACGTTTGCCAAGACCTGGCGGGTGCGCAACTCCGGCACGGAGGCCTGGCCGGATGACACAACGCTCGTCTTCGTCGGGGGCGAGAGGATGGGCGGGCCAGAGAGGATGCCGATCGGGCGGGTGGCACCCGGCGAGGTGAAGGAGATCACCGTCAACTTGACCGCGCCGGCCACGCCGGGCACCTACACCGGCAACTGGGTCCTGCAGACCGGCAACACCCGCATCCCGGGCAGCGAACTGTGGCTGACCATCAAAGTAACCGAGCCGGCGGCTCCCACCGCACCCCCCGCCTCGCCTACGCCGGAGGCCACCCCAACCCCGGAGACCGGCACGGTGTGCGTCCTGGCCTTCCACGACCGCAACGGCGACGCGGTGCGCCAGGAGGAAACGGAAGAACTGCTGCCCAACGCCGTCTTCACCATCAGCGATGCGGTGGGGTTGGTCGGGCAGTACACCACCGACGGCCTGAGCGAGCCGCACTGCTTCACCGGACTAGTGCCGGGGAACTATCAGGTGGTTATGCAGCCACCCGCCGGATACGTGGTCAGCGGCCCTTCTGAGATCGGCCTGGTCCTCAGCCCCGCCAGCCAACTGGAGGTGGCGATCGGCGCGCAGCGAGGGGCAGGCACGCCCCCCCCGAGCCAGACGGCTGAGCCGGAAACCCCAACCCCCGAAGAAGGGTTCTTCTCCCAGGCGGTACGCTGGGGAGCCCGGATCGGCGGGGTCCTGCTCTTGGGAATCGCGGCAGCGCTGGCCGTCCTGTTCGTCCTCTCCCGCCGCCGATAGGGAGAAGGACGTGAAAATCCACCAAGAGAGAGGAACCGAATGACGAGAAAGCGATCGTGGTTGGTCGCCTTGACCTTGTTCACGCTGTTTAGCCTGTGCGTAGGAGCACTCGACACGGAGAAAGCGCTCGCCCAGGGAGGGCCCAACCTGCTTCGGAACGGGGACTTCGAGGAGGGACAGGCAGGCCAGGCCTGGCCTTTCCAGGACGGCATACCGGAGGTGCAGGTCGCTCCCGGATGGCGGGCTTTCTGGCTGGACGACCCTCCGCCCTACGTCGCACCGCCGCCGGATTACTGCCACGGGGACCCTCGCTGCGCCTGGGGGCGGCCCGAGTTCCGTGGAACGGCCGCGTATGAGTACCCCAATCGGGTCCACTCGGGCCAGTTCTCCCAAAAGTACTTCTCCTACAACCGGCAACACGAGGCCGGGCTGTACCAGCAGGTCAGCGGCATCCAGCCGGGAACCCGCCTGCGCTTCAGCGTGTGGATCCAGACCTGGTCCTGTATGCCGAAGTCCTCAGAGGAATGGAACGTGTGCCCGGCCGGAGACAGATCCTACAACCCGGCCCCGATGCACATCTGGGTCGGCATCGACCCCACCGGCGGCACCAACTGGGCGGCCTCCACGGTCGTCCGGTCGCCGGAGCGGGAAGCGTACGACGAATGGACGCTGTTCGAGGTAGAGGCGACGGCCGAGTCGGACACCGTTACCGTCTTCATCCATACCCGCGCCGACTGGTACGATCAGATCCCCCGGATCAACAACGACGTGTACATAGACGACGCCAGCCTGGTACCGGTTACGCCGCCGACCTCGACGCCGCCTCCTCCGCCTCCCACCCCGACGCCCGGACCGTCCCCCACGCCCCGGGCCACCCCCACCCCACGCCCCGACGGAGCCATCGTCCACGTCGTCCAGCCGGGCGACACGCTCTACAGCATCGCCCTGCAATACGGGGTCTCGGTGGAACAGATCCAGGAACTGAACGCCGGTTCCCTCGGCCCCAACAACCTGATCTATGTGGGGCAGGAACTGGTCATCGCTATCCCCTCGGCGACGCCCACCCCATCGCCCGGGCCGACCACGCCCACACCGTCCACCTCGCCCACCCCTGAGGCCGGCTCCATCTGCGTCCTGGCCTTCCACGACCGGAACGGAGACGGCCTTCGGCAGGAGGACACGGAGGAGCTGCTACCCAATGCGCTCTTCTCCCTCAGCGATGCCGTGGGCGTGGTGGGGCAGTACACCACCGATGGGCTAAACGAACCGTACTGCTTCGCTGGCCTGGCGGCCGGGACCTATACTCTGCTGATGGACCCGCCTGCCGGCTACACGGCCAGCGGCCCCTCCACCGTGATGGTCGCACTGCCCGGGCCGATCTCAGTGAACGTCGCTATGGGGGCTCAGCGGGGAGAGGCCCCCGTCGAGGACACGGCGACGCCGACGGGAACAGAGACCCCGGCGGAGGAAGAACCCACCGAGGGCCCCTCCGCGTCGCCCTCCTTCCTCCAGCGGGCCCTTCAGTGGGGCGCGCAGGCCAGCGGGGTCCTGCTCCTCATCCTCGCCGTGGCGCTGGTCGTCTTCTTCGTCCTCTCCCGCAGACGCCGCTGATGCCCAGATGATCCTCGACGGAGGCGGGGAATGAAGCCGCGAAGCGTCGCCTGGGGCCGGCAGGTCCTGCCCCCGGCGACGCTTTTCCTTCTCGGGCTGGCCATCGCCCTCCCCCTTTGGGGCCCTGGCCTCCTGAACACCCGAGGCGGCGGCGACAGCCCCTTCCTCCTGTTGCGCGTCCACCAACTGACGGCCGACCTGCGCGCGGGCCACTTTCCCGCCCGCTGGATGCCGGACGCGGCCTACGGCCTGGGCTATCCCTTCTTCAGTTACTATGCCGCGCTCCCCTACTACCTGGCGGCCCTCCTGCACCTGGTCGGGATCGACCTCTTATCGGCGGTGAAACTGACCCAGACCGCCTTCTCCGTCGCCGCCGCACTGACCGCCTACGGGTGGACGCGACGGCACTTCGAAGGGCGGGCCGCTCCGTGGCTGGTCGGCGCGGCCTACGCCGTCGCCCCCTTCCACCTGGTCAACCTCTACGTCCGGGGCGACTCCCTCTCCGAGTTCGCCGCCTTCGCCTTCTACCCGCTCGTCCTCTGGGGGCTGGACCGCCTGGGCGAACGGCCGCAGGTCCGACGGACGGCGCTCCCCGCCCTGGCTTACGGCGGGCTGATCCTCACCCACAACGTGTCCGCCCTGATTTTCTCCCCCTTCGCCCTTCTC
>DROW01000025.1 GCA_011388675.1 Chloroflexota bacterium | reverse complement strand
CATCGCGCCGCTGGACGCCAGCGGGGTGGCCCTGGCGGCCATCCAGGGGCTCTACCAGCAGAACCAGGAACTGCGGGCCGAGAACGCCCAACTGCGCGCGCGCCTGGACGAACTAGAAGCACGGCTGGCGGCGCTGGAGGAGGGGAGGGGGGAGTCGTCCCGCTGGCAGACCACCCTTCCCGCGGGCGGGCTTCTTCTCCTCGTCGTCTCCGCCGTGACCCTGGTTCGCACCCATCGCTCCCTCCGGCCCGACGAACCGTAGGCTCCACCCGGCGGGGGTACGGTGCACTTTGGCGGTGTGCCGTACCCCCGCCGGAGGAGAAGGACGGCAGGCAGGGGATTGCTGCTTTCATCCGTTCTGGTATAATCCCAGGGGAGATGCCCCCTCGCCCCGCGCGGGTGGGATCGGTCGTTTGTGTAACGCCCATCACTCGGGAGGGGACCCCTGGACCAGTCGAGAGCGCAGCGCAGTCGGTTTCCCCCCACGATCGGCCTAGCGGTCGGAGTGCTGGCCGTTTCCACCGCCTCCACGCTGATCCGGCTGGCGCAGGCCGGGATGGATCCGCTGGCCGTCGCGGCCTGGCGGCTCACGCTGGCCTCGCTCATCCTGCTTCCGGTCGCTCTAGCCACGCGCCGGGAGGAACTGCGAGGTCTGAGCCGACGGGAGTGGGGGCTGGCCCTGGGCGCGGGGGCGTTGTTGGCGGTCCATTTCGCCACCTGGATCTCCTCCCTGGCGCTGACCACAGTGGCTGCGTCGGTCGTGCTCGTCTCTATGAACCCCCTCTTCGTCGGTGTGATCTCCCACCTGTTCCTCCGCGAGCGGCTCAACCGACCGACCGCCGTCGGGCTGGCCTTTGCCCTGGTGGGGTCGGCGGTCATCGGGTTGGGCGACCTGGGGGAGGGCCACCATCGGTTCATCGGGGACCTGCTGGCGTTGGCCGGGGGGCTCTCCGGTGCGGGCTACTTCCTGATCGGGCGGCGCCTTCGGCAGCGGCTCTCCCTGGTAGGGTACGTCTTCCCGGTGTACGGCACGGCGGCGGTGCTCCTGATGATCACGGCCGCCCTGGCCCGCGTCCCCCTGACCGGTTACCCTGCCGTCTCGTGGCTGTGGTTGTTTCTGTTGGCGGTGATCCCGCAGATCGTCGGCCATTCCTCCCTCAACTGGGCGCTTCGCCACCTGACGGCCACCTACGTTACCCTCTCGGTCCTGGGCGAGCCCATCGGCTCCACCTTGTTGGCCTGGGTCTTCTTGCAGGAACCGCCCACCCTCGCGGCAATCGTGGGCGGCGCGCTGATCCTGACCGGCATCGTCGTCGCTGGCAGGGGGGCGGAGGGGTAGTGCAGGGGGCGGCTGCCTCTCGCTTCCTGCTTCCTCTTACTTGACCCCCTCGGCAGCCCGTGTTACCATTGGTCCCGTCGCACATCTTGCCCACCGAGGTCGATATGTCGTTGATTCAGGCGCTGTTGCTGGGGCTCCTGCAAGGGGCGACCGAGTTCCTCCCCGTCAGCAGTTCGGGCCACCTGGTGCTGGTCCCCTGGCTGCTGCGGTGGCCCGCCCCCGGTCTGGCTTACGACGCGCTGGTCCACTGGGGCACGGTCGTCGCGGTGGTGGGGTACTTCTGGCGGGAGTGGGCGGCCCTTCTCACGGGGGCGTGGCGGGCGCTGCGTCAACGCTCTTTGGCCGACCCTCACGCCCGCCTCCTGGCGCTGCTCGTCTTGGGCACGGTGCCCGGTGCCCTGCTCGGCTGGCTGCTGGAGGGCTTCTTTGAGGCGATGTTCGATCGGCCGGTCGCGGCGGCTGGTTTTTTGCTGGTCACGGCGGCGGTGCTGACCCTCAGCGAGCGGCTCTCGTCCCCCGAGCGTGGGGTGGAGGCCCTTTCGTGGGGGGACGCGCTGGTGGTGGGGCTGGCTCAGGCGGCGGCGATCCTCCCGGGGATCTCCCGCTCCGGGATGACCATCGCGGCGGGGATGGGGAGGGGGCTCCGACGGGAGGCCGCGGCCCGGTTCAGTTTCCTCCTCTCCACCCCGATCATCCTCGGGGCTGGGCTGCTCCAGATGTGGGATCTGGTCCAGGCAGGAGAACTGGCCGCCCAGGCTCCGACGCTGGCGGTCGGGTTCCTTGGTGCTCTCGTCGCTGGCCTCGTGAGCATTCACTACCTGCTCCGTTACCTTCAGCGCCGCTCTCTCTACCCTTTCGCCCTTTACTGCGGCGCGCTGGGGCTCCTTGGGCTGGCCGTTGCGCTCCTGTAGGTGGGGACCGATGGGATGGGCGCGGGTGCCACGTATTGTTCGGTGGGGGCTGGTGGCGGTGCTCTGGGTGGTCGGCTGCGCCTCTCAGCCGATCACCGTCACCCCCCGACCGGTGACCCTTCGCGTCCTGGCCGCCGACGCCTACGGGCCGCTGGCGGAGGAGGTGGCCTTCGCCTATCACGAGGCCCGTCCCTGGGTTCGCGTAGAGGTGGAGACTTTCGACCGTGGGGTGGTGGAGGAACGGCTGCGTGCGGGGGCGGCGGGCGTCGGGATCGTGGGGGGATCGCCCCCCGCGCAGTTCTGGGCAGCGCCCATCGCCACCGATGGGCTCGCGGTCATCGTGCATCCCGCCGTGCCGGTGGAGGGCCTCACCCTGGCCGAGTTGCGGGAGGTCTTTCGGGGCCGCATCGGTGAATGGCCCGACGGCACGCCCGTTCAGGTGGTCAGCCGGGAGGAGGGATCGGGGACGCGAGCGCTCTTTGAGGAGAGGGTGATGGGAGGGAGCGACGTCACCCTGACCGCCCTCGTCGCCGTGGATAGCCGGTCGATGCTGGAAGCGGTGTCCGCGACGCCGGGGGCCATTGGCTACGTCGCCTGCGGCCGCTTGGAGGGAGGGGTCCGTCCTATCGCCATCGATGGAGTTCCCCCCACAACGCCCATCCGTCCGGAATATCCCTTGCGCTACCCCGTCCTCCTGGTCGCCCCGGCCGAGCCGGAAGGGGAGGCGCGGGCCTTTGCCCAGTGGCTTCTGGAACCGGAGGGACAGGCAACGGTCCTTTCCCGCCTGGCCCCACCGGACAAATAAGGGGCGGCCTTTAACGGATTCGTAACGGTGGGAACAGGGTTCGTAACGATGGACGGGACATGCGCGGGTGGAGAATTGTGATATAATTGAAGAACCGATCTCGTGGTATCGGATCGAGGGGAGGAAGTATGGGGCAAGGAACGATCCTGTACATCGAAGACAACCCTGAGAACCGGTTGCTTGTCCGGCGCATCCTGGAGGCAGAGGGGTACACCGTCGTCGAGGCAGAGGACGCCCCGTCCGGCCTGGAGGCGGCCCAGAACGTATCCCCCGACCTGATCCTGCTGGACATCAACCTGCCGGAGATGGACGGGTACGAGTTCACCGCCCGTCTGCGGCAGACGCCCGGCCTCAAGGAGATCCCGATCGTCGCCCTTACAGCCAACGTGATGAAAGGGGATCGGGAGCGGACCCTCGCTGCGGGCTGCGACGGCTACATTCAGAAACCGATCGACGTCGACGAACTGCCCCGGCAGATCGCACGGTTCCTGCAGCGGTCCGGGTAAGAGATCGGCTGAGCAGGTGGAAGCGGCTATGGACCCCCGAGAAGCGACGGTGCTGGTGGTCGAGGACAATCTGAACAACTTCTTGCTGATCGCTCGGCTGCTGGCCTACTTGGGCGTCAAGAAGTGCGAGTGGAAGGCCTCCGGGTGGCAGGTGCTGGAGTTCGCCGAGAGCCTTCCCAAGGTGGACCTGATCCTGATGGACATCTTCCTGCCGGAGCGGGACGGGTACGAGGCGTTGAGGCTGCTGCGTTCGGACCCCCGGTTCAAGGATACCCTCATCGTCGCGGTGACGGCGGACGCGAGTCAGGAGAACATGGAACGGGCCCGCAAGGCCGGGTTCGACGGGTTCATCGGCAAGCCGTTGGACCCAGATCGCTTCCCGGAGCAGATCCGGCGCATCCTTCAGGGGGAGCAGGTCTGGGAGATTTCGTAAGGGTTAGCACAACGTCCTCTGGGTGATCGGCCCGGAAAAGGGCGCGCTGCGGGAAAGGGGCGGGTTCCTGCGCTTACGGTGGCTTCGTCGGGAAGCACGCCGATGATGCGGTGGGAACCCGTTTGTGCGCTTAATGGGTTCCGGATGGTTGGGGTGCCGATCTGATCGATGTCCAGAATGAGGCCGTTGGAGGTCCCGGGGCCGGGTATGAGGGGAGGGCTGGGGCGCACGCTGCTCACGGCTTTCCTCGTGTTGACCATCCTTCCTCTCAGCGTGGTCAGTTGGTACGCCACCAACCGAAGCCGCCTGACCATCCAGCATCAGATAACCGAGAAGCTGCTTTCCATCGCCGCGCTCAAAGAGGTCCAGATCACACGCTGGGTTGAGGAGACACAGGACGTGGTGGAGGTGCTGGCGGAGGAGGAGGCCGTGAGCCGCGCCCTTCAGGCCCTGGAGGCCGGGGATGTAGACACGGCCCGGCAGTCTCTGGGCGACGTCGCTGCCGGGTATGCCTTGGCGGGGGTCGCCCTCCTATCCGGAGACGGCCGCGTTTGGGTCTCCACTTCGCCGTTCCAGGAGGGGGCGATCCTCCCCGTGCCCGAGGAACCCGCGTCGCTTCGCGTCGCCTTTAGCGCTGGCGACGTGTACGGCGAGGCCGCCGTCCTGATGATCGTGCCGCTCGCCCACACCGGACGGTGGCGCTACCTCTCCGTCTGGCCCGACCCGACCGAACTCCTCCGCATCCTGCACGAGACCGCCGGGCTGGGGCAGACGGGGGAGATCTATCTGGTCGATCAGGACGGGATGGCCTTCCCCCAGGGGGAGGCGGTCGACAGCGCGGCGGTTGAGGGGGCCCTGGCCGGGATGGACGGGGAGGGGCTGTACGAGAACTACGCCGGGGTGCCGGTCATCGGTGTCTACCGCTGGTTGCCCTCTCTCTCCCTCGCCCTCCTGGTCGAGCAATCCCAGGAGGAGGCGTTCGCCGGGAACGATGCGGTCGCTGCGGCGGTGATTATGGCCGCGCTGATCGCCGCGCTGGCCGCCGCCGTCGTCTCCGCCATCGTCACCCGACAGATCACCCGCCCCATCGTCCGCCTCACCGAGTCGGCCCTGCGCATCGCCAACGGCGACCTCTCCCAGCGGGTGGAGATCCACTCCCGCGACGAGATCGGCATCCTGGGTCGGGTCTTCAACCGGATGGCCGCCGAACTGGAGGCCCTCTACAACGACCTGGAGGCCAAAGTCGCGGAGCGGACCCGCCTGCTCCAGCAGGCCAACTACCAGATCCAGCGTCGGGCCCTCCATATGCAAACCAGCCTGGAGGTGGGACAGGCGGTAACTTCCATTCTCGACCCCGACCGGCTGCTGGAACAGGTGGTGCGGCTGGTGCGGGATCGCTTCGTCTACTCCTATGTGGCCGTTTACACCCTTGAGGAGGAGGAGGGGCTGGTGCTGCGGGCCTCGGCAGGCGAGCCCACGCCCTTCCACGGCGAACGGGTCCCGCTGGACGCCCCCGGTCCCCTGGCTCGGGTCATCCGGGAAGGGGAGGCGATCGCCGAAAGCCACCCCGTCCCGGTCACAGTGGGGCCGCCGACCTCTTACGTCCGCTCGGAGGTGGTCCTCCCCCTCCGTCGGGGGGAGACGACCGTTGGCGTGCTGGACGTCCAGACGACCTCGCCGCAGGAGATCGACCAGGACGAGGTCTCCGTCCTTCAGAATGTCGCCTACCAGATCGCCATCGCGCTGGAGAACGCCCGCGCTTACGCGCTGGAGCGGGAGGCGGCCGAGCGGCTGCGGGAACTCGACCGGTCCAAGCGCCGCTTCCTGGCCAATATGTCCCACGAGTTGCGGACGCCGTTGACCAACATCATCGGCTTCACCCGCCTGCTGCTCAAGGGGATCGACGGCCCGCTGACGGAACAGCAGCGGCAGGACCTGGAGATCATCTACCACAACAGCCAACACCTGCTGGGGCTGATCAACGACCTGCTGGACCTCTCTCAGATCGAGGCGGGGCTGATGGAACTTCAGTTCCGCGAGGTGGACCTGGCGGAACTGATCCGCAGCGTGATGTCCACGGCCAGCGCCCTGGTCCGGGGGAAGAGGGTCGCGCTGCGGGAGGAGATCGCGCCGGACCTGCCCACGGTCCGCGCCGACCCGGCCCGCATCCGTCAGGTGCTGTTGCGGCTGATGGCCAACGCGGCCAAATACACCGACCAGGGCAGCATCACGGTCCGTGCCTGGACCTCCAACGGGAAGGTGATGGTGAGCGTGAGCGACACCGGGGTGGGGATCCCGCCGGAGGACCTGGAGCGGATCTTCGAGCGGTTCGAACAGGGAGGGGCGGAGGACGGACGCCGGACCAACGGGGCGGGGCTGGGGCTCTCCCTGAGCAAGGAGTTCGTGGAGATGCACGGCGGGCAGATCTGGGTGGAGAGCGAGGTGGGCAAGGGGTCCACCTTCACCTTCAGCCTCCCCCTGCATCCTCCCGCCGGCGCAGCCGAGGAGGGGAAGGGAGGGGAGGCATGACGGCCGTAATTGCGGTGGCCCAGAACAAGGGCGGTGTGGCGAAGACGACCACCGCCCTCTCGTTGGGAGGGAGCCTGGCTGAGATGGGCTTCCTCGTCCTGCTCGTCGATATGGACCCCCAGGCCCACCTGACCCTCTCCCTGGGGGTGAATCCCGAGTCGGCGCGGCGGACGGTGGGGGACGTGTTGCTGGGCCACACCTCCCCCGTCGCCGCCAGCCAGGAGACGCCGGTGGACGGGCTGGACCTGCTTCCGGCCAATCGGGAACTGGTGATTCTGGAGAAAATCCTGTATAAACGACCGGGATATGAGTACCGGCTGAAAGAGAGCCTGGATCGGATGGACCCCGACCTGTATGACGTGGTTCTGATCGACAGCCCGCCGTCGATGGGGACGTTGACCATCAACGCGCTCACCGCCGCCGACCTGCTGCTGATCCCCGTCCCCTGCGAGTACTACGCCGTCCGCTCCCTGCGCCAGATGCTGGATCTGCTGGAACTGGTGCGGCGGAAGACCAACCCCCACCTCCGCTACCGCCTGCTGGTGACGATGTTCGATGTCCGCAACAAGGTGCATCGGACGATCCTGGATCAGTTGCGCCTTCGGTTCCCCAGGGCGTTGCTGGCTACCACCGTCCGGATCGACACCCGTCTGCGGGAAAGCCCTGCATTCGGGCTGCCGGTTACCCGGTACGCGCCCCGGACGCGGGCCGCACGCCAGTACCGCGAGGTGGCCCAGGAGGTGATCCGGATCCTCTCCTTGGACAGGTCGGGTGGGATGGGGTTCTCCCTCCCCGTGGGCGTTTCGTCCGGGATGGTGGAAGGAGGATGGAGAGAAGATGAGCAAGGATGACCTGAGGCATTCCCTGGAGGAGTTGTTCTCGAACTTCAAGCCGCCCTCGCCGGAGGGGAAGGAGGAGCCGGCACCGCCCCCTCCGGAGCCGGAATCGCCTCTTCCCTCCGCCCGGCCGCAGCCGCCGACGCTGTCCGGCCCCCCGACCCTCATCGAGCCCCCCTCCGCCCGCGAGGGGGAGGGAGGGGAGGAGGAACTCCCGAGCGCCCTCATCGGCGCGCGGGTTACCAGCGTGCGGGATCGGCTGATCGGCATCGTGCTCGTCATCTCCACCCTCCTCGTCGTGGCGACGCTCCTTATCTTCACCTCCATCGGAGAGATGGAGAAGGCCGTCGCTGCCCTCCACGAGGATTCGGCTCGGTTGGCCTGGGTGTTGAAGGCCCACAACTCGGCTGTGGCGCTGATCGGCGTGTTGCAGGACGAGGCGGCATCTCAGGACCCCGTCCGGTTCGTCGAGCGCACCAAGGGGGCCCTGGAAGCGCTGGATCAAACGCTGGCGCAGGTGGAGGAATCGGCGTTCACGCTCCCCCCCGACGACACGCTTCGCTCCGCCCTGATTCAGTTCCGCGACGATCTGGGTTCCGTGCGGATCCTGGCGGAGAACCTGCTGGAAGAGGCCCGGCAGGGGAATTGGGGGGCGGTGTACGATTATACCCGGCCGGAGTACCTCGGCTTCCATCGGAGTCGGATCACCAACGCGGTGGAGGAGGTGCAGGCGGCCGCCTTCGAGCGGGAGGAATCCCATCTGGCACGCATTGAGCAGGCGCGGGAGACGGTGCGGACGATCCCTGTGGTGTGGGGGTCGGTGATCGCTCTGACGTTGATCGGGACGGCGGTCGCGACGATCCGCAGCATCGCCCAGCCGATCGAGCGGCTGACCGAGGCCACCGCCCGCCTGGCCACGGGGCACCTGGAGGAGCGGGTGCCCGTCGAGCGGGCGGATGAGTTCGGGCGGCTGGCCGCCGCCTTCAACAAGATGGCCGAGGAACTCCAGGCCTACTACACCGAGTTGGAGGAGCGGGTCGCCGAGCGGACCCGTGCTCTCCAAGAGGCCAACGCCGCCCTCCAGCGGCGGGCCGTCCTCCTGGAAGCCAGCGCCGAGATCGGGCGGGTCATCACCTCCATATTCGACGTGGACGAGTTGCTCCGGCGGACCGTGAACCTGATCCGCGAACGGTTTGGCTTCTACCACGCCGGCATCTTCCTGATCGACGAGAGCGGCGAGTGGGCGGTCCTGCGGGAAGCGACGGGCGAGGCGGGGGAGAAGATGAAGGCCCAGGGCCACCGGCTGCGCGTCGGAGGGACCAGTATGGTCGGCTGGACCGCCCTCCACCGTAAGCCTCGCATCGCCCTCGACGTGGGTGAGGACGCGGTCCACTTCGACAACCCGCTCCTCCCCTACACCCGCTCCGAGGTTACCCTCCCCCTGATGGTGGGCGGCAGACTGCTGGGCGTGCTGGACGTGCAGTCCACCGAGGAGGCGGCTTTCAACGAGGACGACGTGCGGGCCCTCCAGAGTATGGCCGACCAGATCGCCGTCGCTCTGGAGAACGCCCGACGGCTTTCCGACGAGGCCCTCCTGCTGGAGGCCACCAGCCCCATCTACCGGGCCAGTCGTCGGTTGACCACGGCGACGACCCTGGAGGAGGTGAGCGAGGTGGTCATCGCCACCGTGGCCGAGACGGGCGTCGACGGTTGCATTATCGCGCTTTTCGAGCCGCCGGGAGCCGAGCGCCCGGAGACCATCCACTTCATCGCCTCCTGGCGGCGGGATGAGCAGACGACCATCCCGCCCGGGATTCGGGTGCCCATCTCCGCTAGCCATATGCGGGTAGATAGGATGCAGCGGCTGTGGTCGCTGGCCGACGTCCAGTCCCCCTCGTTCCTGACCGAGGAAGAGATCGCGTTCTTCCGCCGGGCGGGGGTGGGAGCGGTCGCCAACATCCCCTTGCGCATCGGCGAGCGGCCGATCGGCTTCGTGGTCGCCTACCGGCTGAGACCGGGGGCCTTCCCCGAGAGCGCCCTTCGTCTGTACGAGGCTCTTATCGACCAAGCATCGCTGGCCCTGGAGCGGGCGCGGCTGCTGGAGGCCACCCGCCGACGGGTTGAGATCGAGGCCACGCTCCGCGCCCTGAGTGACCGGCTGGCCCGGGCGGTCGATATGGGTACCGTCCTGCGCAGTGTGGCGGAGGGGCTCGGCGAGGCCCTTCACGCGACCGGCGTGTACGTCGAACTGGGGCCGGGGATGCTGATCGATCGGTCGGCAGGAGGAGAGCAGTAGGAGGAGAAACCGGAATGGTGACGGAACGAGAACGTTCGGGTGTCACAGAAGAACTGAGGACCTGGCGTACCCGGGTCCTGAACATCCTCCTGGCCGTGGTTGGCGTCACCGGAGCGCCGATCGTCGGCTGGACGGTGTATGCGGCCACGCGGGACCCCCGACAGTGGGTTGCGGCGGCGATCTTCGTGGTCAGTTACCTCTTCCTCGTCGTGCTGGCCATCTTTCGGCGGTTGAACCCCCGCGTGCGGGCCTGGGGCCTGCTGCTTTTGGGGTACGCCATCGGGGTCCTCTCCTTCGCCCGGGGGGGACTGGCGGGGGACGGACGGGTGTTTATGCTGGCCCTGCCCGTCCTGGCCCTCATCCTCGACGGCGTGGGCTCTGCTATGGCGATGGCCGTCCTGGGCCTCCTCGCTTTCGCCGCTTTCGCCGTCCTGGCTTACCAGGGCCAAATGGCCCAGTGGCTGGTCCATCTGGACAACCCGCTGACGCTGGAGCCGTGGATCTACGGCGGGGCCGTCTTCACGATGCTCCTGATCCTGCTCCTTCTGCTGCTCGGCCGCTTCTACCGTTTCCAGATCTTCACGCTCCAGGCTGCCCGGCGCTCCGCCGCTGAACTGGCCGAAGCGCAGAACCTGCTGCGGGAGCGGGCGAAGCGGCTGGAGGAGGCCAACCAGTTGCTTCAGGAGCGAACCCGCGCGCTGGAGACGGCCGCCGAGGTCGCCCGCCAGATCGCCGCGCTGCGGGGGGAACGGGAGTTGATCGATCAGTTCCTCTCCCTGATGGCGGAGCGGTTCGCCCTCTACCACGTCGGCCTGTTCCGGATGGACCCGCGACGGGAGTGGCTTACCCTGGAGGCCGCCTCGTCCGCGGGAGGGCGGCGGCTGGTCGAGCGTCGATACCGCATCTCCGTCGACTCGGAGGACCCGGCGGCACGGGCGGTCCGCGAGGGGAAGTCGCTCTTCGCCTCCGTCTCCGAACCGCTCCCCGAATTGCGCTGGACCCGATGGCGGCTGATCCTGCCCCTCCGTGCCCGCGGCGAGCTCTTCGGGGTGTTGGACGTCCACATCGCTGACGAACAGCCCATCCCCGAGGAGCAGATCCGCACCTTCCAGACACTGGCCGATCAGTTCGCGGTGGGTCTGGACAACGTCCGCCTCCTGGAACAGATGGAGCGGAGCCTGGAGGAGTTGAGCCAGGTCTATCAGGCGATGACGATCCGGGCCTGGGAGCAGTTCGTGGAGGGCGGGCCAGGGATTCAGCGGTACTGGAGGGAGGAAAGCCCGGTCCCGGAGGAAGTGTGGCGTTCCCTCTTCGACGAGGCCAGGCAGCGCGGGAAGCCGGTGAGCCGGCGGGTGGGCCTGGCGGGAGAGGAGCGGTATCTCCTCGCTGTGCCGGTGAAACTCCGCGGCGTGTCGGTTGGCGTCATCGGGTTCCATCGACCTGTCGAGGCCGGCGAATGGGGAGAGCAGGAGATCGGCCTGGCCGAGGGGGTCGCGGAGCGGATGGCGCTGGCGATGGAGAACGTCCGGCTGCTGGAAGAGACGCAGCAGCGAGCGGCCCGCGAGCGGATGGTCGGTGAGATCACCGCCCGCTTGGTCGGCTACCCGAACGTGGACGGCGTGTTGCAGACCGCCGCCCGTGAATTGGGCCAGTTGCCGCGCGTGGTGGAGGCGGTCGTCCAATTGGTGCCGCCGACGGAGATCGAGGCGGGGTAGAAGAGAGGGGGCAAGGCGAATGGAGTTGCAGTTCTCTGGCTACGCGCTGGTGGCACTCATAGCAGCGATCCTCGCCGCGGTCGTGGCGATCGTCGCTTGGCGTCGCCGGCCGTCTCCCGGCGCGATGACGCTGGGGGCGATGATGGCCTTCGTCGCCATCTGGTCGCTGGGATACGCCTTCCGGCTGCTCAGCACCGATCTGGCGGGCAAACTCTTCTGGGCCAAGTTCCGCTACCTCGGCATCGTCTGGGTCCCGGCGACCTGGTTGATCTTTGCCGTGCGGTACACCGGCTACGGGAAGAAGTGGCTGACCTCGTGGGCTTACGCTCTCCTCTCCATCGAACCGGCCGTCGTTCTGGTTCTGGTGTGGACCAACGAGGTCCATCAGTGGTTCTGGGCGCAGACCGAACTGGTCTCCTACGGCTCGCTGACGTTGCTGAGCACCGCGCACGGCCCGGCCTTCTGGTTCCACACGATCTATTCCTACCTCCTGGTCATCGGCGGAAGCGCCCTTCTCGCCTTGATGCTCGTCCGCGCTCCGGCCTTCTATCGAAGGCAGGCCCTCTCCCTCCTGCTCGCCTTGCTCTCCCCCCTCGTCGGCAGCGTACTTTCCATCTTCCACCTCTTCCCTGCGCCGCTGGACCTGGTCCCTTTCGGCTTCGTGGTGGCGGGCGCGGTGCTGGTCTGGGGGCTGTTTCGCTCCCATCTGCTGGAGGTCGCGCCGGTGCCCCAGGAGGCGATCGTCGAAGCACTCCCTATCGCCACGCTGGTCCTCGATGACCGTGGTCGGATCACCGACCTGAACCCGGAGGCCGAGCGACTGCTGGGGCTCTCCGTGCTGGAGGTGGCCGGAAAGTCGGCGGAGCGGGTGCTGAGTCGGCACCCCGAACTGCTTCGTCTCCTCCGCACGGAAGAGGGGACGGAGGTCATCCTGGGGGGACGGACGTTTGCGGCCCAGGCGACGGTCCTGCGCGACCAGGCGGGAGAGGTCGTCGGTCGGCTGATCACGCTCCAGGAGACCACGGAGCGCAAGCGGGCGGAGGAGATGCTGCGGCAGGAATTGCGGCGCATCCGGGCGGTGGCAGAGGTGGCGCGGATCAGCGCCGCCACCGAGGAGATCAGCGAACTGCTGGAACGGTCGGTGCGACTGCTTCACGACCGGCTGGGGTTCGAGCACGTCGCCGCCTACGTGGTGGACGACCGGCAGGCGCACGTCATCCTGGCGGTGGCGGCCGGGGAGGGAGGAGGTGAACTGTCGCCCGGGCATCGGTGGCGGGTGGAGGAGGCGGGGGCCGTGGGTAGGGCGATCCGGACCCGCCGCCTTCAGTGGCTCTCCGATGTCGAGGGGGAGGCGAAGGCGGGGCCACATCTGGAGGGAGGCCGATCAGAGGTGGCGATCCCCCTGCAGGCCGGGGCGCGCGTCCTCGGCGTGCTCGACGTCCAGAGCCGGACCCCTGCCGCCTTCAGCGAGAACGACGTGGCAACGCTACAGGCCATCGCCGACCAAGTTGCCACCGCGATGAAACACCTGCGGCGGGTCCGGGAGGCGGAGCAGGCGGCATACGGACTGGAGGCCACGGCCGACCTCACCCCGCGCCTCCTGTGGGAGAGCGCTTTCAGAGAGATCAGCCGACCCATCGGGTATCGGTTCCGAGGTGTGTCCGTCGAGCCGGTGGGGGAGACCTACCCGGAGGCGGTCAGGGCGTGCAGAGAGGGCCGCCCGATCACGTTCTCCATCACCGCGGAGGGGAACGGCCGGGAGGGGATGGGTGTGCTGGCCGTGCCGATCCGGCTGCGGGATCGGGTGATCGGCGTGGTGAACCTTCGGTTCGAAGGCGAGGCCGTGCCGCCGGAGGTCGTCTCCCTCGTCGAAGCGGTGTCCGACCGGCTGGCCCTGGCGCTGGAGAACGCCCGCCTGATGGAGGAGACGCAGCGGAGGGCCGCCCACGAGCGGTTGCGGGCGGAGGTCTCCGCCCGCATCCGGGCCTCTGCTGACATCGACGCGATCCTCCGCACCGCCGTGCGGGAACTGAGCCGGGCTCTCCAGGCCTCCGAGGGGCTGATCCGGTTGGAGGTGGGCGACGGGGGAAGGGCCTCGATCTCCGGCGAGGAGGAGCAGCGATGAAGGCAAGAAAGCGTCCTATGTACCGTATGAGTATGCGGGCCCGGCTGGGTATCGGCCTGGCGGTGGTCACGGTGCTCCTGTTTATCACCGGCGTGCTCTTCTTCGAGCAGATCACCACCCTCGCCAGCGCGATCGTCCAACTGCAGATAGCGGAGCAACAACTCTCCACCGCCTTGGAGGCCCAGCACTGGGTTGCCGGATTGATCTTGACGATCCAGGCCGAGAGGGAGCGGCAGATCGCCTCCTCGTTCGCCGACAACGTCGGGGCGGCTGCGCACGCGCTCGAGGCGCGGAAGGATCAACTGATCGCGCAGGCTGCCCTCCTGCCGGAGGACGATCCCCTCCGCAGCCATATGGAGCAGACGGTCAGTAGTTTGCAGGAGATCCTGGACACCGCCGTGCCGACGATCCGGTATGCTGAGGCGCACAACTGGACGGCCGTGCAGATTCGCGCCACCCGGCTTCTGGAGATGCACAGGCAGACGGAGTGGAATGTGTATCGGATGGTAACCACCGCCCGGTATCGTCGGCAGCAGGCGCAGGAGCGGGCCACCCTGGCTGCCCGCCGGTTGGTCACCGGCCCGACCCTCGCGATCATCTTCTTGTTGGTGGGGGTCGCCCTGGTCACTATTGTCAACGTGGAAGGGGTGGTCCGGGAATTGAACCGGCTAGGGGCATCCGCCCGACGGCTGGCCGAAGGCCGGTTCGACGAGCGAGTGCCGATTACCCGAGAGGACGAGTTCGGCCAACTGGCCCGCACCTTCAACCTGATGGCTGAGCAGTTAGAGGAACTTTACACCAGCCTGGAACAGCGGGTGGCCGAGCGGACAGAAACCCTTCAGCGCCGTACGATGCAACTGGAGGCCGCGGCGAGGGTGGCGCGGGAGGCCGCGGCGATTCGGGACGTGGACACCCTGTTGACCGAGGCGGTCCGGCTGATCTCCGATCGTTTCGGGTTCTACCACGCCGGTATCTTCCTGCTGGACGAAACGGGCGAGTACGCCGTCCTGCGGGCCGCTTCCTCCGAGGGCGGTCGGCGGATGCTGGAGCGGGGCCACAAACTGGCCGTGGGCAAGGTCGGCATCGTCGGCTATGTAGCCGAGACCGGCGAGCCGCGCATCGCGCTGGACGTGGGCGAGGACGCCGTCTTCTTCGACAACCCCGACCTGCCGCTGACCCGCTCGGAGATGGCGCTGCCGCTGCGGGTGTATGGACGGGTGATCGGCGTGCTGGACGTGCAGTCGGAGCAGCCGGCGGCGTTTACGGAGGAGGACGTGGCGGTGTTGCAGGTGATGGCCGACCAGATCGCGTTGGCCATCGAGAACGCCCGCCTGCTGGAAGAGAGCCAGCGCGCGCTACAGGAGTTGGAACGACTGTACGGGGAGCGCGTTCGGGAGGCGTGGCGGCGGTGGGTTTCCCAGCGCCCGACCGCCTACCGATACACCGGGGTGACCGTGGAACCCCTCCCGAAGCCCCCCGGGATGGCCGCCGAAAGAGGGAATGGCCGTCGATTGATGATCCCGATCCGGCTTTGGGGCCAGAGGATCGGCTCTATCTTCCTCCACCGCACGGAGGAGCAGCCCCCGTGGTCGGAAGAGGAACGGAGGCTGGTCGAGGAGATCAGCGAGCAGATCGCCCTGGCCCTGGAGAACGCACGGCTCCTGGAGGAGACGCAGGAGCGAGCGGCACGGGAGCGGATGCTCAGCCAGATGACGGCCCAGTTGACCCGGTCGCTGGACATTGAGACCCTGTTGCAAACTGCGCTGCGCGAACTGGCCCGGCTGCCCGAGGTGGAGGAGATTGCCGTTTACCTCGGTCCGGAGGAGGGCGACGGATATAGAGAGCAGGCGGGGGTGGACTCCAGCGGCGAGGAATGAGGATCGCCATCGACTAGTGCTATGCGGGCTGGTCGAGGCACGGTCATTCAGGTAGCGAGGGACGAGAGCGATGTCAACGAACGCTGCAGAGGAACGAGCCATATTGTACGACGTGATCATCGTCGGGGCAGGGCCAGCAGGGATCTCCACGGCCCTCTACCTCCTGCGGTTCGCCCCCCATCTGGTCGGGCGCACGCTGGTCCTGGAAAAGGCCCAACATCCTCGGCCGAAGCCGTGCGCGGGAGGGCTCCTACCCGATGTGGATCGGGTGCTTGAGGAACTGGGCTTGGATCTCTCCGAGGTTCCCCACGAGGATGCCCGGTGGTCGTACTTCGAGTACCAGGGGAAGGGAACCCCCATACGGCCGGTTGGCAGCCCCTTCGCCTTCCACGTTGTCCGCCGGGAGGAGTTCGACGCCTGGCTGGTCCGGAAGGCCCGGGAGCGCGGCATCGTCATCCAGGAGGGAACCCGGGTGCGAAGGGTGATCCCCCGCCCGGACGAGGTGGAGGTCGTCACCTCCCGTGGTAGTTACCGGGCCAGGGTAGTGGTGGGCGCGGATGGGGCTCACAGCGTCGTCCGGCACGCCATCGCTAGGGAGTACCGAGCCGGTCTCGCCCGTGCCGTGCTGATTATGGCCCCTCCCCGTCCTGGGGCCTCGCCCCATAAAGAGGACGAGGCCTTCTTCGAGTTCTCCTGCATTTCTGAGGGGGTGCCCGGTTACATTTGGGATTTCCCCAGCCATCTCCAGGGCCGACCGATGCGTTGCTGGGGCATTTACGACAGTGCGGCCGTTCCGGGCAAGTCTCGTCGGCAAATACGGGAGTACCTCGCCGAGGAATTGGCCCAGCACGGCTACCGTCTGGAGGATTACGCCCTGGATGGGGCGGCGATCCACCGGTTTGACGTGCGTAATCCCTTCTCCGCTTCCCGCATCCTGCTGGTGGGGGACGCTGCGGGGGTGGATGGCCTCTTTGGCGAAGGGATCGGCCCTGCCCTAGGGTATGGTCGCATCGCCGCGCGGGCCATCGCCGGCGCCTTCGAGCGCGGGGATTTCTCTTTCACGGACTATCGGGAACGGGTTTTGCAAAGTGAGATGGGGAAGGTCCTGAGCCGTCGTGCCCTGCTGGCGAGGCTGATTTACCGACTCCGGTCCCCTGTACTCCAGCGGCTGATATGGAGGCGGTTGAGTTTCCTTGTCCAGTGGGCAGTCCAGACCTTGCTGGTGGATTGGGCCAAACGGGAGTTGGGTGGTCGGTAGCGTCCGAGAAATGGTCGGGGAGGATCGAATGCAAGAGAGAGAGAGACAGGCTGGATTGGCCGAGTGGTGGGAGTGGTTGGTCAGTATGGAGACGACCGACGAGGAGGTAGCGCGACTGGGTCGGCTCTTCAACACACTCATGGTGATCAGCACGGGGATCGTGCTCGCGATCGCGCTGACTTTCCTCATCGCGTGGGTTCGAGGCCTGCTTCCCGGCCCGGTGGCCGGCTTGGCAGTCACTTTCCCCCTCGCTTTCGTCCCGATTTCCCTCCTTAGCATCGTTTACGTCAAGAAAGGATACCTTCAGCAGGTGATCCGGCTGTATGTGTGGACGAACTTCTTCGGCATCGCCCTGGCGATCCTACTCTTTGACGGTGTTCGTTCTCCGGGCTGGCTCCTCTACATCTGGACGATCACCATCGCTGGGACGCTGTTGGCTCCTGGGTACGCCCTGGGGATGACGGGTTTGGCGTTGTTCTATTTTCTACTCCTCTCCTTTCTTGGGATGATCGGTCTCTACACCCCGCCCTTTACCTTTGACGGGGCTTTGGACTTCATCCGTATGACCACGATGTGGAATATGCTCATCTCCACGGTTGCTCTCCTCACTTTCTTGAATATGCGGAGCCTGCACGCGGCCTTCGCTCGATTGCGGGTGACGACGCAGGAACTGGAGGAGCACCAGCGCACGCTGGAGGAACGGGTTGCCGAGCGAACCGCCGAATTGGAGCGCCGCTCGCTGGAGTTGGAGACCGCTTCCCAGATCGCTCGGGATGCCGCGTCTATCCGGGACGTACAGACGCTTTTGGACCAGGCTGTCCGCCTCATCTCTGAGCGATTTGGCTTCTATCACGTGGGCATTTTCCTGGTAGACGGGGAGGGCGAGTACGCCGTTCTCCGTGCCGTCTCCTCCGAAGGCGGACGGCGGATGCTGGAGCGGGGCCACCGGCTGAGAGTAGGCGAGGCGGGGATCGTCGGCTATGTGGCCGCACGAGGCAGGCCGCGCATCGCCCTGGATGTGGGGAAAGACGCCGTCTTCTTTGATAATCAGGACCTCCCCCATACCCGGTCGGAGATGGCGCTGCCGTTGAAGGTGGGGCGGCGGACCATCGGCGTGCTGGACGTCCAATCAGAGCGACCAGCTGCCTTCACGGAGGAGGACGTCTCGGTCTTGCAGATCCTGGCCGACCAGTTGGCGGTCGCCATCGAGAACGCCCGGTTGCTGGAGCGAATGCAGCAGACGGTGCGAGAGCTGGAGCGGCTCTACGGAGAGTACGCGCGGGAGGCGTGGCGGGCCACGAGGCGGGGGTGGCGGGGTCTCCGTTACCGCCACCTGGCCTTCGAGCCGATGGAGGAGGTACCGGAGGAGACCCGCCGGGTGCTGCGGGAGGGCCGCTCGGTGGTCCGCCCGGTTCGGGAGGAAGGAGACGGTCGAGTCGCCGGCAGCGTGCTGGCCGTGCCGGTCCGGCTGCGAGGGGAGGTCATCGGCGCGTTGAACGTCCGTTTCTCCGCGCCGAACGTGCCACCGGAGATCGTCCAGCTGATGGAAGAGATCGCCAGCCGTCTGGCGCTGGCTCTGGAGAGCGCGCGTCTGATGGAGGAAACCCAGCGCCGCGCCGCGCGCGACCGGCTGCTGGCCGAGATCACCGCCCGCATCCGTGCTTCGATGGACCCCGAGGCCATTCTGCGGACGGCAGTGCGGGAGTTGGGGCTGGCCCTCGGGGTCGATAGGACGCGGATTCAGTTGCGCGTGGGGGCCGCCAGCGATACGGCCTCGGGCGCGACGACCGGCGCGGGAGACGACGGCTCGCCCGAGCCGTAGCCGCCTGACCCAGGGGAATGGGCGAGCGGGGAGGAAGAGCGTATGGCTTTCGGAAAAATGCAGCAACGTCAACCGTTCATCCGGCGAAGCATCCGTACCCGGCTCCTGATCTTGCTGCTGGGCCTCATCGTCGCCACGATAGGGCTCAACGGCTACATCGCCTTCAGCGCCCTCCGGATCGTGGAGGGGCAGGTCGAACAGATCACCGCCGAGGTGATGGACAAGCAGGCGACCGACTTCCTGCGCCAAGTCACAGTGAGCGATGCGCAGAAACACACCCTGCTTTTCAGGAACATAGAGCAGGATGCGGCGCAGATCGCCCAATACGCGGCGGAGATCTTCAACCACCCCGACCGGTATCTCGAAGGATACTGGGATCCCGAGGAGCGGATGCACCAGCGGGCGGACGGTCAGTACGCTAACGGGAAGGACGAACCCGTCAGCGTCTTCGTCCCGAACTTCGTAACGATGGACGAATCGCTCCTGACGAAGTTGCGCCTGAGCGCTCATCTGGACCCGGTGCTGGCGTCGATCTACGAGAGCAACCCCGACGCGGTGGCCGTTTACGTGGCGCTGGAGGGGGAGATCACCCGCTACTACCCCAACATCGACCTGGCAAGCGTGGTGCCCCCCGACTTTCAGGTAACCCAGCGGCCCTGGTATCTGGCGGCCGCTCCGGAAAACAACATCGGACGGAAGGTGGTCTGGTCGGAGGTGTACCTGGACGCCACCGGCAAGGGGCTGCTGGTGACCGTGGCAGCGCCGATCTACACCGAGCGGGGGGAGTTCGTCGGCGTGGTCGGCATCGACCTCTCCCTGGAGGGGCTTGCTGAGAGTATCGAGTGGTACCAGGTGATGGGAAGCGGCTACTCCTTCCTGATCGACGGGAGCGGCCGCGGGATCGCGATGTCCAACCAGGCGTATCTGGACGTGCTCGGCCGCCCTCCCGCCGCGGGCGAGATCGCGCCGGATCTGGTGGGCGAGGCCGTGCCGGAGTTCGCTCCCATCCTGGCGGAGATGAGGGAAGGCAAGACGGGCGTCCACACCCTCTTCGTCAACGGCCGGGAGATCTACGTGGCCTACGCCCCCGTGGGGAACCAGGGGTGGAGTATGGCGAACGTGGCGGAGGCGTACCTGGCTCGCCAGGCACTGGAGGCCCTGCGGGGGAGCATCCGCGAAACCACGCTCTCGTCGTTCCAGCGATGGGTGGTGCCGCTGGGTATCCTGCTCCTGCTCGTCGCCTCCGGGTTTGGTTCCCTCTTCACCTACCGAGTGGTCCGCCCTCTGCGGGAGATGGCCGTCGCGGCCCGTCGGATCGGCTCCGGCGAGTGGGATGTCCCGTTGCCCCCGCCGGGGGATGACGAGGTCGGCGTGCTGGCGACGGCGTTGGCCCGGATGAAAGAGCAATTGCAGGAGATGGTCGGCACGCTGGAGCAGCGGGTGGCGGAGCGAACGGCCGCCCTCACCCGCCGCACGGCCCAGTTGGAGGCGGCGGTAGAGGTTGCCCGGGGAGCAGCGGCGATCCGCGATATAGACACCCTGCTGAATGAGGTGGTCCGCCTGATCTCGGACCGGTTCGGCTTCTACCACACCGGTATCTTCCTGCTGGACGACGCGGGCGAATACGCCGTCCTGCGGGCCGCCTCCTCCGAGGGCGGACAGCGGATGCTGAGGCGGGGCCACCGATTGAAAGTGGGCGAGGTCGGCATCGTCGGCTATGTGGCCGGCACCGGCGAGCCTCGCATCGCGCTGGACGTGGGGAAAGACGCCGTCTTCTTCGACAACCCCGACCTGCCGCTGACCCGTTCGGAGATGGCGCTGCCGCTGAAGGTGCGCGACAAGGTGATCGGCGTGCTGGACGTGCAATCGGACCAGCCGGCGGCGTTCACCGAGGAGGACATCGCGGTGCTCCAGGCGATGGCCGACCAGATCGCTCTGGGCATCGAGAACGCCCGCCTCTTTCAGGAAAGCCAGCGTACCCTGGAGGAACTCCAGATCGCCTATGGGGAGCACGTGCGGATGGCGTGGGAGGAGTTGCGGGCCCCGACCGCCCTCGTCTACGACCGGATCGAGGTTACCCCCGCCGAGCCCGCCCCCGACCCGCTGGTGGAGGAAGCACTGGAGAAGGGCGAGATCGTCGCCGAGGTCGATCCAGAAGAGGAGCGCTCGACGGTGGTCGCGCCGCTCCGGCTGCGGGATCAAATCATCGGTGCGATTGCCGTGGAGGAGACGGACGAGGCTCGCCCCTGGACCCGCGAGGAACTGGAGTTGGTCGAGGCGGTTACCGAGCAGGTCGCCCTGGCGCTGGACAGCGCCCGTCTGTACGCCGAGGCTCAGGAGCGGGCCGCCGAGCAGGAGGCCCTGGCCCGCATCGCTGGCGTAGCCAGCACCACGTTGGACCTGCACGAACTGCTGACCCAACTGGTCGAGGAGGCCCGGCAGGTCGTCGATGCCGAATCGGCCGCGCTCCTGCTGGTCGACGAGGAGGCCAACGCCCTGATCGCCCGATACATCTCCGCCGCGGGCGAACTCGTGTTGCCCGAAGAATGGATCGTCCCCCTGGATGCCCCCGGTATGGAGGTCAGTGTCTTCGCGCGGGGCGGCGTGTATTACAGCAACCGAGGGGTGGACGATCCCAACGTCATCCCGGCCTATCTGCCCTATATGGAGCAGTTGGGCGTGCGGAACTTCTGTGGCGTTGCGCTGCGGGTGCGGGATCGATCCATCGGCGAACTGTATGTGGCCAACCGGGCCGGAGGTTTCGGGCAAAACGAGGCCCGATTGTTGCAGGCGGTGGCCGGCTATGCAGCCAGTGCGATCGAGAACGCCCGGCTGTTCGCCGAGACCCAGCAGCGAATGCAGGAACTGGCGATGCTCTTCGACGCCAGCCAGCAACTGGCAGGGGCCCCACTCCAGCCTGAGGGGGTCGCCGGGATCGTCGCCCGCCAGTTCGTGGAGGTGCTGGGAATTCCAGAGGCCTCCGTCTCCCTGCTCGACCCGACCACGGGCATGATGCGCGTCGTCGCCGATTTCTACCTCGAGGAGCGAGGAAAAGTCGTACAGGAGGAGGAGGTCGAGGCGTTCTCCCTGAAGGAGTATCCGGCTACGGCCCGGGTGATGGAGACCCTCCAGCCGCTCGTCGTCTACGCCAGCGACCCCGACGCCGACCCGGCCGAGTTGGCCTATATGCAGGAGTACGAGGTTCAGACGCTGATCATCCTCCCCTTGGCGGTCAAAGGGCGGGCCATCGGCGTCATCGAACTGGAGGATTGGACCAAGGAGGTCCGCATCACCCAGGCCCAGATGAACCTGGCGATGACGCTGGCGAACCAGGCGGCGGTGGCCGTCGAGAACGCCCGACTGTTCGAGGAGGCCCGGCTCCACGCCGAAGAACTGGCCACACTCAACCAGATGGCCCAGGCCCTCACCGCTCGCCTCAGCGTGGAAGGGATCATGGAGGAAACCTACAAGGGCGCGTCCCGGCTGCTGGACACCACCAACTTCTACATCGCCCTCTACGACCCCGAGACGGACCTGATCACTTTCCCGCTGGCGGTAGAGGAAGGGAAACGGGTCGCCTGGCGTTCGCGCAAGAGGGGAAATGGGCTCACCGAGTACATCCTCCGGACGAAACAACCGCTGCTGATCCCGGAAAACGTCACCGAACGGCTGCAGGAACTGGGGATCGAACTGTTCGGAAAGGTTGCCCTCTCCTGGATGGGGGTGCCGATTATGCTCGGCGACCAGGTCCTGGGCGTGCTCGCCGTCCAGAGTTACACCGCACCCCGGGCGTATGGCGAGCACCACCTGGACCTGCTGACGGCGATCGCCAGCCAGATGGCCATCGCCCTCCAGAACGCTCGCCTATTCGAGGAGGTGCAGGAAGAGCGGTCCCGCCTCGCCACCCTCTACGAGGTCAGCCGCCGCCTGGGCGAGGCTCCCACCCTGGAGGAAGCCGCGGCGGCCGCCCTGGAGGTCGCCCCTTACGTGGGTGCCCAGTACGCCGACTTGATCCTCCTCGATGTCGGCGGCCATCCTTTCCTCCGCTCCAGCGTCCCCGAGCGGGTCGAGTACACCGCCGAACAGGCGGAGGAGTACATCCGCCAGGTGACTACCCGTGGCCTCCAGGCTTGGGTCTTGGAGCATCGCCAATCCGCGCTGGTGGTGGACACCCATCAGGATGACCGGTGGCTGATCCTGCCGGGCCACAAGAGGGGAGACCCCGTCCGTTCCGTCATCTGCGTGCCGCTGTTCGACCGCAGGGGCCAGGTGATGGGGACGCTGAGTTACACCCACCCCGAACCCGGGGCCTTTTCCGAGGAAGAGCAGCGGCTGGTCGAGGAGGTCGCTGCCCGCGTGGCTGTGACCCTGGAGAACGCCCGGCTGTTCGCCGAGACCCAGGAAGCGCTGGCGGAGACGGAGGAACTCTACCAGGCTGGCGCAGCCCTCAACGCCGCCCAGACCTACGACGACATCCTCCAGGTCCTGTGCGACTATTCCGTCCTGGGCGACGCCGATCGCGCGGCCCACATTCTCCTCTTCAACCGTCCGTGGGTCGATGGCGACGTTCCGGAATGGGCTATCCGCGTCGCCCGTCGCTCTTCCCTCCCGCTGGATGCCCTCCCCTCTCGGTACGCCCCCCGGAACTTCCCGGCCGCCCAGGTTCTCCTCCGTCCGGACGAGATCGTCGTCCTCTCTGATCTGGAGAACGATCCGCGGCTGGACGACAACACCCGCACCCTCTACCTTCAGGCTCTCCAGGCCCGCTGTGCCATCTTCGTCCCCCTCATTGTCGCGGGCCAGTGGATCGGGTTCGCCAGCGGACTGTACAGCGAGCCGAGGGAGTTCGCCGAAGAGGACCTGCGCCACCTGCGGGCCCTCGCGGGGCAGGCCGCCGTCGCCGTCCAGTCCATCCGCCGCCTGGAGGAGACCCGCCAGGCACTGGCTGAGACGGAAGCGCTCTACAAGGCCGCCCGCCTCATCAGTGAGGCCACCTCCATTGAGGGGATCCTGCGCGGGGCGGCGGAGATCGCCGAGCAGTTGGACTTCGAGGCCTGCTCCATCACCATCGCTACGCTTACAGACCCCGAGGGAGTGCCTACCCACGGCGACATCTACACGGTGATCAAGACCGAAGAGGGGTGGACACCCATCCCGCCGGCGAGGGCCTTCCCCATCCAGGACCGGGATGCGGCCCGGCGGGTGCTGGACGAGCCGGACTTCGTGGTGGTCTACCCCGATATGGAGGGCCCCGAGGCCGAGATCCCGGAGCCGGTGCGGGAGGTCACCCGCGCGATGGGGATGCGCGGGATGATCACCGCCGGGCTGAGCCTGCTGGGACGGGCGCTCGGCTTCCTGACGTTCACCAGCCAGCGGCCGATAACCGGTCTTTGGGAGAAACACATCCGCCGGATCCGCACCATCGCCGATCAGGTGGCCGTCGCCCTGGAGAACCGGCGGCTGCTGGAGGAGACCACGCGCCGCGCCGCTCAGTTGGAGACCGCCGCCGAGGTCTCCGGCGCAGCCTCCTCGATCTTGGATCTGGAGGAACTGCTCCCGCGGACGGTGGAGTTGATCCGTCAGCGGTTCGATCTTTACTACGTCGGTATCTTCCTGCTGGACGAGACGGGGCGCTGGGCTGTGCTCCGCGCGGGCACGGGCGAGGCGGGCCAGAAGATGCTCGAGCAGGGCCACCGGCTGGAGGTGGGCGGCCGGTCGATGATCGGCTGGTGCACCGCCCACGGCGAGGCCCGCATCGCCCTCGATGTGGGGGCGGAGGCCGTCCGCTTCGACAACCCCCTTCTGCCGGAGACCCGGTCGGAGATGGCCTTGCCCCTCATCAGCCGCGGTCGGGTCATCGGCGCGATGACCATCCAGTCCGACAAGCCCGCGGCCTTCACCGAAGAGGACATTACCGCCCTGCAGACGATGGCCGACCAGTTGGCCACGGCCATTGAGAACGCCCGGCTGTTCGCCGAGACCCAGCGTTCGCTGAAGGAGACGCAGGAACTGTACGAGACGGGTCGGGCGATCGGCGCGGCTGCCACCCCCGCCGAGGTGGGGCGTGCGCTGGTCGAGTACGCGGCCCACACCGATCTGAGCGTTGCGCGTCTCCTCCTCTTCGAGTTCGAAGACGACGAACCGATCGGCCTCACGATGGCGGAGTCGTGGACCGTGGACGGCCGTCCGGTGCATCCCTACGGCACACGGTTGCCGATGGAGGAATACGCCATTGCTCGCCTGCTGCAGTCCGACGAGCCGCTCATCGTCGAGGATGTCCACGCCGACCCGCGGCTGGACGAGCCCTCGCGGTTGTTGGCGGAGGTGGCCCAGATCCGCTCCTTCGCCATCGTGCCGCTGAACATCGGTTCCCGCCTGGTCGGCGGGCTGCTGGTCGGGCGGGATGTTCCCTCTACTTTCTCGGAGCGGCTGCTCAACAACCTGTGGACCCTCTGCGGTCAGGCGGCCATCGCTGTGGAGAACCTCCGGCTGCTGGAGGAGACCCGCCGCCGGGCCCAGGAGTTGGAGGCCATCAACGAGATCTCCCGTGCCATCACCTCCGTCCTCGACCTGGAGTCGGTCGTCCGCCAGATCGTCGATACCACCAAGGAGCGGTTCGGCCACTACTTCGTCAGCCTGCTGTTGGTCGAGGAGGACCGGCTGATCTTCGAGGATGGCAGCACCATCGGCGACACCGACCGCCGCGTGGAACGGGGGAAGATCGCCCTCGACCTCCAGCGGCCGAGCATTACCACCGACGCCGTCCGGACCCGGCAGCCCGTGCTGGTCAACGACGTCCTCCTCGACCCCCGCTACGTCACCGTGCCGGAACTCTCCGACGCGCGCTCGGAACTGGCGGTGCCCATCGAAGTCAAGGGGCAGGTCATCGGCGTGCTGGACGTGCAGAGCGACCGGCCCTACGCTTACAGCCGGACCGACATCCTTCTTCTCCAGTCTCTGGCCGCCCAGGCGGGCGTCGCCATTGAGAACGCCCGGCTGTTCGCCGAGGTGGAGGCTACGGCCCGACGGCGCGCTCTCATCAACGAGGTGCTTCAGGCCGGCGCCACCTCGCTCGACCCAGACGACCTGCTCCATCGGGTCGGCGAGGCCATCTCGCTCCGATTGGAGATGCCGTGTGGGATCTTCGAGTGGGATTCCGAGGCGGAGGGATTGCGTCCCGTCGTCGTCTACGACCCTGAGGGCGTCCAGGTGCCGCTCCCTGAGAAGATCTCTCTCATCACCGCCGAGGCGATCCCGGCGATGTTCGAGGCGATCCGCACCCGGCAACTCCGGGTCGTCCTGGACGTGCCCTCCCACGTCAGGGGGCCGGTGCTCGAGTTCATCCGGGCGTTCGGGGTGCAGGACGCCGCCTACGTCCCCCTGATCGCCCGTGAACGGGTCCTGGGTCTCCTCTCGCTGGGGCGACAGCCCGGGCACCCACCGCTGGACGAGGATGAGCTGGAGTTCCTCCAGATCGTGGGGGCCAACCTCAGCGTTGCCTGGGAGAACGCCCGGCTGTACCAGGAGGCGGTGGAGACGGCCGAGCGGCTCAAGGAGATCGACCGGCTCAAGAGCCAGTTCCTGGCCAATATGTCCCACGAGTTGCGCACCCCCCTCAACTCCATCATCGGCTTCTCCCGCGTCATCCTCAAGGGAATCGACGGCCCGATCACTGAGATGCAGCGGCAGGACCTGGAGGCGATCTACAACAGCGGCCAGCACCTGCTGGGGTTGATCAACGACATCTTGGACATCTCCAAGATCGAGGCCGGCAAGATGGAACTGGACTTCAAGCCGGTGGACCTGAAGGAAGTCATCCACGGGGTGATGTCCACCGCCATCGCGCTGGTCAAGGACAAGCCCATCGAACTCCAGCAGTCGGTGCCCGCCGACCTGCCGACGATCATCGCCGACGAGCGGCGCGTCCGCCAGATCCTCCTCAACCTGGTCTCCAACGCAGCCAAGTTCACCGACGAGGGCTTCATCCGCGTGGAGGTTACCTACGACGACGAATACGTGACCATCTCCGTCTCCGACACGGGCATCGGCATCCCCGAGGACAAACTGCCCAAGATCTTCGAGGCCTTCACCCAGGTGGACGCCTCGCCCTCCCGCAAGTACGGCGGCACCGGCCTGGGGCTGACCATCACCAAGTCCTTCATCGAACTGCACGGCGGGGAGATCTGGGTGGAAAGCGAGGTCGGTAAGGGATCCACCTTCACCTTCCGGCTCCCCATCCAGGGCCCGCCCACCCTTGAGGAGGAGGAAGAGGAAGAGCCGGCGGCCGAAGAGGCACCGCAGCCCAGCGGGGCCGAGGAGGCAGCCGCGCCCTCGGGCAAGGTCGTCCTGTGCGTGGACGACGACGAGGGCGTGATCACCCTCTTCCGCCGTTACCTCCACAAGCAGGGGTACCAGGTCGTCGGCCTCACCGACCCCAGCAGGGTGGTCGAGGAGGCGAAGCGGCTGAAGCCATATGCCATCACGCTGGACGTGATGATGCCGGAGAAGGACGGGTGGCAGGTCATCCAGGAACTGAAGGGCGATCCGGAGACGAAAGACATCCCGGTGGTGATGTGTACGATCGTCGGCGACAAGGGTAAGGGCCTGAGCCTCGGCGCCGCCGACTATCTGGTCAAACCCATCCTGGAGCAGGACCTGCTGAGCGCGCTGGACCGGCTGGACCGGGAGGAGGGACGGCACCGGGTGCTGGTGGTGGACGACCAGGCGGAGGATCGGGAACTGCTGCGCCGGATCATCGAGGGGCAGGACGGGTTCGAGGTGGTCGAAGCCAGTAGCGGACAGGAGGCCATCGCGCTCGTCAAACGGGTCCGGCCCCACATCGTCATCCTCGACCTCCTGATGCCGGAGGTGGACGGGTTCGCGGTTCTGGAGGCGCTGAAGGCGGATAAAAGCACCCGGAACATCCCCATCATCGTCGTCACGGCTAAGGAACTGACCGAGAAGGACCGCGCGCTGCTGAACCACCGCATCGAGGCGCTGGTCCAGAAGGGCCTCCTGGATCAGGAGGAGTTGCTGCAAGACGTGCTCGCTGCCCTCAAGAAGATCGGGCGCGGTGAGGATGGTGTTTGAGTGTAGACTTTGAGGACAAAGGGGTGTCGATGAGCGAGTTCCCGAAACTCCGTTGCCCGGCCTGTGGCTACACAGAGCCGTTTCAGCGGCCTCTTCTCCAGTGTCCCCGCTGCGGTGGGGATTGGCTGGATGTGGTGTACGATTACGAGACGGTCGGTCGCCAGTGGCCGGAGGCCCTGCGCGAACGGCCCTTCGATATGTGGCGATACCGCGAACTGCTCCCCTTGCGCGACGACGCCCATCGGATCACGATGGGGGAAGGGGGCACGCCACTCCTCCGGGCCGTCAACCTGGAGATGATGCTGGGCTGTGCCCACATCTTCGTCAAAGACGAGCGCCAGGGGCCGACCGGCTCCTTTAAGGACCGCCAGGCCTCTCTCGCCCTCTCGGTGATGAAGGAGATGGGCGTCACCGAGGCGGTCGTCGCCTCCACCGGCAACGTCGCCATCTCCTACTCCGCCTACTCCGCCCGAGCGGGCATCAAACTCTGGGCCTTCCTCACCAGCCTGGTCCCCCCGGAAAAGATGCGGGAAGTGGCGCTCTACGGGAGCGAGGTGGTCAAGGTGACCGCCACCTACGATCAGACCAAGCAGGTCGCTGCCGAGTTCGCCCGCCGCCAGGGGATCCACCTCGACAGAGGCATCCGCTCCATCGCCGCACGGGAGAGTATGAAGACGGTGGCCTTCGAGATTGCGGAGCAGTTGCCGGTCTTCCTGGGCCCCGGCCCGACCCCCTGGCGCGCGCCCGACTGGTACATCCAGGCGGTCAGTGGCGGACTGGGGCCGGTCGGCGTTTGGAAAGGGTACGAAGAACTGGTGAAGATGGGACTGGTGGACCGGATGCCCCGGCTGGCCTGCATCCAGGCCGAGGGATGTGCTCCTATGGTCCACTCTTTCCAGAAGGGATTGGAAGAGGCGGAGCCGGTCCTCCATCCGCGTACCCGCATCATCACCGTCGCCACCGGCAGTCCCGGCCCGGCCTACACCTTCCTCGCCCGGGTGATCCGTGAGTATGGAGGGGTGTTCACCGCCGTCAGCGACGAGGAGGCCTTCCGGGCGATGCACGTGATGGCGAAACTGGACGGCATCTCGATGGAGCCGGCCGCGGCGATGGCCTTCGCTGGCCTCTTCAAACTGCTCAGCGAGGGGGTCATCCGCAGGGACGAGGTGGTGGTGGTCAACTGCTCCGGCCACACCTTCCCCGTGGAGAAGCACCTCCTGGGCGAGACCTGGGCGCGGACGGTGGAGGTCCCCACCGAGGCCCCCGCCGTGGAGGATGGCCTCCTCAGTTCGCTGGAGCAACTCGATCGCAGCGTCCGTCGCATTGCCATCCTTGAGGACGACCCCGGCGCGTCCCGCCTGCTCCGCCGTATCCTCCAGGCGCGGGGGGACTATCAGATTTTCGAGGCCCACGATGGGCGCAGCGGCCTCGAATTGATCCGCCGGGAACGTCCCGATGTCATCCTCCTCGACCTGATGATGCCGGAGGTGGACGGGTTCCAGGTGCTGGAGGTCCTTAAAGAGGATGAGGAACTGGCTCAGATCCCGGTCATCGTCATCACCGCCAAGGAACTGACGCCGGGCGAGCGGGCACGGCTGAACAGCCAGATCCAGCGCCTTCTCCAGAAAGGGGACTTTTCCGACGAGGACCTCCTTCACGAGATCCTGGACGTGCTGGAGGGCAAGACGAAGTAGGACAACGCAGATGGAGGGCCTATGACGGAACGACGCTCTCGTATCCTGTACGTCGAGGACGATCCTTCCAGTGCGAGGCTGGTCAAGCGGGTTCTGGAGGCGGAGGGGTTCGATGTGGTGATCGCCGAGGACGGGATCTCCGCCCTGGAGATCGCCCAGCAGGTCCGCCCCGACCTGGTGCTGATGGACATCAACATCAGCGGCCTGGACGGGTACGAGGTAACCACCCGCCTCCGTTCCATCGAGACGTTGCAGGACGTGCCGATCGTCGCTCTGACCGCGGCCACGCTGAAGGGGGATCGGGAGCGCGCGTTGATCGCGGGATGCAATGGCTACATCCCCAAGCCGGTCGACGTCGACCGCCTTCCGGAACAGGTCCGCTCCTACCTCGGAGGCTTCCGCGAGCAGATCGAGTCGCTGGAGGAGAAGAGCGAGTACCTGGTCGAGTACAGCCGTCGTCTGGTGGAGCGGCTGGAGGACAAGATCCGCGAGTTGCAGAAGGCGAACGAGGAACTCCAGCGGATCGATAAGATGAAGACCGACTTCGTGGTCTTGGCGGGCCACGAACTGCGGACCCCCCTCACGGTCATCTACGGCTACGCCCAGCTCCTGCTCTCCGACCCCCGGATCCCCGGCTCGGAGGACGAGGAGGGCAGCCCCCGTTACCTGATCGCCCAGGTGGCCAAGGCCACCCAGCGGCTGAGCCAGGTCGTGGAGGACATCCTCAACGTCTCGATGATCGACGCCAACCGGTTGGAACTGGCGATGGGGCCCGTCTTCCTCGATCACCTGGTGCGGAGCGTGATCGCCGACATCACCAGCCTCGCCCCCGACCGGGACCTCACGTTTAAGGTGAAGGGGCTGGAGGATCTGCCGCCGGTGATGGGAGACGGGCGACGGCTCCATCAGGCCCTGTGGAACGTGCTCAGCAACGCGATGAAGTACACCCCCGACGGCGGGCGGATCACCATCACCGGGCAGAAGGTGGAGCAGGCCATCCACCTGATGATCCAGGACACCGGGATCGGCATCGATCCGGAGGAACGGGAGCGGATCTTCGAGCGATTCTACGTCCTGGAAAACACGCTGCTCCACCGCTCCAGCAAGACCGCCTTCAAGGGCGGCGGGTTGGGGTTGGGGTTGACCGTCGCCCGTGGGATCATCGAGGCCCACGGGGGAAAGATCTGGGCCGAGAGCCCCGGGCGGGACGAGGAGCGGTTGCCGGGGACCACCTTCCACATCCTGCTCCCCCTCCCTGCCCCCCCCGACGAGGGTTGAGCGGTCGGCCCCCTGGTGTCGTCCGTGTCCCGTGGGGTGGATTCACGGTCTTCCGTCGGTTGTGCCCTCGGCGGAAGCCGTCCGCCTCAACCGCGCGGCCCTACTGGTACTCGTCCTCCCCTTCCCACCACGGCTCGGCCGGTCGGGGGGCCCGGCGCGACCGGCCCGAGAGGACGCTGGCGATGAGGACCACGCCGCCGATCCACTGGAGCCAGGTCAAGTGCTCCCCCAGGAGCAGGAAAGCCAATCCCAGGGAAACCACTAACTCCAGGAGGGTTATCAGGGCCGTCTCGGTGCCGCCCAGCCGCTTCAGGCCGGCGAACATCAACAGGCGGGAAAGGCCGGTGGTGCATCCCAGGGCGAGGATGGAGGCCCATCCCGGTGAGGAGATCGGCTCAAGGGGTTTCCCCTGGAAGAGCCGGGCCAGGCTGGAGACACCGCCCATCGCCGTGAGGATGTAGAGGGTCGCCGTCTGAGAAGGCACATCGGCCAACACCCACTGGCCCATCACCATATGCCATCCGTAGGCAGCGGCCGAGGCGACCATCAGCATCACCCCCAGCCAGTCCGGCCTCCCGCCGCCTGCGCCGGTGAGCAGGTATACCCCCACCATCGCCATCGCCAGCCGGAGCAGGGTTGCTGGCCGGATCGGCTCGCCGGAGGCGGTGAGGAAGACCACCACCCACAGCGGGTAGAGGGTGTTGAGGAAGGAAGCGAGGGAGGCGTCCAGCCGGTGAAGCCCGGAGTAGTACAGGAGGGAACCGACGCCGTTGACGGCTCCCACCGCCAGACAGCCGATCAGTTCCCGCCAGCCGATGCGGATGGAGGCCCGCCAGAAGAGGAGGTAGAACAGCCAGAGGAGCAGCACCGCGATCAGGGTGCGGATGGCGACCACGGTGAAGGGTCGACCGCCCCCTCTGTAGGCCATCTTCCCCAGGATCGGTGCCCAGCCGAGGAAGAAACTGGCCAGCGCAGCGCTGACCATCCCCCGCACCCACTCCGACCGCCCCTCGTCCTCTGGGGCCGCCATCGACCTCACGCTCTGTTGCCCTCCTGCTGTTCAACCGGGTGCGGACGCACCCCCGCGGTGCGTCGCACCTCGATCACTCCGTCGGGGTCGCCGTCGGGGTGAGGGTTCTGGTTGGCGTGGGAGTCGGCGTGCCCGTCGGGGTGGGGGTAGAGGTGGGGGACGGAGAAGGGGAAGGGGCGGGGGTCGGTGTCGCCGTAGGCGCGGGGGCGGGGGTGTCCGTCGGGACGGGCGTCCCCGTCGGGGAGGGCGTCTCGGTGGGCGTCGGCGTTGTGGTGGGAACGGGCGTGCCCGTGGTCGTGGGCGTGGGGGAAGAAGTGGGGGACGGCGTCTCCGTCGGCCCGGCGACGTAGCACCGAACCTTCCCCTGGTACTGATGGCCTTCGGCGTCCCACGCCGTCACCAGCAGGGTGTACAACCCCGGCTCCAGCCCGCTCGTGTCCCACGTCGTCAACTGCCCGTTCCGCACTGGGGCCAGGTGCGGCCCGCTGATCCACTCCCACCCCTGCGGGTTGTCCCCCGCGCCGTACTGGACCACGTAATGGTCGAAGTTCGGCACCAACACGGTGCCGACGACGGGAACGACGCCGTGAACGGTCGACCCTGCCGCGGGCGAGGTGATCTGAACGATGGGCTGGGCGGTCCCCTCAGTGCAGTACTCCGTAGGAGCCACCGGGAGCCCTTGCTGAAGGGCCCACTCCCGTCCCTGCGGGTCGTCGATGACCAGCCGGACCTCCTCGATCACGTTGTCCGGACAGAACTCGTTGGCCAGCAGGCCGGTGGTCGCGTCGATGCGGACCAGTTGGTACCAGTCGTGCTCTGGTCCCAGGGGGGGCTGGTCCTTGGCGAAGACCTCCATCTTGCGCCGGGGGCAGTACTCGCTGGGTTGGGTACCGGAGTCGGCGCAGATCTCCATCTCGACGATCCCCGGCGGCCGGACGAAGTTACGGACCGGCCTGTCGGCCAGGGCGGCCTCCATAAAGTCGTGCCAGATGGGAGCCGCCCCCAACGACCCCGGCACCCGGTCCATCTCGCTGTTGTCCGCGTTGCCCACCCACACGCCCACCACCAGGTCCGGTGTGTAACCGACCGTCAAGGCATCCCGGTAGTCGTTGGTGGTGCCGGTCTTGGCCGCCGCCGGACGGGAGAGTTCCAGCGCGTTGGGGCAGCCGAAGGCCGGACAGCGGGCCTGGCGGTCGGAGAGGATCGACGTGATCAGGTAGGCGTGCTCCGGCCGGATCACCTGCACGCCGGAGCGGTCCGTGTTGTCCACCAGGACGTTGCCCTGGCTGTCCTCGATGCGCAGGATGGGGGTCGGCGGGACGCGGACGCCGTTGTTGGCAAAGACGGCGTAGGCCCCCGTCAGTTCCAGCAGTTTGACCTCCCCGCCGCCCAGGGTGAGGCTCAGGCCGTAATCGTCCCGGGTGAGGGTGGTGATCCCCAACCGGGCGGCCATCTCCTTGAGGGCGGGGACGCCGATGAACTGGAGCGCCTTGACGGCAGGAATGTTGTAGGAGTTGGCCAGGGCGTCCCGCACCAGGACCGGGCCGTGGAACTTCCCGTCGTAGTTGCGGGGGACGTAGGGTGGGTTGGCCCCGTTGGGGAACTCAGTGGGTAGGTCCCAGATCAGCGTGGCCGGGGTCCAGCCCTTCTCGAAGGCGGCCACGTAGGTCAACGGCTTGATGGCCGACCCCGGCTGGCGGGGGGCCAGGGCCACGTTGACCTGCCCGTCGATCTCTTCGTTGTAGTAGTCGGCGCTGCCGACCATCGCCAGGATGTAGCCGGTGGAGGGCTCGATGGCGACCAGCGCACCGTCCGTCACGTGCCGATCGGCCAGCGCGGCCACGTGTTCGGCGACGATCTGCTCCGCCTTCTCCTGCAGGTCCAGATCTAGCGTGGTGTAGATCCGGAGCCCCTGTCCGCGGTAGAGGGCCTCCGGCCCGTAGGTCTGCTCTACGACCTGTAGGACGTAGGCGACGAAGTGGGGGGCGGGGATGCGGTCGGTGGCGACGGGAGGTTTGAACTCGTAGTTGGCCATCTCCGCTGCGGCCGCAGCCGCCTCCGCCTGGCTGATGTACCCTTGCTCCACCATCAGCCGGAGGACGTCCTGCATCCGGGCCAGCGCCCGGTCCCGCCCGCCGCTGAAGACGTCGTAGGTGGCGGGGGATTGAGGGAGGCCGGCCAGGAAGGCGGCCTGGCCCAGGGTCAGTTCGGCCGCGCTGACGCCAAAGTAAGTCTCCGCCGCCGCCTCCGCCCCGTAGGCCAGGTTGCCGTAGTAGATCTCGTTGAGGTAGATCTCCAGGATGGTGTCCGGCGTGTACCGACGGCGGATCTCGAAGGCCAGGATCACCTCCTTGATCTTGCGCCAAACGGTCCGCTGGACCCGCTCCTCGGGGGAGAGCAGGAGGTTGCGGGCCAGCTGCTGGGTGATGGTGGATGCACCGGAGACCGTCTCTCCGGCACGGAGGTTGCGGTAGATCGCTTTCAGGATGGCGATAGGGTCGAACCCAGGGTGACGGTAGAAGTTGGCGTCTTCGGTGGCGATGGTGGCCTGGATCAGGTACGGCGAGATCCGCTCCAACGGGACGTAGGTCCGACGGCCCCCCTGGGGGTCCACTGCCTCGTACAACAGCCGGCCGTTCCGGTCGTAGATCTTCGAACTGACGAAGGCGGGCTGGCGGCTGATCAGTTCCTCAGCGGGGGGGAGTTGGGCGGCGATGGCGGCGTAGCCGGTGACGATGACGGCGAAGCCGAGGAAGAAGACGAGCACCACGGCTAGGGAGAGGAAGAAAAAAGCGCGGATCAACCGGTTGCCTCGCCGGGACCGGCGTTTGGCAGACGGGCGCGGTGATGGGGGTGGGGTGTAGACGGCCCGCTGAGGAGGGGGGACGGGGCGGGGAAGCCCGGCGGTGGGGGTCATCCCCGTGGCCTCTCGTGGGGAGGGGTTGGTCGGCTCTCCATCCTCCCAGGGAAGCGGCCCCGTCTCCACCTCGTCCGGATGGACCGGCTGGGTCGGCTGGGTGTCCTCCAGGCCAAAGTCGGGTCGGTTAGAATCCATTTCTCACATCCACGGATGGCCCTGATCGTTCGGGCCGGTGGAGGCGATTATAGCATCGGCAATCGCGGTGTCAAGGTGTGTGAGCGCCCTCCTCTGGGGGCGGGGAAGGGGGGGCTCAACCAGGTCAGCAATTGTCCCTAAGGGGACTGAACGTGCCGGTCGCCTTCCGGGCGGCGTGATTTGCCTCGAATACCCTGGTGATTTGCGCCAATGTGTGGTAGACTTCCGTCTGGAGGCAAGATATGGAAAGCCGTTGGGCTGTCGTCCACTACGCCGAGATCGGGCTGAAGGGGCGCAACCGCCCCTTCTTCGAGCGCACGCTGGCCCGCAACATCCTCCGCCGTATGGAAGGGTGGGGAGTTGAACGGGTCGAGCGGCTGTCGGGGCGGATGATCGTCTACGCGGCCCAGCCCCTGGGCCTGGCGACCTGGCGCGAGGCGTTGGGCACCATCTTCGGCATCGCCCATTTCGCCCCCGCCTTCCTGGTGGAGCGGGATATGGAGGCGGTGCGGGAGACTGTGCTGGCCCATCTGCCCTCGGGCCCGGTGGCCTCCTTCCGCATCCGGGCATCCCGCGACGACAAGACCTTCCCCCTGACCTCGCCGCAGATCGAGCGGGAGTTGGGGGCGGCGGTCCAGAAGCGGACGGGCTGGCCGGTCCGCCTGAAGGGGGCCGAACTGACCATCGGGGTCGAGGTGCTGCGGGATCGGATCGTCGTCTCGATCGGGCGGCACCCCGGCCCGGGAGGGCTGCCGGTGGGGGTGAGCGGTCGGGTGGGGCTGCTCCTCTCCGGTGGGATCGACTCCCCCGTGGCGGGTTACCTGGCCCTAAAGCGGGGCTGCCGGGTCATCCCCATCCACTTCCACAGCCGCCCCTTCGGCAACTGGATGGGGTCGGAGGCGCGGGCGCGGGAGATCGTGCGGGCGATGGGGGCCTACGGGATGGAGCCTTACCTCTACGTGGTGCCCATCGGCCGCCAGCAGCGGGAGATCACCGTGCGCACCCCCGTCGCCTACCGGGTGATCCTCTACCGGCGGCTGATGGTGCGAGTGGCAGAGCGGCTCACCCGCCGCGAGAAGGGCAAGGCCCTCTTCACCGGCGAGTCGCTGGGACAGGTGGCCTCTCAGACGCTGGACAGCCTGGCGGTGATCGAGCAAGCAGTCGAGATGCCGGTCCTGCGCCCGCTGATCGGGCTGGACAAAAAGGAAATCGTGGCGATCGCGGAGCAGATCGGCACGTTCCCTCTCTCCCTGATGGAGGGAGACGACTGCTGTCAGTTCCTGATGCCCAGCCGCGTGGTCACTCACCCCCGCCTGGAGAGGGTGCTGGAGGCGGAGGCGGAGACGGAGATGGACCGGCTGGTCGAGGAAGCGCTGGCGCAGGCGACGCGGGTGGATGTGGAACCGGCCCGGAGCGCGTAACGAAATCGTAACCCCCCTGCAATCCCCTTTCACACAGACCGTGGTATCTTTAGACCAGAAGACCAGAACACGGGCCGAGGGCCTGTCTCAGGGGGTATACGTGCGGCTGGCACTTTCTGCCTGCGCTCCGTTTTCGTTGCGGGCCATCGTCGCGTCCCACGGGTGGGCTCGACTGTCTCCTTTCTTCCTCGAGCCGCAGACCGCCGCCCTGGGCCGGATCGAACGGCTGGGTACGGGCCGGGTGGTGGAACTCCTCGTCCGCGAGGCCAGGGATGGGGTAACGGTGGAGACGCCGGACCGCCTGGATGGGTTCGAGCGGGAGGAGGTGGCCCGTAAGGTGTGGTGGATGCTGAGGCTGGGGGAGGACCTGACTCCCTTCTATGAAGCGATCCGAGACGAACCGCGCCTCGCCCATCTGGAGCGCGAGGGGCTGGGGCGAATCCTTCGCTCCCCCACGCTCTTCGAGGACGTAGTGAAGGTGCTGCTGACGACCAACACCACCTGGGATCGAACGGTGCGGATGGTGGAGGCCCTGGTCGCCCGGTATGGTGACCCGCTCCCCTCCGATCCCTCCCGCCACGCCTTTCCCACCCCGGCCCAATTGGCGGCTGCCCGTGAGGAGGATCTGCGAGCCATTGGGATCGGTTACCGGGCCCCTCACCTCCTCGACCTGGCCCGACGGGTGGCAGGCGGCGAACTGGACCTGGAGCAACTGAAGGACGGCAACGTGCCCGCCCCTCGCGCCCGTCGGCTCCTTCGGGATCTCCCGGGGGTAGGGGAGTACGCCACCGCGCTCCTGATGGTGCTGCTGGGCCGATACGAGGCCATCCCGGTGGACGCGGTGGCCCGGAGGCGGGTCGCCGAGGAATGGTACGGAGGGCAACCCGTGGGCCGCGAGGAGGTCGAGCGTGCCTTCGAACGATGGGGAAGGTGGAAAGGGCTGGTCTATTGGTGGTGGCCGTGGCCACGGGACGAGGGGAGCGAGGAACAGGAGACGATAGGAGAACCAAGGAGCAACCTATGACGGAGGAGCAAATCCCGGTGTTGTCTGCCCTGCGGGAGAGTATGCGGGCGGTGTATCAGGCCGTCGCCGCATCGCCCGACTTCCCTCCCGCCCAGTTCCTCGCCCGGCTTGAGGAATGGCAGCGGATGCTGGAGGAACTGAACCAGCATCTCATCGCCAGGGGCGGGGCGAGCACGGAGCAGCTGGCGACCCTCTTCGAGGTCAGTACCTCGCTCAACGCCTCGCTGGACATCGACGAGACGCTCAACCGGGTGATGGATTCGCTCATTCAGTTGACCGGGGCCGAGCGGGGATGCCTGATGCTGGTGGGTGACGACGGGGAACTGAACATCGAAGTGGCCCATAACTTCGGCGAGGGGGAGGAACTGGACCTCAGCCGCACCGTCCTACGAATGGCCATCGAGCAAAGGCGGCCGGTGCTGACGACCAACGCGCAGTTGGACCCTCGGTTCTCCACCCAGGAGAGCGTCATCGGCTACGGTCTGCGTTCCATCATCTGCGTCCCGCTTCAGATCCGGGAGCGGGTCATCGGGGCCCTCTACCTGGACAACCGCATCAAGGCCGGGGCTTTCTCGCAGGACGATGTGGCGTTGCTGACCGCCTTCGCCAACCACGCCGCGATCGCTATTGAGAACGCGCGGTTGTACACCGCCACCGACCGGACGCTGGCCGTTCGCGTGCGGGAACTGACGACGATGCAGCAGATCGACCGGGAGTTGAACGCCACCCTCGACGTCCGGCGGGTGTTGGAGGTAACCCTCTCCTGGGCGATGCGCGCGACCGGTGCCGACGCCGGGACGCTGCGCGTGTTGGGAGACGGCGAGGGGACGGCCGTCGTCGTCGAAGAGGGGAACCCGCCCCTCTCGCCTTCCAACGGTACGCAGGAGGTGATGGGCCAGGAAGAGCCAACCGTCTTCAACGGAAGCCACATCGCGGTCCCCATCCGCTACAAGGGGGAGGCCATCGGCTTGATGGAACTGTGGCGGGAGGGGGAGCGGGGCTTCTCCGAGGACCAGGTCCAGTTCGTCGGTCGCCTGGCCGACCACGCCGCCAT
>DROW01000024.1 GCA_011388675.1 Chloroflexota bacterium | reverse complement strand
GCGCTCAGCGTCGACGGAGGCCGGGTCCTTTGGGAGTTCACCGAGGCGAAGGGGGAGTACGTCGCGCCGGGGCGCGTGGCGGACGGCGTCCTCGTCATCGGGAACAGCGACGGTAACGTTTACGCGCTGGACGTGCAGGACGGCTCACCGGTCTGGGCGGAGCCGTTCCATACCGAAGGCCGCGTCTGGTCGACCCCGTTGATCCTCTCGGATACGGTCTACATCGCCTCGCTCGATCACAACCTGTACGCCCTGGATCTGCAGACGGGACGGGAGCGGTGGCGGTTCACGGCCGAGGGTGCGATGGTCGGGCCGCCCCTCGCTTATGGCGATCGCCTCTACATCGGAGCCTTCGACGGCCGCCTGTACGCGATCCGGCAGGCGGACGGCAGCCTGGCCTGGTCTACCTCGTTCGACGGGGAATACTGGATCTGGGGCACGCCGGCCACCGATGGCGAGCGGGTTTTCGCCGCCGACGTGATGGGGGACGTTTACGCCGTGGACATCGAGACGGGGGCGAGGATGTGGATGCGGACCCTTGAGGAACCGATCCGGTTGGGGGTGGCCCTCGACTCCGAGGGGCAGTACCTGCTGGTCGCGGGCAACGCAGGGACGTTGTACGCCCTCGACCCGAGCACCGGCGATCTCCTCTGGTCCAAGTCCGAGACGGGGCAGATCGGCTCGATGGTCGTCCGAGGCGATCGGGTGTACGTCTCGCGCATCTACGGTGAGGAACACGTGCAGGCCTTCCTTGTCACCAACGGACGGCTGCAATGGGCCTTCTCGCCTCCCGAACCCAACAAGTAGAAGGGGGTAGCCTGTGTGGGACTTCCTGGTCATTAACCCTATGGTCAACCTGCTGCTGGTGTTCTACCAGTGGTTGGGGCACCAGACCATCCTGGCGATCGCCGCGCTGACGTTGGTCGTCCGGCTGGCGATCCTCCCGCTTACTCTGAAGCAGCAGCAGGCTGCCCAACGGATGCAGGAGTTGCAGCCGAAACTGCAGGAACTGCAGAAGAAGTACGCCAAGAACAAAGAGAAACTGGCCCAGGAACAGATGAAACTCTATCAGGAGGCCGGGATCAACCCGATGGGAGGCTGCTTGCCCCTGCTCATCCAGTTCCCCCTGCTGTACGGACTGTGGCAGTCGATCGTCCGCACCCTGGCGGTGAACCCCCTGGAACTGCTCCGTCTCTCGCGCAACATCTACACCTTTATCCCCGGTCTGGCCGGGCTGGTCCCCCTCCAGAGCCGTTTCCTCTGGCTGGACCTGGGACAGCCGGATCGGTATCTGGTGTTGCCGGCCCTGGTGGTCGTTACCTCCTGGCTCTCCCAGAAGGTGCTGACGCCCCCCTCGACCGACGAGCGCACGGCGGCGATGAACCAGCAGATGCAGATTATGATGCCGCTTCTGTTCGGCTTCATTTCCATCTCCTACGCATCGGGCCTCTCCATCTACTTCATCCTCTCCAACCTGGTCACGCTGGTTCAGTACATCTTCATCCGCCGTCGGACCGAGGGGGATAAGAAGGGGAAGAAATAGGTATGGAACGGAAAGAGATCTTTTTTGGCGCGAACGTGGACGAGGCGATCGCCGCCGGGTTGAGCGCTTTGGGACTTCCCCGGGAGCGGGTTCAAATCGAGGTGTTGGATGAGGGGAGTCCCGGCTTCCTCGGCCTGGGCGCGCGGCCTGCGCGGGTGCGGGTGATCCCGATCGCCCCGCCCGAGCCGGAGGTCGCTTCGGCACCGGCCGAGGTCGAGCCCGAGCCAGCGCCGACCGAGGAGCCGGACCTGGAGGGGATCGCCCGTTCCGTGGCGGGAGAGTTGCTGGAACGACTGGGGATCGAGGCGGAGGTCCGTACCCGTCAGGCCGAGGCGGAGACGGAGGGAGAGGTCCCTCCGTTGATCCTAGACATCCGAGGGGAAAAGGCCGAGGTGCTGATCGGGCGTCGCGGGGAGACCCTCGCCGCCTTTCAGCACATCGTTCGCCTGCTCGTGGGACGGCGGATGGTCGGCCGGTTCAACCTGGTGGTCGACGTCAACGGGTACAAGCGGCAGCGGGAGCGATCGCTGCGTCGCCTGGCCCGGAGGATGGCCGAGAAAGCGGTCCGTACCGGGCGGACGGTCCGCCTGGAACCGATGCCCGCCTACGAGCGGCGGATCGTCCACCTGGCCCTGCGCGACCACCCGGACGTGACGACGGAGAGCATCGGGGAAGGGAAACGTCGACGGGTGACCATCATCCCGCGGAAGGAGTAGCACGAGCGTGGCACCTGAAGGGTGCCACGCCCTTTTTCCCTCCGGGATCGGGATCGGTGTTGTACCTGGCGATCGGCCACGTGACGCGGGATCGGACGCCGGACGGCGGGTTTGCCGTCGGCGGCACCGTGACCTATGCGGCGCGGACGGCCCAGGCGATGGGGTGCCGGGTGTGGGTGGTCACCAGCGCGGAGGACGGGTTCGATCTGGCTGAAGCCTTCGCCGGGATCGCTGTCCACCGCCTCCGTTCGGCGGCCACGACGACCTTTGAAAACCGATACACGCCGGAGGGGCGAACGCAGATCGTCCGGTCCGTCGCCGCCTCGTTGACAGCCGAGGCGGTTCCCCTTTCGTGGCGGCGGCCAGACGTCGTGCATCTCGGCCCGGTGGCCCGGGAGTGCGACCCGTCCCTGGCGGGTCTTTTCCCCCGTTCCTTTCTCGGCCTCACCCCCCAGGGGTGGATGCGTCGGTGGGACGAGGCGGGGCGGGTGATGCCGGACGTTTGGGAGGAGGCCGACGCGCTCCTCCCTCGCGCCGATGCGGTAGTGCTCAGCGAGGAGGACGTCGGAGGGGACACGACGACCGTCGTCCGTTGGGCCCAGCGGACCCGCATCCTGGCGCTCACACGCGGTCCGGCCGGTTGTGTTCTCTACGTCAAGGGCCGGCCGGAGGAGGTGCCCGGCTTCCCTGCCCCCGAGGTGGACCCCACGGGAGCGGGGGACATCTTCGCTGCCGTCTTCTTCGTCGAACTGCGGCGGGGACGGTCGCCGCGGGAGGCGGCCCGGCTGGCGAACTGCGTCGCAGCGATCTCTGTGACCCGGCCGGGGTTGGAGGGCACGCCGACCCCGGAGGAGATCGCCCGTTGTCGGGCACGGGTGTACAGGGGCGAGGAATGAGCGTGATCTACGTGCTGGCCAACCAGAAAGGAGGCGTGGGAAAGACCACGACTGCGGTGAACCTGGCCGCGTACCTGGCCCACTGGGGGCTGCGCGTGCTGGTCGTGGATATGGACCCCCAGGCCAACGCCACCCTCAGTCTGGGCCTGGAGCGGTCGGACGCGCGGGTGACGACCTATGAAGTGCTGGTCCAGGAGAGGCCCCTGCGTGAAGCGATCGTGTCTACCCGCTGGCCCCGGTTGGACCTGGTGCCCAGTGCTTCCCGGTTGGCCGGGGCGACGGTGGAACTGATCGGGATGCTGGCCCGCGAGCGGCGGCTCCAGTGGGCGCTGGAGAAGTCGGATGCGCGGTACGACTACGTCCTGATCGACTGTCCGCCCAGCCTGGGGATCTTGACCATCAACGGGCTCACCGCGGCGCGGGACGGAGTGATCATCCCCGTCCAGTGCGAGTTTCTGGCGCTGGAGGGGCTTTCCCAGTTGCTGCGCACCATCGACCTGGTCCGGCGGGCGCTGAATCCCCGTTTGCGTATCCGCGGGCTGGTGATGACGATGTTCGACACGCGGACCAATCTCTCGCAGCAGGTGGTTGAGGAAGTGCGGCGGTATTTCGGGCCGCGCGTCTTCCGCACGCTGATCCCCCGGAGCGTCCGACTGAGCGAGGCTCCCAGTTACGGTGAGCCGATCCTTCAGTACGCCCCTCGATCGGCTGGCGCGCTGGCCTACCAGGCACTGGCGAAGGAATTGCTGCTGGGGGACCGGCAAGGCGGCTCCGGACACGCCTCACGACGGAGGGAGGAGGCGGATGTCGTCTCGTAGGAGAGGGCTGGGGAAGGGACTTGAGGCGCTGATCCCGGTGGGGGATGAGGGAGAAGGCGGACGCACCGGCGTTTTGGAGGTGCCAGTGACGGCTATCCGGCCGAACCCCCACCAGCCGCGAGCGCGCATCCGGGATCAGGACCTGGTGGAGTTGGCCGCCTCCATCGAGGCCCACGGGGTCATCCAGCCGTTGATCGTCGCCCGGGAGGGGGACGGCTATCGGCTCATCGCCGGAGAGCGCCGGTGGCGTGCGGCGCGGATGGCGGGGCTCCCCACCGTCCCGGTCATCGTGCGCGACGCGGCCCCACACGAGATGCTGGAGATGGCGCTGGTGGAGAACCTCCAGCGGGAGGACCTCAACCCCCTGGAGGAGGCGCTGGCCTACCAGCAACTGATCGAGGAGTTCGGGCTGACGCACGAGGAGGTGGCCCGACGGGTGGGGAAGAGCCGGACGGCGGTGACCAACACGTTGCGCCTCCTGAAGGCCGCCCGCCCGGTCCAGGAAGCGTTACTGGAGGGCAGGATCTCGGAGGGGCACGCACGGGCACTGCTGGCCCTGGAGCGGGAGGAGGCGCAGGTGGCCGCCCTGAAGACCGTCTTGAAGAAGGGGCTAAACGTCCGGCAAACGGAGGAACTGGTCCGTCGGCTGGCCCGCACCGAGCCACGTCGCCCATCGGCTCCGGCCCGCTCCCCAGAAGTGGAGGCGGTGGAGGCCCGCTTCCGGGAGGCGCTGGGTACCCGCGTTCGCCTGGCCCCCGGGAGGAAAGGGGGACGGTTGATCATCTATTACTACTCGGAGGAGGAGTTGGAGAGCATCTACGAGCGGATCGTCGGAGGAAGCGAGGGGTTGTAGCCAGCGGCCGACGTCCGCGCGATAACGGGAGGGAGAATGAGTAACAGCGTGCAGAGTGACCCGTTCGCCGTCGTTCGTGAGAAACTGGATCAGGCGGTAACCATCTTGGAGGAACAAGGGCTCGATCTTTGGCTGACCTTCGTGCGGGAGACCACACAGGTCAAGGACCCTTCCGTCGATCTCATTGTGGGGTTCGACCTCACGTGGCAGTCGGCGCTGATGATCAGCCGAACTGGTGAGCGGATCGCCATCGTGGGCCGATACGATGTAGATAATGTCAAGAACATCGGCGGCTATACCACCGTCCTCGGCTACGACGAATCGATCCGTGGGCCGCTGTTGGAGCAGATCCAGCGGCTGAGGCCCCGCCAGATCGGGCTGAACTACTCCGAAAGCGATCCCTCGGCCGACGGACTGACGCACGGGATGTTCCGGGTGCTGGCGAACATCCTGGGGGGTACCGAGTATGCGGTCCGCCTGGTCTCCGCGGCCCCGGTGGTCGCCACACTGCGGGGGCGGAAGTCGCGGACGGAGATCGAACGCATCCGTGCCGCCATCGACACGACCGAGGAGATCCTCCAGCAGGTGAGGGCACAGGTCCGTCCCGGGATGACGGAGCGGGACGTGGCCGACATGATCCACGGGATGGTGGAGGAGCGAGGGCTGGGCACGGCCTGGGAATGGAACTTCTGCCCCATCGTCTGCGCCGGGCCGGAAGGGATCTTTGGGCACCGGATGCCTGGGGACAATCGGGTGCAGGAGGGAGCGCTGCTCCAGATCGACTTTGGCGTCAAGCGGGATGGGTTCGTCGCCGACCTCCAGCGCACGATGTACCTCTGCCGTCCGGGGGAGACGGAGCCGCCGGAGGAGGTGCAGAAGGCCTGGGCTGCGGCGAAGGCCGCGATGGAGGCCGGGCGGGCGGCGCTGCGGCCCGGCGTGAAAGGGTGGGAGGTGGACGCCGTCGCCCGGGAGACGTTGGTGGAGGCGGGCTACCCGGAGTACAAGCACGCCTTCGGGCACCACATCGGCCGTAACGCCCACGACGGGGCGACCATCCTTGGGCCAAAGTGGGAGCGGTACGGCACTTCCGTCGAGGGCGTTGTCGAGGTCGGCAACGTCTTCGCTATCGAGTTGGGGGTGTATGTCCCCGGCTACGGCTACATCGGCTGCGAGGAGGACGTGCTGGTTACCCCCGAGGGGGCTGAGTACCTGAGCCAGGTCCAAGAAGAAATCTGGTGCATCCACCCCTCGTGAGGTGGGGTCTCACCACAGAGACACAGAGGACACAGAGGACTCTCTATTTTTGAGAGAACGCTGTGTTCTCTGTGTCTCTGTGGTTTTTCCTACAGTTCCCGCTCGTAGATGCGGTGCTTCTTGTAGATCTCCGCGCCCAGGGCCTCTAGTTCGCGTACCATCTTCATATTCTGTTCGTTGATCTGGACCAGGTCGGCGTGCAGGAAGCCCCGTTCGCGGACCGTTTTGTACATCTCGTAGTAGAGGACGGCGTTCGCGCCGAGGCCCTGGTACTGGGGAAGGATGCCCGCCCCGTTGAAGTTGATCCACTTCGTGCGGCGGGCCTCCCACAGGATCATCGGCAGGCCGAAGGGGTAAAGCCGTCCCTTGCACCGCTGGAGCGCGGCGGAGACGTCGGGAAACCCGAAGAGGAACCCGACGATGGTGTCCCCCTTGGCGACGATCTTCACCAGATCCGGTTGGGTCATCTCGATCAGCCGTTTGGCGATCCGCTGCGCATCCTCACCGGAGATGGGAACGAAGTCGCGGTTGTCGATGAAGGCAGCGTTGTAGGCATCCACCACTTTGGGCGCGATCTCCCATAACTCCCGTTTGCTGCGGAAGCGGAGGACGCGGAACCCCCGTCGTTCCGTCACCTTACGCGCGATCCGCTGGAACCGCTCCGGCAGTTCGAGGGTGCCCGGCAGGTAACAGGAGTAGTAGTCGGTCTGCTTGCGGAACCCCGAATCCTGGATGAAAGCGTCGTAGTAAGCGTAGTTGTAAGCGATGCCCATCGCCGGGCGGTGTTCAAACCCTTCGATCAGCGCCCCCAGTCCGTCGCCGGGCATAAATCCCTGAGGCCCGCTGATCTCAGTCAGTCCCCGGCTCCGGGCCCATTCGAAGGCGGCGGCGAAGAGGGCGCGGGCCACCTCGATGTCCTCCACGACCTCGAACAGAAAGAAGTAGGCCCCCTGTACGCCCCGGTAGGCGTTCCGTTTCCGCGGCTCCAGCACGGCGATCCGTCCGACCACCTCGTTCCCCTGCAGGGCGAGGAAGAACTCGGCGTCGGAGTGGCGGAAGAAGGGGTTCTTCTCCCGGTTCAGTTGCTTACGCGCGCTGGAGATCAGCGGTGGGACCCATTGCGGGCAGTCGCGGTAAAGGTGGAATGGAAACTGTACGAATCGCTCTACGTCCTTCGGATCGCTGGTGTCTACTCGGTGGATTGTGGTCATTGGTTCCTCCAGTGAATCAAGGCGCAGGTTGCAGGGAGCAGGGAACAAGGCGCGGAGTAGATCAGGTGAAGAAACTGGTGGCGAGGACGCCGGGGCCGGCGTGGACGACGATGGCGGGCGGGAGTTCGTAGATGGGGACGTTGGAGAGGCCCAGTTCGGCGGCGAAGTCGGAAGCCAGTCGCTCGGCCTCGGCCTCGGCGTCGGCGTGCATCACGCAGAGATGGGCCTCGTCGCTGCGGGGGCACTCCGTCAGAACCAGTTCCCGCAGCCGGGCGAGGGCCCGCCGCTTGGTCCGTTGCTGCTCGAACGGCTCGACCCGGCCGTCCTTCAGGGTGAGGATCGGCTTGATCTGCAGGACGCTGCCCAGCAGGGCCTTCGCCCCGCCGATCCGCCCTCCCTTGTGCAGATACTCCAGCGTGTCCACCACAAAGTAGACCCGCTGGCGGGCCATCAGGTCGTGAACGCGATCGACGATCGTGTCCGGATCGATGCCCTCCCGAACCCATCGGGCGGCCAGCAGGGCCATCGTGGCCAGGGGCGCGGCGATGGTGCGGGTGTCGATCACCCGGATGTCTGCCTCGGGGAAATCGTGCGCGGCGACGACGGCGGAGCGGACCGTCCCGCTGAGTTCCGTCGAGGGGTGCAGGCAGAGGACGGTGTACCCCTCCGCCGCCAGCCGTTCAAAGACGGGCGTGAACAGGGCGGGCGGGGGGGCGGCTGTCTTGGGGAGCGTGGGCGAGGTGCGCAGTTTCTCCAAGAAGGTCCGGGTGTCCATCTCGGTGTCGTCCCGGTACGACTCCTCCCCGAAGATGACGATCTGGGGCATCAGGACGATGTCGTGAGCCTCGGCGACCTCCGGGGTCAGGCCCGAGGTGGTGTCGGTGACGATTTGTACCTTTGCTTTTGGCATAGAGGTTTCTCCTTAACAGTGTTCGTTGTAGGGTTGCAGGGTTGCAGGGAGCAGGGGAGCAGGGGAGCAGGGAGCAGGGAGCAGGGAGCAGGGGAGCAGGGAGCAAGGAGCAGGGAGCAGGGGAGCAGGTCATACGCGGCGGACCTCCTCCCACTCGATGTGGTTCACCAGGAAGTCGATCAGTTCGCGGCGGGGGCCGCCGTACAGCGCGACGCAGCCGTGGCCCGGCAAGATGGCAATCAGGATCTTGTCCAGTTGCCCACGGGTGCGGAACGATTCGGCCTGGAAGAGCGCGGAGAGCAGGTGGAGTTCCGCCTCCCGTACCCCGCAGGGGAAGTCCACCTCGGGGAACCGCTCGTGGTCGGGATGGACGACCTCGACCCGGCCGGGCTCGCGAATGCCCCCTGCCTTTGGCTGTCGATGGAAGTGCTCGACGGCGAGCGCCTTCGGCTCCATTCCCTCCGGCAGGATGTCGATCCGGTCGTGGCGGGAGAAGTGGTCGCGCAGGAAGTTCAGGAACGAGTCGAACCCGTCCACGACGCCCGCGTTGATCAGCGCTCCGGCCAGGTAGACCAGGCCGTTCTCGTGGGCCTCGACGGAGGGGGCCCGGTAGGAGACGGGGCAGCCGCGTGGGATAGCCCGGACGTACCCCCGCCAGGTCAGTTGGGCGATGGGGACGACGTGGCCGTCCGCCGGGTCGGGACTGACGTTGACCTTGCCGCCCCCGGTGGTGGTCACTCCCATCACCCGCAGATCGGGGTCGAGTTGGCTGCGCATCCCCTCCCCCAGCGCCGCCCGGTTGAGGAACCCCAGCACCTCCCGCACCTGCTCGCCCGAGCCGTACTTCTCCAGCGGGACTGCGTCCTCGATCAGGCCCGCCGCGCCCAGGGCGCGGGCCGCCTCGGCGATGTCGCGGTGGACAGGGGAGGCGGCCCACTCTTCCCACGAGAAATCGGCCTCCTCATCCCCCTCGTGGAGGTTGACCTTCTCCGCGCCAGCGTGGGCCAGGATGCGCAGGGCCAGGTTGTCGAAGATCTCCGCCTCGTCCCCTTCCAGCAGCCGGTAGTTCCCCGCCATACTCCCCCAGAGCGCCCGCCGGACCTCCGTCCCATCGGGAGCGCCCTCGACCACGATGCCGATGTGGCTGGCCTTCCGCAGCAGTTGTCCGCGGGCTAGGTGGAAGAGGTTTTCGTCGGGCAGGTTGGGGACCGTGGTGATCATCAGGACCGTGCCCCGGGGCTTGGGCAGCCGGCCGTAGACCGTCGTGGGGCGGACCTCCTCCCGCAGCCGCAGGCCGAAGCCGATCGCCAACCGCACCCGATCCCCCAACGGGGTCTCTTCCTGGGGAATGGGCACGAAGTGGCACCCGTGCCCCTCCAGCCGCCGCCGGAGTTGCTCCAGCACGTATGCCTGTAACCGGTTACACGGGTTGATCGCTACCCAGATGTTGATCGGCCGGGGATGCCAGATGTATCGCTGTTCCATAACCTGTTCCTCCCCAATCACCCAGTCACCCAGTCACCCAGCCACCGAGTTCCGGATCGCCCGCCATACCTTCTCCGGCGTCAACGGGGTGCTGGGCACGAGGACCCCCACCGCGTCGTAGACCGCGTTGATGACCGCCGGAGCCACGCCGTCCAGCGGGATCTCCGCCACCGCCTTGACGCCGAAGGGGTGGGTGGGTTCCCACGTCTCGACGAACAGCACCTCCAGTTCGGGCATCTCGTCGGCGCGGAAGATCCGGTAGGCGTCGAAGCGGGGGTTGACGATACGGCCCCGCTCGTCGAAGACCAGTTCCTCACTGACGGCATACCCCAGTGCCTGGGTCATTCCCCCCTCGACCTGACCGCTGGCGGTGAGGGGGTTGACGATCTTGCCGCAGTCCAGCGCCATCAGCAGCCGCTCCACGGTCACCTGGCCCGTCTCCGTATCGACCACCACCTCGGCGAACTGGGCGGCGAACGGCGGGGGGCTGTACTCGCTCCAGAAGGAGGCGATCCCCGCGATCT
>DROW01000023.1 GCA_011388675.1 Chloroflexota bacterium | reverse complement strand
GAGACCATCACCAGCCGGAGGCCGTCGGTGGTGTGCCGCTCGGTGCCGGCGTAGTAGATGCCGACGGTGATCTCCCCGTCCTCCGCCCCGCCGTAGACGGTCGTGCCCCGCCAGAAGAACGAGGGGTCCGGCTCCCCATCCTTGAGCGGGTAGGCGAAGATAGTCACCCGGTCGCCGTGGTCGCCGACGTACCGGTACTCCAGGTCGACGAGCATCATCGCCCGATACCGGGTGGGCCCCCGCGTCTCCCGGATCGCCAGCCGGTTGACGCCCCGGCAGACGGCGGGGGAGGAGGCCCACGCGGGGGGGCTGGGGGCGGATTCCTCCACGCCGTCCTCGGTCCGCCGGAAGGCGCGGACCTCGAACCGGTGCGTCCTCCCGCAGGGCGGGACGGCGAGGCTTTCGTCGAGGAGGACCCCCTGGACGGTGGTCTGCTCCACCTGGAAGCAGTTCCCGGAATTGGTGTAGCAGACGTAGACGTTGAACCCGTCGATCCGTTCCCGGTCCCCCCTCCACCCCCAACTGAGCACGTAGGCCGTCGTCCCGCCGACCTCCTCGGTGCGCAACCGCAGGGCGTAGGGTGCCGGGATCGCCTCCTCCTCGCAGGCCCCGCCGCAGAGCCGGTAGGTGATCTCGAACCAGTTGCCGCCGGCCTCGGCGCGGGCGACGATGGGCTGGCCATTCCAGTCGGCGGGGCCGTGCTCGCGGACCAGGTGGCCCAGGTACTGCGGCTCCGCCGCCGGGTCCTCCGTCCGCCCCAGGCATTCCATCTCCAGCCGCAGCGGTTCCCCTTCGGAAAGGGTCACGACCCGCCCGTGCTCGCCGCCCAGGACGGCCCCGACGTCCCAGAACCCGGGCATCCCCGTCGGCCAGAGGGACCGCTGGCTATCCGGGACGGCGGTCCAGTCCTCCCCAGCGAGCCGCACGTAGCAGTAGACGCCGCTCCACCCCTGGGCGGTGCGCAACTCGTTCACCTCCACCTCGACCGCCGTGCCGCTCATCTCCTCGTCGGTGAAGACCTCGCCTCCCTCGGCGTCTCTCTCCAGCAGACCCTCCAACCACGGGCACAGGGGGCAATTTCCGCGCACTGCCCAGTCGCCGGGTGGGAACCCCTGGTCGGGCCAGGCGGGGAACCCTCCCCCTGCCTCGCCCTCCGCCCCTTCGGGAGAGGCCTCCTCCTCGGGCGGTGCTTCCTCCCCGGCGGGCGCTTCCCCTTCAGAGGGGGCTCCCTCTTCAGGGAAGGATGCCTCCCCCAGTTGCTCCCCGCCGACCTCCGGGGGCACCCATCGTTCGACGATCTCCTGCATCTCGGGGTCGCTGGGGGGCAGGCCGTCGGCCATCCCCGGCGGGCAGCCATCCAATTGGAGCAACCCAGGTTGGTCGGGGCAGGCGTCGGCCTCGTCCGCTACGCCGTCCCGGTCCCCGTCGGCCGCCTCCACCGCCCGCACCCGCACCACGGCCACCCCCTCGCTGCCCGCCTCGTTGAAGGCCCGGGCGACGAGGGTGTGGTCGCCCGGCGACAGGGGAACCCATCCCCACGACCCGCTGGCGGCCTCCGCCGCGGCGGGCATCTCCCCGACGAGGAGGTCGTCGGCCCAGAGTTGGAGGAGCGAGACCTGACCGCCGGGGGCCGCGGCCTCCACCTCGACCGCGACCGTCGAGCCGACGACGACCTCGTCCCCGTGGGTGGGGACAAGGAAGCGGACCACGGGGGAAGGCCCCTGGAGGACCCTCTGGAGCAGAGGAGAATACCGGAGCAAGTACACCCCGCCGCCCACTATGCACGCCAGCAGACAGCCTGCCAGGACCACGATGACCGGAACCAACCACCGTTTCCTCCGTCTTTCCATCTTTTCCTCCTCACTTCCGTCGCCGCGGGTTCCCTATCAGGGGATGGGGATCTCGAAGTAGAGGTATTGCGACTGCTCGCTGCGGTTCCGGGCTCCGTCCTCTGCCTGCACGTTCCAGCCGAAGAGCGCGTAGCCGCACAGGTCCCCGCTCACTTCGACCTCGGTGGTCGTAAGCCCGTACCACGAATGCACCGCCTCCCAGCCCCCCGACGCGGTCCGCCGGATCAGGTGGACGTTGTAGACGACGCCGCTGGGATCGGAGACGGGGTTCCAGCGCAGGGTCACCGGGCAACTGTAGAGCCGCTCAGGGTTGTTGGGATCGGTCGTCCCCGGCCCGATGGGCTTGGGCACCGGCGGCGGGACGGTGTCCGGCGTCGGCGTGGGGGTGACGCAGGAGCCGGTGACGTTGATGGTCAGGGTGCGCACGTCGTGGGTGCCATCCCGCAGCACCACCTCCAGCGTGTGGGTCTCCGGCGCGCAGGGGCAGGTCTGGTGGGAGCCCACGCCGGGGACCCCCTGACCGTCGAAGTAGACCCCGGCGACGTTGGCCGTCTCCCAGCGGATGGTGGTGCAGGAGCCGGCGGGGACGGTGGTCGCGTCCGCCCAGAAGGCGATGGAGGCCGCCGGGGTGGGGGTGGCGGTGGGGGTCGGCGTGGGTGTGGGGGTGACCGGGGTAGCGGTGGGCGTCGGTGTGATGGGGGTAGGGGTAGGGGTGG
>DROW01000022.1 GCA_011388675.1 Chloroflexota bacterium | reverse complement strand
TCAAGGTGGCGGATTGGATCATCGACCTGGGGCCGGAGGGGGGCGACGGTGGCGGGTGGATCGTCGCCGAAGGGACCCCGGAGCAGGTTGCCCAGGTGGAGGCCAGTTACACGGGGCAGTTCCTGCGCCGACTGCTCCAGCGATAACAGATCCTTGCCATTCCCTCCTCACGAAGAAGCGTTCGAGCCGACCTGTGCCCCCTCTCCTTCAGCGGCCCATCCCCCCTCGGGGTGTCGCCGTTTGTTGCCCCCCTGCCCCTCTCCCCTTCCCTCCGCTAGCGAGAGGGAGGGGAAGGGCTGGGGAGGGGGTAAGGGCGTCCAGACTCTTCTCAATCCGCCCCTATTCTGAAGCACATCCCGAATTCCCCATCAGGGTTCGGAACCGGTCAATTTGTGGTATAATTGTTGGGAGAAGGGCGAAGGTGCCCGAGGAGGTGTTCTATGATCGAGGTGAAGATCGCCGGGATCCAGATCAGTCTGATGTCTCCGCACCGCGTTGTGCTCCTCAAGGAGATCGGGGCGGAGCGGTACCTCCCCATCTGGATCGGCCCGTATGAGGCAGAGGCCATCAACATCAAGTTGCAGAACATCGAGGTGGGTCGACCGCTGACCCACGACCTCCTCAAGAACGTGATCGAGACCCTGGGCGGGGTGGTGGAGCGCGTCATCGTCTCCGAACTGCGGGAGGACACGTTCTACGCCCGCATCATCGTCAGCATTGACGGTCGGACGCTGGAGATCGACTCCCGGCCCTCCGATGCAATGGCCTTGGCCGTGCGGGTCGGTGCGCCGATCTACGTGGCCGAGGAGGTGATGGCGGAGGCCGGGATCGTGCCGGAGCAGGACCTGAGCGAGGGCGAGGGGGAGGACGACGGCGGCTCGGCTTTCGACGAATTTTTGGGCAGCCTCGACATCGACGACCTGCCGATCCACTGAGACGAACTGCCCGCCGACCGCGGGCGCCAAAACGCAACCCCCCGTCCCCCCGGGCTCTCGTGGGGGGACGGCAAGGGAGGGACGATGGCTTCGCCGGAGAGGACGGTTCCCCACAACATAGAGGCAGAAGAAGCCGTCCTGGGGTCGCTTCTGATCGACCCCGACGCGCTGTTCCGGGTCGCGCCGTTCCTGCGCCCGGAGGACTTCTACATTCGGAAGAACGGCTGGATCTACGAAGCGATCCTCGCCCTCCACGAGCGTCGTGAGCCCATCGACTTCGTGACCCTCTGCACCGAACTGGAGGCACGGGGGCAACTGGAGGAGGTGGGAGGGGCGGCTTACATCACCCGACTGATCGACGCCGTGCCCTCCGCCATCCACGTGGAGGCGTACGGTCGCCTCGTCGAAGAGACCGCCGTCCGCAGGCGGCTCATCGCCGCCGCCAGCGACATCGCCCAATTGGCCTACCGGGAGGAGCAGGAGATCGAGGAGGTGGTGGACCGGGCCGAGCAGGCCCTCTTCGCCGTCTCCCAACGCCGCCTGGTCCGAGAGATGGCCCCCATCCAGGAGGTCATCCGCCAGTATTACGATCGCATCGAGTACCTCTACGAGCACCGGGGGGAGCCGCTGGGGGTACCGACGGGATTTGTGGACCTGGATCGGTTGCTAGGGGGGCTTCAGAAGTCGGACCTGATCATCGTCGCGGCGCGGCCCGGCGTGGGAAAGACCTCCCTCTGCCTCTCCTTCGCCCGCAACGCCGCCCGGCTGGGAAAGCACGTCGCCATCTTCAGCCTGGAGATGTCGGCGGAACAGGTGGTCCAGCGGCTGGTCGCCGCCGAAACCGGGATCGACGCGCAGCGGTTGCGGTTAGGCCAGTTGCACGAGGACGAGTGGCCCCTCTTCGTCCAGGCGACCGGTGTCCTCTCCGAACTTCCCATCTTCATCGACGACACCCCCTCCATCTCCGCCCTCCAGTTGCGCACCAAGGCCCGCCGGTTGCACGCCGAGCACGGGCTGGACCTGATCGTGGTGGACTACCTGCAGTTGATGACCACCGAGTCGCGGGTGGAGAACCGCGTGCAGGAGGTTTCCTACATCTCCCGGATGCTGAAGGGGCTGGCGCGGGAACTGGATGTGCCGCTGGTGGCCGCCTCCCAGTTGTCGCGGGCAGTGGAACAACGGACGGACAAGCGGCCAGTGCTGTCGGACCTTCGCGAAAGCGGAAGCCTGGAGCAGGACGCGGACGTGGTGATGTTCATCTACCGCGAGGAACTGTACAAACCGGAGACCGAAAGGCAACACATCGCCGACATCATCGTCGCCAAGCACCGAAACGGTCCCACCGGCGTGGTGCAGCTCTTCTTCCGCCAGCAATTGGCCCAGTTCCTGGACGCAGAGACGCGGATCCAGCCGGTGGACCTCGCCGAATTCTCTTAGGTCTCAGGGGATGGGAAGAGATTCTGTGGAGCCAGTGACGCAGCAACGAACCTTCACTCGAATCGCGGGGCTGATCCTGCTCTTTCTGGGCGTGCTCTTGGGTGCCCTGTACGTCGGGGCTGCCGCTTGGGGAGATTGGGAGGCGCTTCAGTTCGATACGCTGGTCGCTTTCCGCTCGGAAAAGGGGCTCTCCACCCTCCGCTGTCCGGTGCTGATGACCACGGGCGAAACCGGCACGGTCCACGTCACCGTCCGGAATCCTACCGATCGTCAGATAACGCGGACCGTCCGCGCGTACATCAGCGCGGGCGACGTTATGGCCAAGCGCGAGTTTATGGAGCGCGTCGTCCTGGGGCCGGAGGAGAGCCGCCGCCTTTCCTGGGAGATCCTCCCGCAGGACCGGGTGTTCGACCTCTTCGTCCTGGTGCGGGTGTACCTCTCCCGCAGTTACCGATTGCCCTCGGAAGACGCCGCCTGTGGGGTTCTGGTCCTGGACCTCCCCTCCTGGCGTGGCGGTGTCCTCGTCTCCCTCGTGGTTGCTGCCAGTCTGCTCTGTATGGGGGCCGGAACGGTTCTGAGCCGCAGGGGGTTGCATAGGGCGTCGGAGCGGGTGCGCTGGCTGGTGCGGAACGGGACGGCGATGGCGGCCATCGTCGTGGCGGCCATCGCCGCCGGGTTCCTGGGCTGGCTGTGGCTGGAGACCATCACGTTGATCCTGCTTTTCCTGCTCGTGATCATCACGGCGGGGCAGGCGGTGTACTCTGCCTGAAGGAGATCGATGCGGACGTTCAGCGGCTTTCCCCCAGGCAGGATCCGAGCCGTGCGGTTCCCGGAGACGGTCTTCACGGAACTGCTGCCGCTGGTGGACGATCTGGACGAACTCAAGACCACGCTGTACGTCCTCTACCGGCTGAGCAGCGCGAGGGGGCGGGTGCGGTACGTCCGCCACCGGGATCTGCTGGAGGATCCGGTGTTGCTGGAGGGGCTGAGCGCGCCGACGGGAGCGGCCGTCGAGGCGGCCCTCGACCGAGCGGTGGAACGGGGAACGCTGCTGCGGGCCGAGACGGAGGCCGGTGGACGACGGGAGGTGGTTTACTTCGCCAACACGCCCCGCGGGCGGGCGGCGTTGGAAGCGCTACGCCGGGGCGAGCCGTTGTCGGAGGTGGCCTCCCCCCCACGGCTTAACATCTTCGTCCTCTATGAGGAGAACATCGGCCCCCTGACCCCCCTGATCGCCGAGGAACTGAGGGAAGCAGAGGAGACCTATCCGGCCGACTGGATCGAGGCGGCGTTTCGAGAGGCGGTGGCGCTGAACAAGCGAAGTTGGCGGTACATCCAGGCCATCCTGGAGCGATGGCGGACCGAGGGGAGGAAGGATGAAGCGGATCGGCGAGGTCGCGAAGGGGATCGCCGCCGGTATATCGAAGGGAAGTACGGCGAGTACATCGAGCATTGAGGGGGCAGGGGGCGGAGGACAGGGGACCGAGGGAGAGGTGTGCCCCTACTGCAAGGGGCTGGGCTACGTGCGGGCGGACGTGCCGGTGGGCCACCCCGATTTCGGGAAACTGTTCCCCTGCACCTGCCGCCTGGCGGAGATGGCCCGGCAGCGCATCGAGCGGCTGCGCGCCCTGGGTAACCTGGACGCGCTGGCCCATATGACCTTCGAGACGTTCGTGCCCGAGGGACACGGTCTGCCCCTCCAGAAGCGGGAGAACCTGCGCCACGCCTACGAGACGGCCCGGGCCTTCGCCGAGGCCCCCTCCGGTTGGCTGCTGATCAAGGGCGGTTACGGCTGCGGCAAGACCCATCTGGCGGCGGCCATCGCCAACCGCTGCATTGAGCGGGGGCAGCCCGTCCTCTTCGTCACCGTCCCCGACCTGCTGGACCACCTGCGGGCGACCTTCGCCCCCACCAGCCCCATCACCTACGACGAGCGGTTCGAACAGGTCCGCACCGCACCGGTGCTGATCCTGGACGATCTGGGCACCGAGGCCCCCACCCCCTGGGCTCAGGAGAAACTGTTCCAGATCCTGAACTACCGGTACAACGCGCGGCTGCCCACCGTCATCACCACCAACCACGAGTTGGAGGAGATCCCCCTCCGCATCCGCTCCCGACTGGTCGACCCCGACCTGACCCAGATCGTCACCATCCTCGCCCCCGACTACCGGCAGGTGGGCCCCTCGGAGGGCTCGGATCTGGGCAGCCTCGACCTGCACGCTCACCAGACCTTCGGGACGTTCGACCTGCGGGAAGGGGAACTGCCCAGGGAGGAGGCTGAAAACCTGCGCCGGGCGGTGGAGATCGCCCAGGCGTTCGCCCAGGAGCCTGAAGGTTGGCTGGTCTTCACCGGGGAGCACGGTTGTGGCAAGACCCACCTGGCAGCGGCCATCGCCAACGAGTGGGTTCGCCAGGGCCACCCAGTTCTCTTCGTCTTCGTCCCCGATCTGCTGGACCACCTGCGGGCGACCTTTGCCCCTACCAGCCTGGTTCCCTTCGACAAACGGTTCGAGGAGGTGCGGCGTGCCCCGTACCTGGTGTTGGACGCGCTGGGGACCGAATCGGCGACGCCGTGGGCGCGGGAGAAACTGTATCAGATCTTCGAGTATCGGTACAACGCCCGGCTCCCCACCGTCGTCACCACGGCTACTCCCATCGACAAACTGGACCCCCAACTGGCGACCCGGATGGTGGACGTGAGCCGGAGCACGCTGTTCGCCATCCTCGCTCCCGCCTACCTGGGGGGCACGCGGCGGCGGCGCAAGCGGGGGAAGAAGAGGTCTTAAAGAAGGGGAAGGGCCACGCCGAATAGGGACCCCTTGCCAGGGACGCCCTCGCTCTCCGCCCACACCCTTCCGCCGTGCTCCCGCACGACGGCCTGAACGAGGCTCAGCCCGAGCCCCGTCCCCGGGACCCGCTCCGTCCCCGGCTGGTGGGCCCGGTAGAACTGCTCGAAGACGTGGGGCAACGATTCCTTCGGGATGCCGATCCCGGTATCCCGCACGGTGAGAACGGCTTCGTCTCCCTCCCGGCGTAGCCGAACCCAGATGTCCCCGCCCGACGGAGTGTACTTGATCGCGTTGTCCAGCAGGTTGACGACCACCTGGGCAAGGAGGTGACGGTCCCCTTTCACCAGCAAAGGCTCCTCCGGGATCTCGGTCCACAACCGGAGCCGTTTCATCTCCGTGCGGAACCGTTGCTCCTGCACAACCTCCCGGGTCAGCGCGGCGAAGTCCACCGCGGCTTCCCGAACGACCTCGGCCGCCTCGATCCGCTCCAACTCCAGCAGGTTGTCGATCAGCCGCTCCATCGTCCCCAGGTTCCTCGTCACGCGGGCGGCCAGTTGTTGCTGGTACGCGGCCAGTTCGAGGTCCTCCAGCAGTACCTCGAAGAACCCCTTTGCCAGGTGGAGCGGGTTGCGCAGGTCGTGGGAAGCGATGCGGATCATCCGCGATTTCAGTTCGCTCAGTTGATGGAGGGCGGTCACGTCGGCCATCGTCATCACGTAGCCGATCTGTTCCCCTTCTCCGTTCGTCACGGGGGTGAGGTGGGCCACCATCACCCGCCCGTCGCTCAGTTCGATCTCCGTGGTTTCCTCCCGGACGCTCTCCCCGCTCATCAGGTGGCGGATCGCCTCGCTGACGCCGGCGTGTGGCACGATCTCGTCCAGCGTGCGGCCGATGGCCTCCTCGTTCGGGACGCCCAGGAGCACTTCCACCGCCCGGTTCACCAGACGGACCCGCCCGTCCAGACTGGTCACGATGATGGCGTGGTCCACGCTGTCTAACACCGTGCGCAGGTACTCTCGGTTCTGCACGATCTCCTGGAAGAGGCGGGCGTTCTCCAGCGCGACCGCGGCCTGGTTGGCGAGAGCCATCAGTAGTTGCTGCTCCTCTTCGGTGAAGGTGTGCGGGGTGTAACTCTGGACGCAGATGGCCCCGACCACTTTGCCTTTGACCATCATCGGGACCCCCAGCAGGGACTCCGCTGGTTTGCCGCTCCCGCCCACGGTTCGGTCGATCCCGAGGGCCTGAATCTCTTCGTAGGTGTGGATCAGCAGGGGGCGGCAGTGCTCGATGATCCAGGCGGCGACCCCCTCACCGGGCCGGTAGGGCAGACGGACGGAGGGATAGCGATGCCCTTCGTCGTAGACGATTTCGTAGACCAGTTCCCGACGCTCCGGGTCGTAGATCGCCACCCAGAAGTTACTCGTGTCGATCAACTGGCCGATCCCCTCCCGGATCAGTTCCAGTATGGGCTCCAGTTCCTCGGAGGAGCCGATGAACAGCCCGGCCCGGCTGAGGGCATCCCGCGCAGCGATCTGCTGCTCAAGGCTTTCCTGGGCCTGGCCCAGCCGTTGGGCCAGAAAGCCGACGATCAGCAAGGGAAGGAGCAGGAGCAACAGCACCAGCGGGCCGGCGTGGTAGTAAGCGACGGCCATCGCGGCCCCGCTGGGCATCACAGCCATCTCGATGAGCAATGTGCGCGGAGCGGTCCGGGTCAGGTAGTCCAGGGCCTGGATACGCTGGAGGAAATGGCTCACCGTGATCACCAGCCGGTTGGCGACGGCGACGACAAGTGCGAAGAAGAGGGCCTTGCCCAGGTCGCCGATCTCCAGCCGGGTCAGGGGAATAGCGCCGCCGACGGCTCGATACACGTACCCGCCCAGCAGCCAGATCAGGACGAACATCCCCCACGAGCGCGCGGCGAAGAGCAGCCCGCGGCGGCGCGCGAAGATCTCGTTGAGCGCAGCGCCCAGTCCGGCCACCCACGCAGCGGCTGCCGGGCCGAAGAGAAGGGCGCAGGCGAGGCAGACGGCCCCCTCGAAGGAGTGGTAGATCCCTCTGTGGATGCGAAAGGAGAGCGTGTGAAGGGCCCAGGTGGCGGGGAGGAAAACGAGCAGAAGGAGGGGGATCGCTGGAACGGGGATTCCACGGCTTGCGTCAATGAGTGCAACGGTCGCCCCTCCGGCGAGCGACCAGCAGAAAATCTGGAAGGGCCGTGGAGATTTTGGGACCGCTACCATCTCTCCTCATTCTAACACATTGCCAGATGATTTGCCAATAGACCTTTTTTCCTATCGGGCTGGTGGCTTCTTTTCAACCCCACCCGCTGAGCCGCTACAGACTCCACCGAGGTTCGGATGGGAGCCCACACATCGTCCGGGCCCTCCGGCCCGGGGGGGTCAGTGGGAGAGCAGGTACAGCCCGCCCCCGGTCGCGCCCACCAGCAGCACGGCGGGAAGGAGCCGCTGATAGACCGCGCCCAGGCGGGCGTGGAAGTAATCGTGGGTGAGAGCCAGGCAGAGGTGCATCGGGGAGAGCATAACCCCCAGGAAGCCGCCGGACCACATCCAGGCGATCTCACCGGCGCTTGGAGGGGTGTGGGCCAGGAGCGGCACGACGATGGGGAACCCAATGCTGAACGCGCCGGTGCCCAGCCCGGTCAGCAGACCGGCGGCGAAGGGAACCGCGAACAGCAGGACCGGCGGGGGGACGTGCAGCGCGGCGAAGGCCCCGGACAGGGCACGGACCGCCCCGGTCGATTCGAGGACCTGGCGGAAGACCATCGCCCCGAAGATCACCACCACCGTCCGCCACGGAATGCGCTGCCAAATGATCGTCACCACTCTCTCCAGGGGGATGCGGTAGACCCGGATGAGGAGGAGGATGACCGCCGGCAGCGCGATCAGGAGGTCCACGTGGACGACCAGGGCCAACACCAGCACGAGGACCACGGGCCAGCCGCCCCGCGCCAGGAGGGAGAGGCCGTTCCGTTGATCGGGCGGGCGTCGCCCTTCTTCCCGATGGATCCCCACGAGGCCGAAGAGGACGCCGCCAGCGATGCTGGCAGCGAAGAGCGGCCAGAGGGTAGTGGTCGCCCGGTGTTCGGAGATGCCCAGCAACGCCGCACCCAGGAGGAAGGAGGGGTAGAGAGGGAAGACGTACTCCCAGGCGTGGCGGAACCAGTAGTTGACGAAGGTACGGCGCGCGCCGTCGATCTTCAGCCGTTCGCCGATCTGATCGACCAGCGGGGCCGAGAACATTGCCCCACCCACCATCGGCAGGAGGCCGATGAAGGCGGGCCACACGGCCAGCACGATCCGTGCGTCCCTCACCAACCCCTCCAGCCCCTCCGCCATCCGCTCCAGCCCCGCCGTCTCGCGCAGGAGTTCACCCAGCATCATAATGAAGATCACCACCGCCGCCAGACGGAGGGTGAGGGGGGAGAGGGCCGCCGTCAGGAAATCCTGCCACAGATCCAGCGGGGGACGGGCGAAGAGGGCACCCAAGAGGACCGACGCCAACAGCAGCACCCAGCCCAGGTTCCACCGCCGACCCAGGAGGAAGAGGACCAGAACGAGAACGGAGAGGAGTTTCAACAGGTCGAACATCCGGTGGCTACCGATTTTTCTTCTTCCGACCGCGCTCGCGGAAGATCAACCGCAGGGGCGTACCGACGAAGGGGTAATGCTCCCGAATCCGGTTCTCCAGGTACCGCTCGTAGGAGAAGTGGACCAGGTCGGGGTCGTTGACGTGGAAGACGAAGGTAGGCGGGGCGACCTCCGGCTGGCTGACGAAGTAGATCTTCAGCCGTTTGCCCCGCTTGCTGGGCGGTGCGTGCCGGGCGACGGCGTCCTGGATGATCCGGTTCAACTCTCCGGTGGGGATGCGGTGCTGCCGGGCCTCGTGGACCTCCAGCGCGGTGGGGATGACCCGGTCGACCCGTTTGCCGGTGAGGGCGGAGATGAAGAGGACCGGCACGTAGTCCATAAACTTCAGCGCCTCCCGCACGTGCAGGGTGTACTCCTGCATCGTGTAGGTATCCTTCTTGATGGCGTCCCACTTGTTGACCAGCACGACCACCCCGCACCCCTCATCGAGCACGAAGGAGGCGACGTGGGTGTCTTGGGCCGTGACTCCCTCCGTGGCGTCGATCATCAGGAGAGCCACGTCTGCCCGCTGGATGGCCCGCAGCGCGCGCAGGACCGACCACTTCTCCACCCCCGGTCGAATCCGCCCTCGCCGCCGGATGCCTGCGGTGTCGATCAGCGTGATGGGGACCCCCTCCCACTCCATCCGCGTGTCGATGGCGTCCCGCGTGGTGCCCGGGACCGGGCTGACGATGGCCCGCTCCTCTCCCAACAGCCGGTTGAGGAGGGAGGACTTCCCCACGTTGGGCCGGCCCACGATCGCCAGTTTGACCGACTCGTCCTCCGGCTCCGCCTCCCACGTCGGCAGCGCCTGCACCACCCTATCCAGCAGATCCGCCACGCCGACTCCGTGCAGGGCGGAGATGGGGTACACCTCCCCCAGGCCCAGGGCGTAGAACTCCACTGCCTGTTCCCGGACGCGGGGGCTTTCCGCCTTGTTGGCAGCGAGGAAGACCGGCTTCTCGGAGCGGCGGAGGATGTCCGCCACCTCCTCGTCGGCGGGGGTCAACCCGGCCTGGGCGTCGGTCAGGAAGACGATCACGTCCGCTTCCTCGATCGCCATCTCCGCCTGGGCCCGGATCAGGGGGATGAAGGCGGCCGAGTCCTCCGCCAGCGGCTGGTCCGGTGCGGGCCGCACCCCCTTTTCCACCTTTTCCGGCAGCACCTCGATGCCGCCGGTGTCCACCACGGTGAAGTGGACCCCATCCCACTCGCACGAGGCCTGGATGCGGTCGCGGGTCGTGCCGGGCCGGTCGTCCACCACTGCCAGCCGCCGGCCGACCAGCCGGTTGAAGAGGGTGGATTTCCCCACGTTCGGACGTCCCACCAGCGCGACGATCGGTTGGCGCATCGTCATCTCTCCGGTGTGGGTGTAGGGGTTGCCAGCAGGGCGATCTCCACCTGCACGCTGGAGGGGATCACCGCCTCCGCCCTCACCTCTGGGGGCACCACCACCTCGGGCTTCAGCGAGTGGATCCCCGGGTTCAATCCAAGCAGGTCGACGAGCACCCGCACCTCGTCCTCCGTCAACTGATCGAGGACCGGCAGCGGGCCGCTGAGGATCACCTCCACCACGTCCGGCGCGACGGTGGCGGTGAAGCCGGGTTCCATTCCCTGGATCTCCACCTTCCGTTCGACGGTCAGGCTGCCCTCCAGCGGGACGATGGAGACCCGCACGGTGACCACCGGTTCTTCCATCCCCACCAGCGACACTCCCTCCGGGACCACCAGGGGGAGTTGGGCCGTGATGTCCCCTTTGGCCCCTTCCAGGTTCAGGGGGACCGTCTGGAGGTAGCCGGGGATCTGCTCGATGGCCTCCGGCGGGCCGTAGACGGTCACCAGCGGCGGGTCCACGGTGATGCTGGAGATCCGGTAGCCTGGAGCGACCTGGCCCTCCAACAGGGCGGTCACCGCGACCTCCAGGAACCCGCTCAGTTTCTCGATCGGGACGTGGACGGCGACCTCAGCGGGGTCGAGCACGACATAGGGGACGGTCGCCCCTTCCTCGTCCTGAGGGACCAGTTCGAACGTCCCTTCAACGTCCGCCCGTTCTCCCTCGATGGAGACGACGGCGACCGCTTCCGCGACGCGGGAGACCAGGGAGGCCGGGCCGCTGACCGTCGTGGTCATCGGGTTGACGATGGGGGGGCGGGGGATGTAGCCGATGGCGGTGTTCCCGTCCAAGCGCACGCCGACCGGCACGGTCGCGTAGCCCGTAGGCTCCAGGTAGAGGGTGATCTCCGCCGGTTCCACCTCCAGGACGCGGACCGGCTCCCGGTTCACCTGTACCTGGACCGGGAGATGCTGGGCACCCACTTCCATCTGGTCGATGTCCACCGTCGCGCGGAAGTCCTCCGGACGCAGGCTCTCCATCACCGACCGGGGGGCGCGGAGGGTGACGTAGACCTGGACGTCGGTCTCGCCGTAGAGGGTCATCCCCTCCGGGGCGGGGGGGATGGTGACCGGGATCGGGGTGGGGTAGCGGCGCTCCATCGTAGGGTTCTCCTGCTCCACCGCCACGGCCCAGACGAGGAAGGCCAGGGCGACGGAGAGGACCATCAGGCCCAGGTTGGAGAACAGCCAGCGCAGCGCGTTTCTCATCCTTCTACCTTTTCCTCTCCCTCGGGGCGGGCGAACCAACGACGGAGCCAGGCGGGCCAGGGAGGCTCCAGCATCGGCCGGTGGAAAGCCCGCAGTACCCGCTCCAGCCGCTCCGGGTCCAGGTCGCGGATGATGCGGCCGTTGTGGGCGACGGAGATCGATCCCCTCTCCTCGGAGACGACGACGGCCACGGCGTCCGATTCCTCGGTGATCCCCAGCGCGGCCCGGTGGCGCAGCCCCAGGCGGCGGTCGTCCAGGAAGGCGGTGGAGAGCGGGAGGACGCAGGAGGCGGCGACGATCTGGCCGTTGCGCAGGATCACCGCACCGTCGTGGAGGGCGGTCTGGGGGTTGAAGAGGGCGATCAGCAGTTCTGGGGAGGGATCGGCGTTGAGGAGAACCCCGGTCTCCACGTAGTCCTGAAGGCCGGTCTCCCGCTCGAAGACGATCAGAGCCCCGACCTTCCGCTTGGAGAGGGTGCGGGCGGCTTTGGCGACGGCGCCGATGGCCCGCTCAACGGCCGCTCTCCGGCCCGCGGGCCGCGCCAGCATCCCCCCCGCTCTGCCCAGTCGCTCCAGCGCCCGACGAAGTTCCGGCTGGAAGATGACCGGCACGGCGACCAGCAGGGCCGGCAACGCCCGCTCCACCAGCCAGCCGAACGCCCGCAGCGGGAAGAGCCCCCCCAGCAGGGCCAGGACGATGGCCAGCAGGACGATGCCTCGCAGCAGGGAGACGGCACGGGTCCCCCGGAGAAAGTACAGGATGAGGAAGAAGATCAGCGCGACGAGAGAGATGTCCAGGAGATCGGTCCAGGTCAGCCGTTGGAGGACCCACAGCAGATCAATCATGTGAGGCTTTCTTCAGGACGATCTCATCCCCCTCCGCATCCACCAGCACGGTATCGCCAGCGGTGAATCGACCGGAAAGCATAGCGTCCGACAGCGCGTCCTCCACCCGACGCTGGATCACCCGCCGCAGGGGCCGGGCACCGTACTCCGGCGAATATCCCTCCCGCGCCAGCAGGTCCCGCGCAGAGGGGGAGATCTCCAGGTGGATCTCCTGCTCTTTCAGCCGGTCGGCGACCCGCTGGATCTCCAGGTCCACGATCTGTGCCACCTGCTCCGGCCCCAGCGGCCGGAAGATGACCACCGCGTCCAGCCGGTTCAGGAACTCCGGTCGGAACGTCCGTTTCAGTTCCTCCTGGAGCCGCTGGCTCATCTCTTTGTAATCCAGTTCCGCTTCCCGTCCGCGGTCGGATGGGAGAGAGAAGCCGATGCCGCCCCGGCGGATGGTCTCCGCGCCGATGTTGGAGGTCATAATCACGATCGTGTTGCGGAAGTCCACCCGTCGCCCTCGGGCATCGGTCAGGTTCCCTTCCTCCATCACCTGCAAGAGGACGTTGAAGATCTCCGGGTGGGCCTTCTCCACCTCGTCGAAGACGACGATGGAGAAGGGGCGGCGGCGGACCGCCTCGGTCAACTGCCCGGCGTCCTCGTAGCCGACGTACCCGGGCGGCGCGCCGACCAGCCGGGCGACGGTGTGGCGCTCCATATACTCGGACATATCCAGCCGGATCAGGGCGTCCTCGGTGCCGAAGAGGAACTCGGCCAGGGCGCGGGTCAACTCCGTCTTGCCCACGCCGGTGGGCCCGAGGAAGATGAAGGAGCCGATCGGGCGGCGGGGGTCCTTCAGGCCGGCGCGGGCCCGTCGGATGGCCCGGGCCACCACCTCGATCGCCTCGTCCTGCCCGACGATCCGCTTCTTCAACTCCTCCTCGATGTGGAGGAGCCGCTCCGTCTCCTCGGCCGTCAACTGGGCGACGGGGATGCCGGTCCACATCGAGACGACCTCGGCCACGTCCTCCGGCCGGACGACGAGGTCCGCGCCCCGATCCCACTCCTCCCGCAGCGCTTCGATCCGTTCGCCCAGCCGCTCGGCCTCCATCCGGAACCGTCGGGCCTCCTCGAACCGTTCCTCGGTCACGGCCTGCTCGGCCTTCCGTTCCACCTCCCGCAGGGCGGCGTACGCCTTCCGCATCTCGACCGCCTGGGGGGCCTTGTACATCCGCACGCGGGAGGCGGCCTCGTCGATCAGGTCGATCGCTTTGTCCGGCAGGTATCGGTCGGAGATGTACCGTGCGGAGAGGCGGGCGGCGGCGACCAGAGCCTCGTCGGTGATGCGCAGGTGGTGGTGCTCCTCGTAGAGGGAGACGACGCCGCGCAGGATCTCGATGGTCTCCTCAACGGTCGGCTCCCGCACGATGACCGGCTGGAAGCGGCGCTCCAGCGCTGCGTCCGACTCGATGTATCGGCGGTACTCGTCCAAGGTGGTCGCGCCGATACACTGGAGTTCGCCCCGCGCCAGGGCCGGCTTGAGGATGTTGGCCGCGTCCACCGACGAACCGGCGGCCCCGGCCCCCACCAGCATATGCATCTCGTCGATGAAGAGGATGGAGTTGCTCTGCTTCAGTTCCTCCAGCACCTTCTTCAGCCGCTCCTCGAACTGACCGCGGTACATCGTCCCGGCGACCAGGGAGCCGACGTCCAACTGGAGGACCCGTTTGTCCAGCAGGATGGAGGGGGCATCCCCGGCGACGATCCGCTGAGCCAGCCCCTCGACGATGGCGGTCTTGCCCACCCCCGGCTCGCCGATGAGGGCGGGGTTGTTCTTCGTCCGACGGGCCAGGATCTGGATGACCCGCTCGATCTCCTGCTCCCGCCCGATCACCGGGTCCAGTTTCCCCTCTTCGGCGAGGGCGGTCAGGTCGGTCGCCAACTGGTCCACCAGCGGCGTCCGCGCCACCCTGCGGGCGAGCCGTCGGCGGGGGGCGGGGACCGGGCGGTCGGCCAGCAAGCGGATCGCCTCGCGGCGCAGCGCTTCGGTGTCCACCCCGAGGATGTTCAGGATGTCCAGCGCGATCCCCCGCCCCTCCTGGATCAGCGCGAGCAGGATGTGCTCGGTGTCGACCTTTGGATCGCCCCGTCGTCGGGCCTCCTCCAGCGCGTGCTGGATCACCCGCTTGGTGCTCTCGGTCAGCGTCGGGCGGGTGAAGTGCTGCGGCTGCTCCTCCGGGCCGAACCGTCGGATCAGATTGCGGACCTGCTGGGGGTCCAGGCCCGATTGGCGCAGGAGATGGGCCGCTCTACCTTCTCCCTCTTGGATCAGGCCCAGGAGGAGGTGTTCGGTGCCCACGTAGAGGTGGTGCATCTGCACCGCTGCCTCCTCCGCGATGCGAAGCACCCGCCCCGCTTCCGGCGTGAACCGTTCCCAATGGCTCTTTTCCATAATCAGTCATCCACTCTCTTTCCCCGCGCGGCTCTCCCGTTGCCTCCCTTATGCCGCACGGGATCCGTCCGGCAGGGCCCTCTCGACGGTCGAGGAGAGGGAATCGGCCGAGGAAGGGGATGGCGACCTCCCCAGGGCCTGCCGGAGGCTCAGGCCCATCCGGTGCCGTTCCGGCTCCAGGCGGACCACCCGCAACGTGACCACGTCGCCCGGCTGGACGACCTCGCTGGGGTGATTGATTTTTCGGTCGTCCAACTCGGAGATGTGGATCAGTCCCTCGATCGCCTCATCCCCGACGATGCGGGCGAAAGCGCCCCACTTGGTCAGGCGGGTGATCCGTGCCTGCACCAGTTGCCCCACCTGATACCGCTCCCCTACCGTCATCCAGGGGTCGGGCTCCAGCCGTTTCATACTCAGCGCGACCTGCTGCCGTTCCCGGTCGACGCTGAGCACCAACACCTCCACCTCCTGCCCGACCTGGAGGACATCGGCGGGGTGCCCCACCGGCTCCCAGGAGATCTCGGAGAGGTGGAGCAACCCGTCCAGCCCCCCCAGGTCGATGAAGGCACCGAAGTGGGTCAGATTTCTGACCCGCCCCTTACGGACGTCTCCCTCCTGCAGCGTCGCCAGGACCCGTTTGCCGGCCTCCTCCCGTTGCCGGGCCAGCGCGGCCCGCTCGGACAGGATCAACCGGTTCCTGTCCTGGTCCGCTTCGATGACCACCAGCCGTATCCGTTCGCCCACCAGGGCCGCCAACGCCTCACCGCACGCCGGGTCCGAGATCCGGGGAACGCCCCTGGCAGGGTCGAGTTGGGAGGCGGGCACGAACCCGCGCAGGCCGCCGATCCGAACCAACACACCACCGCGGTTGGAACTCTCGACCTCCAGTTCGACGATCTCCTGGCTCTCTTTCAGCGCTCGGGCCCGGCACCAGTCTTGGGCCTGTTGGGCCTTTAGGATGGAAAGGACGATCTCGCCCCGAGGGCCATCGGGGTTGAGCACGCAGACGTCCACCTCATCCCCTGGCTTGAGGGAGGCCAGGAACTGGGGATCCAGGCGCACCAGTTCTCTTTCCGGAACCACTCCTTCGCACTTGGCCCCCACGTCCACCACGAGGGCCGACGATTCGACCTGGACGATCACACCGCGAACGATCGCACCGCGCTCCAGCGAGCAGACGGGGGCGTACTCCTCCAGCAGTTGGGCCAGCGGGTGGTCGTCGGCCGGGTGAGGCGATTCGTTGGCATCTTTACGCATCGGCGTCCTCCGGGGCAGGATCCAGGTATCTGCGTTTGTATTATAATCGGTTTCGGAGCGACTGCAACCAGGAATGAGACAGGAGGTGCGCTTTGGCGGGGGAGGCAGGGGGGCAGGGGGGAGGAACAGCGCCCGCTTCTCGCTCCGACCCGCGAAAGAGCGGCGCGGACCCGGTCGAGGTAGGTGTGTTTCGGCTGTAAGGGTTTGTAATTCCGTACCCTTTCGCCGGACAACCGGCACGGTGCGTTGCGCGCGACCAGAGGGGGGCAGGTCCCCCTCTGGCCCCCCTCAGAGGCCCAGAGGCCGGAGAACCAGAGCTCAGAGGCGAACGGGGGCCGCCACCGCTGCCTCCACCACCTTCCGCGAGGCCCCGATCACGAAGACGACGCCGGGCCGGTCCATCATCAGTTTGATCGCTTCCAGCACCTGCACCGTCCCGCCGCATCTCCCGCAGCATCTCCTCCACCAGGGCGACGAAGAGGGCCTCCTCCCGGCCTGAGGCTGTTGCAAGCCGGGGTGCTGTTCACCCCTCTCCCTGTCTCCGCCTCTCCGCGTCCCCGCGTCCCCCCATCTCCTCCGCCACCCACTCCCCGCTCTTCCCGCCCGTCTTGCGGATCAGGCGCACGTTCTGAATGCGCATCCCGCGGTCCACCGCCTTGCACATATCGTAGATGGTCAGCGCGGCGACGGACACCGCCGTCAGTGCTTCCATCTCGACGCCGGTGACGCCGGTGCAGCGGACCCGGGCCACGATGCGGACGGCGGGCCGCTGCTCGTCGAAGGAGAAATCGACCTCCACCGCCGTGATGGGCAGGGGATGGCAGAGGGGGATCAGGTCGGGGGTCCGTTTCGCCGCCTGGATCCCGGCGACGCGGGCCACCGCCAGCACGTCCCCCTTCGGCACGCCGCCGCTCTGGATCAGTGCCAGGGTCTCCGGCTGCATCCACACCTCCCCGGCGGCCACGGCCTCCCGCACCGTCGGTTTCTTCGCCGTCACATCGACCATCCGCGCCGCGCCCTTCTCATCCAGATGGGTCAGTTCCATCGTCAACCTCCGATCTGCGACATCGGCCGGGCGGCGGGCACGGGCTCCTCCGCCAGGTGGTGTCCCCTCGGCTTGGCGACCACCGCCCGCCGGAAGATCTCCCGCAGCGTCTCGTCGTCCGCG
>DROW01000021.1 GCA_011388675.1 Chloroflexota bacterium | reverse complement strand
GAGATCCTGGAGGCGGTGGACGAGATCCTGGCCCAGACCGGTTATGAGGAGATCGCCCTTCTCTCCCTTTCCTCCGCCGATTACTCCCGCATCGGCGAGTTGGTCGAAGCGCTCACTCGGCGGTACGCCGATCGACATCTCTCCCTTTCCCTCCCCAGCCTGCGCATCGAGTCCTTCTCTATTGACCTGGCGGACGGGATCAGCCGGGGGCGGCGGACGGGGTTCACGTTCGCGCCGGAGGCCGGGACGGAGCGGATGCGGTCCGTCATCAACAAGCCGATCCCCACCGGGCAGATGCTGGAGGTGGCGCGGGAGGTCTTCGCCCGGGGGTGGCGGACGGTGAAATTGTACTTTATGATCGGCCTGCCGGGGGAGACGATGGCGGACGTGGAAGCCATCGCCGACCTGGTCCACGCGGTCCGCGCCGAGGGGCGCAAGGTCCACGGCCGCCGCGCCCAGGTCAACGTGAGCGTCAGCACCTTCGTCCCCAAGCCGCATACTCCCTTTCAGTGGGCTCCCCTTGCGTCGATGGACGAGATCCGCGCCAAGCAGCACGTGCTCAAGAGGCGGCTGCGAGGCGGTGGATTGAAGGTCAGTTGGAACGAGCCCCGGATGAGCCTGTTGGAGGCGATCCTCTCCCGGGGCGATCGGCGGCTGGGCCAGGTGATCCGCCGCGCCCGGGAGCGGGGAGCGAGATTCGATGGATGGGACGAGTGGTTCGACTGGGGGGCCTGGTCGGCCGCGCTGACCGAGGCCGGGCTTGACGCGGGCTTCTACGCCCACCGACGGCGCGACCTGGACGAGGTGTTTCCCTGGGACCACATCGACACGGGGGTTCGCAAAGGCTACCTGCGCCAGGAGTGGGAGCGGAGCCAGCGGGCCGAGCCGCGACCCGACTGCCGGGGGCGGACCTGCTACGGTTGCGGCATCCTCGCTACCTACGGCGCGATGTGGGGGCCCGCGTGGGGATGCCCGGGGCCGGCCGAGCGCAGATGACATATCGCGCATTTTGAGCGGACAAGGGATATAAGGCAGGCAACGTAGGAGGCCCGATGCACCTCACCTGCACCCGCTGCGGAAGGACCTACCGGTTGGAAGTAACCCGGTTTCGGTGCGACTGCGGTGAACCGTTGAGAGTGGTCGCCGCACCGACCTTCGATCCGGCGCAGGTCGCCCTGACCGAGTTCACCCTCTGGCGGTACCAGCACGCCCTGCCGCTGCCCGAGGCCGCCCGGCCCGTCTCCCTGGGGGAGGGAATGACCCCTCTGGTGGAGGCAAGGTGGGACGACCGCCCGGTTTACCTCAAGTGCGAGTCCCTCAACCCCACGGGCTCCTTCAAGGATCGAGGAACGGCGGTGTTGGTCACCGCGTTGGCGGCCGCCGGGGTGGAATCCGTCGTGGAGGATTCCTCCGGCAACGCCGGGTCGAGCCTGGCTGCCTACGCCGCGCGGGCCGGCATCCGGGCCACCATCTACGTCCCCGCCCACGCCTCGCCGGCGAAAAAAGCGCAGATCAGCGCCTACGGTGCGAAGTTGGTCGAGGTCCCCGGCCCGCGCCGGGAGGCAGCGCAGGCTGTGCTGAGAGCCGTCGCGAAGGGGGCTGTCTACGCCAGCCACGTCTACCACCCGCTGATCCACCACGGGATGAAGACCGCCGCCTTCGAACTGTGGGAGCAACTCGGTCGGCGGGCACCCGACGCGATCGTCCTCCCCGTCGGCCACGGGTCGCTGCTGCTCGGATTGGCGATGGGGTTCAAGGAACTGCGCGCCGCGGGGTGCATCCAGCGCCCCCCCCGACTCTACGGAGTCCAGGCTGCTGCCTGTGCGCCGCTGGTCGTCGCGTGGGAGCGCGGGCTGGAGGAGCCGGAGCCGGTCGCCGAGGGGGAGACCGTCGCCGAAGGGGTACGCATCGCCGCGCCGGTGCGCGGGCGGGAGGTCCTGGCGGCCGTCCGCGCCAGCGGAGGAGGCTTCGTCGCCGTCCCGGACGCAGAGACCCTCGGAGCACGCGAGCGACTGGCCCACCAGGGTTTCTACGTCGAACCCACGTCGGCGGTGGCGGTCGCCGCACTGGACCGCCTGCGGGATCGGCTGGCGGGGACCGTGGTGGTGGTCCTCACCGGCAGCGGGTTCAAGAGCCCCCCACCCACGAGAGACGTCGCGAGCGACGCCTCAGACGGCAGGCCCTGAGCGGGGCCTTCCCCCGTCTCGAGTCTCCGGGCTTGCCACCCCCAAAGACAACCGAGACTCTGACGACGACCGGTCGCCCCTGCGAAGGGGCTAGGACGTGACACTGGTCATCTCTACGCATCCCAGATTGATAGGCGAGAGGCCCCGACGCGCGGCGGGTGGACTTGGAACAAAAAGACGATTGTGGTATCATTCGCCTCAGCCGAAGCCAAGTTGGAAGGAGAAAGGAAGCCGTGAAGAACATCACCGTGATCGGTGTGGGGTACGTGGGGCTGGTTACTGGTGCCTGCTTCGCCGACTTGGGCAACCGAGTGATTTGCCTCGACATCGACGAAGAGAAGATCGAGAAACTCAAACAGGGTATCATGCCCATCTACGAACCGGGGCTGGAGGAACTGGTGGAGCGCAACGTCCGGGCGGAGCGGCTCTCCTTCACCACCTCCTACGCCGAGGCGCTGAAAGAGGCCGAGTTCGCCTTCATCGCCGTCGGCACCCCGGAGGGGGTGGACGGGGAGGCGGATATGCGGTACGTCCGGATGGCTGCCGAGTCCATCGCCGATGTGCTAGATCACCCCCTCATCATCGTCAACAAGTCCACCGTGCCGGTGGGGACCGGGGACTGGATCGCGGACATCATCCGCGCCCGACGGGGAGACGAGGTGGAGTTCTCCGTCGTCTCCTGCCCCGAGTTCCTGCGGGAGGGGTCCGCCATCAGCGACTTTATGAATCCGGCCCGCATCATCCTCGGGTCGGTGGACCGAGATGCGGCGGAAAAGGTCGCCCAACTCCATCTCCCCCTCCGCGCCCCGATTATGATCACCGACCTCCGGACGGCGGAGATGATCAAGTACGCCTCCAACGCCTTCCTCGCCACCCGCATCTCCTTCATCAACGAGATCGCCAACATCTGCGAGGCGCTGGGGGCGGACGTCAAAGAGGTCGCCACCGGGATGGGGTACGACCCCCGCATCGGTCCCCACTTCCTGGACGCGGGGGTGGGGTACGGTGGCTCCTGTTTCCCCAAAGACGTGAAGGCGCTGGCCCATATGGCCGCCACCCACGGACGCCACCCCCAGTTACTCTACGCGGTGATGGAGATCAACGCCGACCAGCGGAGGATGGTGATCCGCAAACTGCGGGACGTGTTGGGGGATCTGCACGGCAAGACCGTCGGGCTGTTGGGCCTTTCCTTCAAGCCCAACACCGATGATATGCGAGAGGCCCCGGCCATCACCATCGCCCACTACCTGATCGCAGAAGGGGCCCACGTGCGGGGCTACGACCCCGCCGCGATGGAGAACGCCCGCCGCCTCCTGCCGGAGATGGAACTCTGCCCCGATCCCTACACCCTGGCCGAAGGGTGCGACGCGCTGGTGGTGGTGACGGACTGGAACGAGTTCAAGCATCTGGACCTGGCGCGCGTGCGCGACTTGATGCGTCGGCCGATCCTGATTGACGGGCGCAACATCTACGATCCCGGCGCGGTCCGCAAGGTGGGGTTCATCTACCGAGGCGTCGGCCGCGGCTTTAACGGCGAGGGCATCACCGATCCTCATCGGCCCCTCAACAATGAGAAAGGAAGTTGAATGAGCACAATAAAGACGACGCTCGACAACGGTCTGACGGTTCTTCTGCGAGACGTCCACACCGCCCCGGTCGCCAGTTTCTGGGTCTGGTACCGGGTCGGCAGCGGGAAGGAGCACGTCGGCATCACCGGCATCTCCCACTGGGTGGAGCATATGCTCTTCAAGGGCACGCCGAAATGGCCCAAAGGGACCGCCGACAAGGCGATCTCCCGCGAAGGGGGGATGTGGAACGGAGCGACCTGGTACGATTTCACCACCTACTACGCCACCCTCCCCGCTGAGAAGATCGAACTGGAGATGGAGATCGAGGCGGACCGGATGACGGGCGCGTTGTTCGATCCGAAGGAGGTGGAAGCGGAGCGGACCGTCATCATCAGTGAGCGACAGGGGGCGGAGAACGACCCCCTCTTCCTGCTCAGCGAGGAGGTGATGGCCGCCGCCTTCCGCGTCCACCCCTATGGTCACGAGACCCTGGGCCATATGTGCGACCTCCAGACGATGACGCGGGACGACCTTTACAACCACTACCGCACCTATTACGTCCCCAGCAACGCCATCGCTGTCGCTGTGGGCGACTTCGACCCGGACCGGATACTGGATCTGATCCATAAGCACTTCGGCTCCATTCCGGCGGGCGGCCTCCCCAGCGACCGCCGCCCGGTCGAGCCGCCGCAGCGGGGGGAGCGACGGGTGGTGCTGGAAGGGGAGGGAAACACCGCCTACTTCACCGTCGTCTTCCACACTCCCCCGGCCTCCCACCCCGACTTCTACCCCCTGGTGGTGCTGGACACCGTGCTCACCGGAGCCAGCGGGATGACCCTCTTCGGCGGCGGGGGGACCAACAAGAGTTCCCGCCTCTATCGGGCCCTGGTGGACACCGAATTGGCAACCCAGATCTCCGGCAGCCTCGTTCCCACCGTGGACCCCTTCGTCTACTCCATCACCGCCACGGTGCGCGCCAAGCGAACGCCAGCGGAGGTGGAGGAGAGGCTGTGGGAAGAACTGGAGAAAGTCCGCAAGGAATCCATCACCGACGAAGAACTGGAGAAGGCGATCAAGCAGGCTAAAGCCCAGTTCGCCTATTCCAGCGAGTCGGTTACCGGCCAGGCCTTCTGGCTCGGCTGGAGCGAGGTTTTCGCCGACTACACCTGGTTTGAGAATTACCTCGACCGACTGAGCGCGGTCACGCCGGAGGATGTACGCCGCGTGGCAGAGGAATACCTGCGCCGGTCCAACAGCACGGTCGGTTGGTATGTGCCCAACGCGAAGCGCGGGGAGGAATGAGATGTCGATCCCTGGACCCCAAGACATCGTTCGGCAGGAACTACCTAACGGCATTGTGATCCTGGCGCGGGAGAACCACGACAGTCCGTCGGTAGTGGTCAGTGGGTATCTGGCGGTGGGCTCTTACGATGAGACGGACGAGCAGGCCGGGTTGGCCGCCTTCACCGCCTCCGCCCTCTCCCGCGGCACAACCCGTCGCACGTTCGACGAGATCTACGAGGAAGTGGAGTCGGTTGGTGCCAGTTTCGGCATCTCGGCGGGGGTCCACCACACCGGGTTCGGGGCCAAGAGCCTGGCGGAGGACCTCCCCCTGATTCTGGACGTCCTGGCCGACGTGCTGCGCCACCCCACCTTTCCGCCCGAGGAGGTGGAGAAACTGCGCGGTGAAATCCTTACCGACCTGGAGGAGCGGGAGCACGACACCCGCCGGATGGCCGCGCTGACGTTCCGCGAACTGGCCTATCCCGAGGGCCACCCCTACGGCCGCAGCCTGATCGGCTACCAGGAGACGGTCGCCGCCATCAGCCGAGACGACCTGGTCGCTTTTTACGAGCGAGGCTTTGGCCCTCAGGGAATGGTCATCGCCATCGTCGGAGCGGTGGAGCCGGACCGGGCCGTCGAGCAGGTGGCGGCTGCCTTCGGCGACTGGGAGGGCTCGACCTTCTCGCGGCCGCCCCTGCCCCCCGTCCCCCGCCCGACGGCGGTCCGCCAAAAGTTCGTCCCTATCCCCGGCAAGACGCAGACGGACATCGTGCTGGGCGCTCCCGGCCCGGCCCGCACCGACCCGGCGTTCCTCGACGCGATGCTGTGCAACACGGTGCTCGGGGTCTTCGGGATGATGGGCCGGCTCGGGGAGAAGGTCCGCGACGAGCAGGGGCTGGCCTACTACTCCTACAGCCGCGTCGAAGGGGGGCACGGTCCGGGACCGTGGACCGTCATCGCGGGGGTCAACCCGGTCAACGTGGAACGGGCACTGGAGAGCATCCGCGCCGAGATCCGCCGCATCCGAGAGGAGCCGGTGCCGGAGCCGGAACTGGCCGACAGCCAGGCCTTCCTGGTCGGCAGCCTCCCCCTGCGGCTAGAGACCAACGAGGGGGTGGCGCGGGCGATCCTGGAGATGGAACAGTACGACTTGGGGCTGGACTACCTCCAACGGTATGCCGATCTGATCCAGGAGATCACGCCGGAGCGAGTGCAGGCCGCCGCGCAGCGCTGGCTCGACCCCGACGCCTACGTCCTCGCCATCGCCGGCCCTCCGGAATAAGGAGTTCTGTGTTCTGCGTTCGACGTTCGGCAATCCCCGAATCCAGAACGCAGAACGTAGAACGCAGAACGTAGAACGTGGAACGCAAAACGCAGATGGTCGTAGGCGTGGACCTTGTAGAAATCCCCCGCGTCGAGCGGATGCTGGCCCGTTACGGAGAGCGGTTCCTGGAGCGGGTGTTCACCCCCGGCGAGATCCTCTACGCCCGCGGGCGCGCGCCGGAGTTGGCGGCCCGGTTTGCAGCGAAGGAGGCGGTCGCCAAGGCGCTGGGCGTGGGGATGCGAATGCTGTCCCCCGAGGGGATCGGCTGGCGGGAGGTGGAGGTGCTGGGGGACCAGCGGGGCCGCCCCGAGGTTTATCTCCACGGCCGGGCGGCGGAGCGAGCGCGGGAACTGGGCCTGACCGAGTGGGCCATCAGCCTCTCCCACACCCGTGAGTACGCCGTCGCCTTCGTCGTGGCGAGGTAAAGCACCGGGTATGGAACAGATTGACCTCTTCTACCGCTTCGGCGTAGCGCTGGCGATCGGGTTCCTGATCGGCCTGCAACGGGAGTATGCCCACGGGGGGGCGGGCCGGGAGATCTTCGCCGGGGAGCGGACTCTGGCCCTGATGGGGTTGGTCGGCTGCATCGCCGCGTTCGTGGCCGACCTGCTGAACGCGCCCTGGGCGTTCCTGGGCATCGTCCTCGCCATCGCTGCCCTGATCATCGTTGCCTACTTCGTCGGCGCGTGGCGTCGCGGCGAGGTCGGCCTGACCAGCGAGACCGCCGCGCTGGTGACGATCCTCACCGGAGCCCTCTGCTACTGGGGATACATCACCCTGGCCCTGGCGATCGGCGTGATCACCATTGTCCTCCTCTCCCTCAAGGTGGAGATGGACACGTTCGTCCGCCGCATCACCAGGGAGGACGTCCGTGCGACGCTCCAGTTCGCTGTCATCACCGCCATCGTCCTCCCCCTCCTGCCCAACCGCACCTTCG
>DROW01000020.1 GCA_011388675.1 Chloroflexota bacterium | reverse complement strand
TGGCCTTTTTCAACGCCGGAAGCCGAAAATGCGATTTCCGGCTTCCTCACGTTTTCAATGACTTGCGGTCATTGAAAACGGCGGTGCATCCCTGCACCGCGGCACAGGCTGCCGAAAAACGGTGTTTTTCAACAGCCTGTTAACGGCCTCGTGGCAGCGGGATGGAGAATCCGGCTCCGTCCGGTCTCGGGGTCCCGGTGCCTTCGGCAGGACCCCTACGGGGAGGGAGGGGGTCAGCCCGAGGCGAGGCGGTGGGCGTGGCGGGTGGTCTCCGGCAAACGGTAGCGGGTGGTACAGGCGAGGGTGTAGTGGATGGCACTCTGCAGGGAGACCCGGTGACCGGTGGAGATGTAGAGCGGCTTGACCCTGCGACGGGTACGCAGCACGGCGCCGATCACCTCCTCTCCGTCGGTCAGGGGCGTCCAGTCGCCCTTTTCGGGCCCGGGCTCACGGTGTCGTCCCACCAGCCGGCTCTTGGCCACGCCGATGGTGGGCAGGCCGGTGATCACCCCCAGGTGGCAGGCGATGCCGAACCGGCGTGGATGGGCGATGCCCTGACCGTCGCACAGGACCAGGTCGGGGAGGGTGCGGAGCCTATCCATCGCCTCCAGCACCGCCGGGATCTCCCGGAAGGAGAGCAGCCCCGGCACGTAGGGAAAGCGGGTCGGCAGACGGGCGATGGCCGATTCCAGCAACTCCAGCCCCGGGAAGGAGAGGAGTGCCACGGCGGCCCGCGTGACACGGCCACCCTCCTCGAAGCCCACGTCCACCCCCGCCACCCGCTGCACGGCGGGCAGTCGGTCGCTCCTTTCGACCCGCCCGGCCAGCTCCTCCTGGAGGGCACGTGCTTCGGCGGGAGAGAGTTCCCAGGGGTGTTCCACCAGTCGCGGGATCACTCCGGCAGACCCCCTTTCAGGCCGCCAGCCGGGCGGCCAGGCTCTCCAGGTCGGCGATGTGCAGTTCCAGTTGGGCGAGCACCTCCTCGATCTCCCCCTCCGTCAGGGAGAGAGATTCGAGCAGACGGCTGTCCAGCTCCTGCTCCTCCACCTCCCCCAGAAGGTGGTTGGCGACCCTCACCAGCCGGGGGTAGAGGGCATTGATGCCGCTGTACTGGTCGTTGTGGTGCTCCCGTACGGTGGTGATCACCTCGGGGGGGAGATGCCACTGCTCCATCAGCCACGCCCCGATCTCCGCATGGGTCGTGCCGAGGATCTCCAGCTCCACCCCCGTCAGAGAGGATCCGGGGATGGCGTCCCAGGCCGTCTCGATGCGTTGCAGGAGCTGGGGGAAGAGATGGCCGGTGAGCAGCAGTCCGAAATTGTGCAGCAATCCGCACAGATAGGGGAGGCCGGCCGGGGGGCGGATCTCCGCCGGCATCCTGCGTCCCAGGTCGTGGCAGAGGGTGGCGCAGGAGAGGGCGTGGATCCAGAAGGCATCGAGGCCGAGGGAGCCGTCACGCTGCATGCGAAGGGATCCGCTGAGGGCGATACCCAGCGCCATGTTGAGGGTGAGATGGAAGCCCAGCACCTTGATGATGGCGTCGTCCAGGGTGTCGATGGAGCCCCGCCATCCGAACAGGGGAGAGCGGGCGTGGCGCATGAGCTGGGCGGCGAGAGAGGGGTCGAGGGCGAGGGTGGCGGTCAGCTCATCCACGGTCGCGTAGGGGTTGGCATGGATCTGGAGCAGGCGTCGGGCCATCTCCGGCATGGCGGGCAGCCGATCGAGCTCCTCCAGGGCCTGGCGAAGCTGGCTCCAACCGCTGCCTGTGCTGCCGTGTGTCATGATCCCCTTCTCGGTGGGCCCTGCCAACGGGCGTGCCCCTGGGTTGGGATGTTGGTCTCACCCCGGAGGAGATCGCTCCCTCCCTCCTGTGCCCGGTCCTGCCCGGGGTGGCTGGTCGGCCCACGTCACAGGGAGGGAAGGGCTTCGGGCCGGGATTCATCCCTTTCCGACAGACGGGCTGGCCTCCCGGACGCGCGGTGCGGAGAGGAGAACTCCCTGCCCTCCGCGATGTGGCACGGGGGGGTCGGTCGTCACTCGACCATTACCTGCTAGCGTAGCATCAAACGGGAAAAAAAGCCCGAATCGGGTCGGTAGGGGAAGGGGGCCAATCGGGCCGGCTGTGGGAGAGAACTCAGCGATCGAAGTCGTCCAGCGGATTGTGCCAGTCGAGATGGGAGGTGTCGCCCAGGTCGACACCGTAGTCGTCGCGCTCGATGTCCAGCGAGCCCGACCAGTCCTCCGGTGGTTCCACCGGTTCGATGATCTGCTCGTTCCATGCGTCCAGGTCCAGCTCTTCCACGGTACCGTCGAAGTACTGGATCTCGATGTAGGCCTCCTCCTCGTCGAAGGCGACCACCTCGAAGCTCTCGCCGCCGTTGGCCTTGTACCAGGCGCCTACCTCGGGCACGGGCTGTTCGATGGACATCGCTTGGCTCCTTCATCCGGCAAGGATGGGGGAGAGACCGCACGCTCGCTTCCCCATCTGGGGTTGGAGGGCTCCGGCTCCAGGAAACCGCTCGATCCTCAAGTTATATGCCCGCCGTCGGCGCATTGCAAGCACCCCGGCCCCTTCGCGGAATCCTGCGCCGGAGGTGGCAGGGCAGATCGCCCGGGCGCGTCGTCCCGTCTCGTCAGGGACAGGGGTTGGGGTGCCGGGTGTGGATCGCCTCGATCTCTTCCAGTAGATCCTCCTTCAGCTCCAGTTCGGTGCTGGCGAGGTTGCTCTCCAGTTGCTCGAGGGTGGTGGCGCCGACGATGTTGCTGGTGAGGAAGGGACGGCTGTTGACGAAGGCGAGCGCCATCTGTGCCGGATCGAGAGCGTGGCGGCGGGCCAGCTCCACGTACTGGCGGGTGGCGGCCACCCCCTGGGGGTTGCTGTAGCGGTCGAATCGCTCCCACCGGGTGAGACGGGCACCCGCCGGGCGCTGCCCCTCCAGGTACTTGCCCGAGAGCACCCCGAAACCGAGCGGCGAATAGGCGAGCAGACCGACCCGTTCGCGAATGGCGATCTCCGCGAGACCGATCTCGAAGGTCCGGTTGAGGAGGCTGTAGGGGTTCTGGATGGAGACGATTCGCGGCAGGCCGGCGCGCTCCGCCGCCGCCAGGTAGCGCATGGTGCCCCAGGCGGTTTCGTTGGAGATGCCGATGGCGCGTACCTTCCCTTCTCTCACCAGGTCGCCGAGCACCTCCAGCGTCTCCTCGATGGGCGTGACGCTCTCCTCTTCCTGGTGTTCGTAGCCGAGACGGCCGAAATAGTTGGTCTTGCGTTCCGGCCAGTGTACCTGGTAGAGATCCACGTAGTCGGTGCCGAGGCGCCGCAGGCTCCCCTCGAGCGCCGTCGCGATGTTCCGCCGGTCGAGCCTCGCCTGCCCGTCCCGGATATGGGGCACCCAGTCGGTGGGGCCGCACACCTTGGTGGCGATCACCACTTCGTCCCGCCGGCCCCTTCTCTTCAGCCAGCTTCCGATGTACTGCTCGGTGAGCCCCTGGGTCTCGCCCCTCGGCGGAACGGGATAGAGTTCCGCCGTGTCGATGAAGTTGACGCCCCGCTCCACCGCCAGGTCGAGCTGGTCGTGGGCCTCCGCCTCGCTGTTCTGCTCGCCGAAGGTCATGGTTCCGAGGCAGATCTGGCTGACCCGGAGCCCCGTGTCGCCAAGGGTACGGTACTCCATCGGCTGGCTCCTCCCGGGAATCTCTGTCGGCCCGGCCAGCGGCCGGGGGTGACGCAACGAGAGACGGGGCCCCGAGGGACCCCGCCTGGATGCGGATCACGGTGGATCCACCCTCTCTGCCGGGGCTTCCCGTCAGAGGGTCTTCTTCGCCTCCATCATGTCCTCGATGATCGGGGCGAGGATGATCTCCATGGCGAAGCCCATCTTGCCGCCGGGGACGACGATGGTGTTGCGCCGCGACATGAAGGAGCCGTCCAGCATGTTGAGCAGGTAGGGAAAGTCCACGTTGAACTTCTTCGGGTCGCGGAAGCGGATCACCACGAACGACTCGTCCGGCGTGGGGATGTCGCGGGCGATGAAGGGGTTGGAGGTATCCACCGTCGGCACGCGCTGGAAGTTGATGTCGGTGCGCGAGAACTGCGGCGTGATGTGGTTCACGTAGTCGGGCATGCGCCGCAGGATGGTGTCGACGATCGCCTCGGCGCTGTAGCCCCGCTGGGCGTTGTCGCGGAAGATCTTCTGGATCCATTCCAGGTTGACGATGGGGGTCACGCCGATCAGCAGGTCGACCCACTTGGCGACGTTGACCCCGTCGCCCACCACGCCGCCGTGCAGCCCCTCGTAGAAGAGCAGGTCGGAGCCGGGGGGGATCTCCTCCCACGGGGTGAACTGGCCCGGGTTGAGATCGGTGCCGAGGCGGGCGTTGTGCTCGGCGGCCTCCTCGTCGCTGTGCAGGTAGTAGCGCTTCTTGCCGGTACCGGTCTCGCTGTACTCGCGGAACAGCTCCTCCAGCTTGTCGAAGAGGTTGGCGTCGGGGCCGAAGTGGGAGAGGTTCTTGCCCTGCTCGGCGAACTCCTCGATCGCCTGTTTCATGGCGGCGCGGTCGTACTTGTGGAAGCTGTCGCCCTCCACGACCACTGGGTGGATACCGTCGCGGCGGAAGATGTGCTCGAAGGCCACCTTGACAGTGGTGGTGCCGGCGCCGGACGAACCGGTGACGGCGATGATGGGATGCTTGACGGACATGACGATACTCCTCAGAAAGGCACTGGAAACCTGTTTGCGGGCGCTCCCGCTCCGCGGTCTCGCGTCGGCCGCTCCCTGCCGCGCGGGGCCTCCGCCGCCTGGCGGGCCCGGATGGAATGGGCGATTGTCCCATTTTTCCGGGGTCGGGCTCAAGCCGTGGTGCTTGCTGCTCCCCTCTGCCGTCCCTGCGAGCGGAGCAGGAGTGCGGAGCGCCGCAGGCCGCCGACGAGCCCCCAGGGGTGAGGAGAGACCCTTCGTCCAGTGGACCAAGGAAGCTCTCCGAACGCCCCGCCAGGGATGGCGGGGCCGGGCTTCCCGGCGAAGCAGGACAGCACAGCCGAAAAGGGTTTACGGCGTCCCCCGGGAGGGCCTTCCCGCCTCTCGGAGCCCCGCGGAGAGCACCGGAACCTGACGGCCTGTCAAGGTCCGACAGGCTGCAAGCAGCGGCTGACGACCACTCCCCGCCCGGCGCACCGGGGCGGGATGTTGACGGATTGCCCCCTTTCCCATAAGGTTTTCCGCGCCTTTGCCTATTGCCCGGAGGGTGGCATGGGAAAGGGAGGCTTCCTTCCGTCGCCGGGACTCTGTCAGGATGTTGAAAAAGGCCGTCCTGGCCTTTTTCAACGCCGGAAGCCGAAAATGCGATTTCCGGCTTCCTCACGTTTTCAATGACTTGTCGTCATTGAAAACGGCAGTGCATCCCTGCACCGCGGCACAGGCTGTCGAAAAACGGTGTTTTTCAACAGCCTGCTATCTCCGGGGGAGGCGGCGCATCGCGGATTCCCCTTATGGATATAGGCCATCCCCATACCTTAAGGTGGGACGAGGAGTCTCCCCGCGGCTTCCTCCCGGGGGAGGGGAGGGAACCGGAGATGTGTGGGTCAGGAGGTCGGGTGTCTGCCGCTGTCCGATGAGGTGTGGGAGGAACGCTTGCTGTTCGAAGAACGCCATCAACTGGATCCGCTCGACGCCAGCCTGCCGTTGCGGCTCAAGCTGGAGTTCCTCCACCGTATGATCCGGCAGCACCTGCCGTTCGTTCACCGCGCCAGCGTGGTCCTCTACGACCGCTCCACCGACCTGCTGAAGACCTTCGTCGCCAGTGGTGAGGACAACCCCGTCGATCACTACCAGGCGCGGCTTGCCGATTCCGCCTCCCTGAAGCGGATGGTGGAGTCGCGCAGGCCCCGCGTCATCAACGACCTCACTTTGCTCGAGGGTGGCCACAGCAGACCGGCCCAGGGTCTGCTGGCAGCCGGCTATCGGGCCAGCTACGCCTTCCCAATGTTCCACGGCAATCGGCTCTTCGGGATCCTCTTCTTCAACTCCCGCGAGGCCGGGGTCTTCAAGGAGGGGGTGTTGCAGGATCTCGCCATGCTGAGCCACATGATCACCCTCCTGGTGATCAACGAGGTCTCCACCCTGCGCACTCTCACCGGCGCCCTCAAGACCGCCAGTTGTCTCACCCGACACCGCGACTGGGAGACCGGCTCCCATCTGGAACGGATGGCCCGCTACGCCCGTCTCATCGCCCGTTCTCTGGCGGAGTTTGGAGACCTGAGCGACGAGTTCGTCGAACACCTGTTTCTCTTCGCCCCCCTCCACGACCTCGGCAAGCTGGCCGTTCCGGACCGGATCCTGCTCAAGCCCGGCCCCCTCACCCCCGCCGAGCGGCGGGAGATGGAGTGTCATCCCGTCACCGGCCGGGAGATGGTCGATTCGATGCTGGAGAATTTCGGCCTGGAGTCGCTCTCCTATGCCACCATGCTGCGCAACGTGGTCGAGTTCCATCACGAGGCGATGGACGGGAGCGGCTATCCCCACGGTCTGAAGGGGGAAGAGATCCCCGTGGAGGCACGGATCGTGGCGGTGGCGGACGTCTTCGACGCCCTCACCTCCAGTCGTCCCTACAAGCAGGCGTGGAGCAACGAGGAGGCGTTCGCGGAGCTGCGTCGCATGGCGCGGAGCCGACTCGATCCCGCGTGTGTAGAGGCGCTGCTGAGGGCGCCGGACGAGGTCGAGGAGATCCAGCGCACCTTCCGGGAGGATGGACTGGGGTGACGGCCGGCCGCGGGGCTGCCCGTGCCCGCCGCGGAGTCAGGTGTCCGTGGGCCGCGGCGGCGTCTCCCCCCGCCGGCGGAAGAGCAGATCCCACACCCCGTGGCCGAGCCGCTCGCCCCGGCGCTCGAACTTGGTGGCCGGACGGTCGGCCGGCCGGGGGCTGAAGCGCCCCGGCCCGGCCACGTTTTCGAAACCGGCCGCCGCTTCCATGGTCTCCAGCATCTGTTGTGCATACTCCTCCCAGTCCGTGGCCATGTGAAAGATGCCGCCGGGGCGGAGCTTGCGAGCCACCAGTTCGACGAAGGCGGGCTGCAGGATGCGCCGCTTGTGGTGGCGTTTCTTGGGCCAGGGGTCGGGAAAGAAGAGCAGCACCCGATCCAGGGAGCGGTCGGGGATGTGGTGTTCCAGCACCTCCACGGCGTCGTGGCTGATCACCCGGACGTTCTCGAGGCCCAGTGCCTCGATCCGCAGCAGCAGATGTCCCACGCCGGGGCGATGCACCTCGACGCCCAGGAAGTCCTGTTCGGGGGCCGCTTCGGCCATGGCGGCCAGCGACTCGCCATTGCCGAAACCGATCTCGAGGGTGCGGGGCGCGTTCCTCCCGAACAGGGCCTCCAGGTCGAGCACTCCCTTCGGCTCCACCCCCCACCGGGGCCAGAGCGTCTCCAGTGCCCGGGCCTGCGAACGGGTCAGCCTTCCCTCGCGACGGACGAAGGAGCGGATGCGGCGTCTGGGGTGACCGGTTCCCGTCAAGTTCAGAAGAAGGTCCCGTCGATGGGGGATGAGGCGGAGGCGAAGCGCTTGCGCGGGATCCGGCCGGCGAGGAAGGCCTCGCGGCCCGCCTCGATCGCCTTCTTCATGGCGGAGGCCATGAGCACGGGGTTCTTCGCACCGGCGATGGCGGTGTTCATCAGCACCCCGTCGCAGCCCAGCTCCATGGCCACCGCGGCGTCCGAGGCGGTACCCACCCCCGCGTCCACCAGGATCGGCACCTGGGCATTCTCGACGATGGTGAGGATGTTGTAGGGGTTGCGGATGCCGAGCCCGGAACCGATGGGTGCCGCCAGCGGCATCACCGCCACGCACCCCATCTCCTCGAACCGCCTGGCGACGATCGGGTCGTCGTTGGTGTAGACCATCACCTTGAATCCCTCGTCGATGAGGGTCTCGGCCGCCTCGATGGTCTGGATGATGTCGGGGAAGAGAGTCTTCTCGTCGCCCAGTACCTCCAGCTTCACCAGGTCGTGACCGTCCAGAAGCTCCCGCGCCAGGCGGCATGTGCGCACGGCGTCCTTCGCCGTGTAGCAGCCGGCGGTATTGGGCAGGATGGTGTACCTGTCGGGCGGCAGCACGTCGAGCAGGTTGGGCTCGTCCGGATTCTGGCCGATGTTGGAGCGCCGGATGGCGATGGTGACGATCTCGGCGCCCGCCGCCTCGGTGGCGAGGCGGGTCTCCTCCAGGTCGCGGTACTTGCCGGTACCGGTCAGGAGGCGCGAGCGGTAGGACTTGCCGGCGATGATCAGTGGATCGTCACCGGTGCCGGTGGGTGCAGTGGATACAGCGGACATGGGCGATGGTTCCGGGGTTGGGGGCGGGGCGTCAGCCGCCGCCGATGGCGTGCACCACCTCGACGCGGTCGCCCTCGTTGAGGCGGAACTCCGCATAGCGGCTGCGGGGCACGATCTCTTCGTTCACCTCCATGGCGATGCGCCGGCCGCCCAGGGCCAGCCGTTCCACCAGGTCGGCGGCGCTGCTGCCTTCCGGGAGTTCCCGGGGCTCGCCATTGAGGATGATCTGAATGGTAGACATGTCGTGGTGTGTCTTGCTAATTTCGCCGGGACACCATTCTACAACAAACCGTGTGCGGGGGGGATCGCCTCGAGTCCGCCGCGCTGCCGGCGAATACCAACAACAACCGCGAGCCCCACCGCCGGGGGGCGGGAGTCGAACGACATGAGCAGACAGGTGGAGGATATCATCACGGCGGAGCGGGCCGGGACCCTCTCCGGCCTGTTCCACGAGCGTGTGCGCCGCTCCCGCGACGAGGTGGCCTATGTGGGCCATGATCGCGGCCTGAAACAGTGGGTGGAGAGTACCTGGGGGGAGATGCTGGCTCGCGTCGCCCACTGGCAGGCGGGCCTCGGCCAGGAGAACCTGGAGAAGGGTGACCGGGTGGCCATCATGCACCGCAACTCCAAGGAGTGGGTGGTCTTCGAACAGGCTGCCCTGGGGCTGGAGCTGGTGGTGGTGCCCCTCTATACCGACGATCGTCCCGAGAACGTCGCCTACATCATCGACGATGCGGCCATCTCCCTGCTGCTGGTCAGCGACCGTGGCATGTGGCGGCGCCTGAAACCGGCGGTGGAGAAGTGCGCCTCCCTCAAGCGGGTGCTGGTGCTGGAAGGGGACGCGGAGGAGGACCAACGGGTCCGCAACGTCCCGGAGTGGCTTCCGGAAGAGGACGAGGAAGAGCCCTTCCGGCCCGTGCGCAGCGGGGCCGACCCGAAGAGTCTCGCCACCATCGTCTACACCTCGGGCACCACCGGCCGCCCCAAGGGGGTGATGCTCTCCCACTGGAACATCCTCTCCATCGCCCACAGCGCGCTGATCTCCTATGAGGTCTTCACCAGCGACATGCTGCTCTCCTTCCTGCCGCTCTCCCACACCTTCGAGCGCACCGTCGGCTACTATCTGCCGATGATGGCCGGCGCCTCGGTCAGCTACGCCCGCTCGGTGCAGCAGCTCGCGGACGACCTGGTGCAGGTGCGTCCCACCACCCTGATCGCGGTGCCGCGCATCTTCGAGCGGATCCACACCCGGATCCAGCAGCAGTTGGCGAAGAAGGGGGTGGTGGCCCGCTTCCTCTTCAACCTCACCGTGCGGGTGGGGTGGAGACGCTTTCTCGCCCGCCAGGGGGAGGCCATGCGGGGGCCTTCCCTGCTCCTGTGGCCCGTGCTGGACAGGCTCGTGGCCCGTGGCATTCGCGACAAGCTGGGGGGGCGTGCCCGCCTGGTGGTGAGCGGGGGAGCGGCGTTGCCGCTGCAGGTGTCCAAGGTGTTTCTGGGGCTGGGAATCCCGATCCTGCAGGGCTACGGCATGACCGAGACCAGCCCGGTGGTCTCGGGCAACCCGGTGGAGCGCAACAAGCCGGCCTCGGTAGGTCTTCCCCTGAAGCACGTGGAGGTGAAGATCGGCGAGAACGACGAACTGCTGGTGAGGGGCCCCGGTGTGATGCTGGGGTACTGGAACAATCATGCCGCCACCGCGGCCATGATCGATGCCGATGGCTGGCTCCACACGGGGGATCAGGCGCGTATCGACGAGGACGGCTACATCTACATCACCGGCCGCATCAAGGACATCCTGGTTCTCTCCAACGGGGAGAAGGTGCCGCCCGCGGATGCCGAGGCGGCGATCATGATCGACCCGCTGTTCGAGCAGGTGCTGGTACTCGGGGAGGGCAAGCCGTTTCTCTCCGCGATCGCCGTGCTCAACTCGGAGGAGTGGTTCGCCCTGGCCCAGGAGCTCGGCCTCGATCCGACCGATGGCAGCAACCTGCGGTCCGAGAAGGTGGAGAGACGGCTGGTGAATCGCATGCGGGAGCTGATGAGCGACTTCCCCGGCTACGCCAAGATCCGCCGTGTCCATGCGACCCTGGAGCCCTGGACGGTGGACAACGGGTTGCTCACTCCCACCCTCAAGGTGAAGCGTGCCAAGGTGCTCGAACGGTACCAGAAGGAGGTGGCGGCGATCTACGAGGAGCGCTGATCCGGGCGGTGTTCACCCCTGCGGTGGGGGGCTGGCAAGGATATAGACCGGTGTTCCCACCTCCACCTCCTCGAAGAGGGTGACGATATCCTCGTTGCGCATGCGGATGCAGCCGTGGGAGACGGGCCGACCGATCAGTGCCTCTTCCGGCGTGCCATGGATGTAGATATAGCGGGCGCGGGAATCCACCTCGCCGCCCAGGTTGACGCCGGGCTCGAGTCCCTCCAGCCAGAGAATGCGTGTGGTGATCAGGTCCTGCTCCGGGTAGTGACCAGGGGAGACCACTTCACCGGTGGGATGGCGGCCCCGGAAGACGGTTCCCGGTGGAGATCCCGCGCCGATCTTCTCTCCCACCCGGTGGAGGCCGGTGGGAGTACGATGGCTGCCGCTGCGGTTGCCGAAACCCTCGCGGGCGGTGGAGACGGGCCAGCAGCTCGCGCCTCCCTCGCGGGGGAGGCGCCAGAGCTGCTGCTCGGCGCCCACCACCAGCAGCAGGGTGGACTGGCCTATCCGCGGGTCGCGCCGCAACATGGTCTCCAGGGCGACCAGTGATGGAGGGAGGGGTTCGCTCATGTTCTGTCGTGCCCGCCCTTGTGCCGGGACGGGCCCCGGGAAAGGGGGCAGTGACGGGTTCAGGCCTCGCGAGAGAGTTCCTTGGCCTCCTCTGCGGTGTCTTCGACGCGCAGAACGATGTCGGCACTGCCCAGCCGGACCTCGTCGCCATGGTGAAGGGTGTGCATGTGGATCTTCTTGTCGTTGACGAAGGTGCCGTTGAGACTGTCGAGATCCTCGATGTAGGAAGCGCCGAAGATGGTCACCACCTTGGCGTGCCGGTTGCTGACGGTGGGGTGATCGATACGGATGTCGACCTTCCTCGAGCGGCCCAGCGTCAGGGTACCGTGGGCGAGGCGCGTCTCGGCGATGGGCGTACCCTTCTTTTCGATGATCAGCAGCATGGTTGCTTCCGCTTGGTTTCAGGCCCGGCTCCGATCGACCTCTTCATCTCATGCAGCCGTGCGATGCCCCTCCGGACGACCCAACTGCACCACGAAACTGTAGTTGCCCAGGTGGACCACGTCTCCCGGGTGCAGGGTGTGCATCTGGACCTTTCGGCCGTTGACGAAGGTGCCGTTGGTGCTGCCCAGGTCCTCGATGTAGGAAGCCCCGAAATAGGTCACGATCTGGGCATGGCGATTGCTCACCGTCCGGTCGTCGATAACCAGATCGTTGTCCCGTGATCTTCCCAGGTGCAGCGTTCCCTCTCTGACGAGAATGATCGATTCCGACTCCCTTGAACTTCTCAGACTGATCCGGTTCATCTTCTCTGCCTCTCCTTCTGCCTTGAGTCTCCATTGTAGGAGGCGTGCCGGAAGATTCATGTGATGGAATCGGGTCGCTCCGGGTGAATATTCCCTGCGTGCTCTTCCGGGGAGGACCGGGAAAACGCGCCAATTGTCAATCCGCGGCCTCGCCATCATCCGCGAGAGGTCGACAAGGGGTCAATAGCGAAATACCCTGACTCCCCTCGCCCGTCGGGTCGTTCCTCCCTTTTTCCGGGTCCGATGCGGCATGCCGGATCCGGGGGGAGTGGAATCGGCCTCCCCGCCACGGCACAGAGTGGGGAGGCGGATGTTCACGTCGCCGACGGGACTACCCGCCTGGGCGCTTGCGACGGGGCAACAGCCCCTCTCTGGCGAGATAGTCGTGAATCTCCATGGAAGCGAGCTTGCTGATATCCTTGGCCAGCTCGCGGGTGTTGACGTCGCGCAGCCTCGACTGCATGGCCTGCCGCAGGAAACCGAGCATACGCTTCTCCGAGGCCAGGATCACCTCCTTCGCCCTCATCCTCTCCGACAGACTCGCGCAGTGGTTGGCGATCTCGTGGGCGAAGCGGCGTTCGATCTCGTCCGTGTGCTGACTGCGGTGATCGTCGTAGCCGTGGGCTGGGCCACCGTTGGGAGCGCGGTTACGGCCCGTTTTCGCCTCTGTCCACAATTCGCCGTCCGGGAGCTCCTTCTCGGGGTTGACCATGTCTTCCAGTTCCACCAGCCGGGGGCTGGACTCCAGCTCCGGAATCTCCGCCTCCTCCAGCCTGAAAAAACGGGCTCTTGCACCGTCCACGACTACTACGCAGTACTGGTTCATGCATGCCTCCTTCCAGCTTGCGGGCGGGAGATGCACGGAACGACTCCCACCCGGTTCGATCTTTGGAGAGTGGCGGGGAAGGAACGATCCTCCCTCACCTCTGTTCGGAATGGTGTCGGTTGCAAGGGCGTGTCGCGGTACCGACATTATCTTCTCTCCCCCTTCTGGACATTGGGGGCAGATTCCGGAAACCCAACAGGGGGGAAGGGGGAGAGCGGCGACAGGAGAGAAGGATTCATCACGGGTTTTCTCCACGACAGGTGGATTACCGGTTCCCTACCATTCTATTATGGACTCAAACTGCCGGAGTGCCAGTGGCCGGCGGGGAGTTGTCCGGGTATGCCCATCTTTGTTCCGTGGTTTCAGATGGTTGCGGCTGCTGATCAGCCGGCGGTGGAGATCGCGCACTCCTATGGTGGAGGTTCTGGGAGAGACCATTCCATGAAGAAATTCCTTCTCGTCGTGGTGGCGGCGCTGCTCATCATGGCCAGCGGTATCCTGCTGCTCGTCTGGTGGGTGAGCCTCGAGGACTATCGGGAGGTGATCGAGGCCCGGGTGGAGCGGGCGACAGGCTATCCTCTCACCATCGGGGGTGAGATGAGCCTCACCCTCTGGCCCCGCCTGGGCATCGTCCTGGAAGAGACCGAACTGGGCAATCCCCCCGGTTTTCCTGCCGGCGAGCCGTTGCTGAAGATTCGGTCCCTCCGCGTGTCGATCCCGGTTGCGCCCCTCTTCGAACACCGCCTGGTGCTGGAAGATGCGGTGATGGAGGGAGTCGAGGCCCACCTGGTCCGGAACCGGGAGGGTGTCGGAAACTGGGAGGCTCTGATCGCCGGAGGCGGGAAGCCGGACCATCCACCCGCGGGGCAACGGGGGGCCGGCAGCGATCTCTCCGACCGGCTGGAGATGGATGTCGCCGCCATCGAGCTGCGGGACGCCCGTCTCACCTTCCGCGACCGGCAGGCGGGCACCTTCCGCGAGATCGCCGGTGTCGACCTCCGGCTCTCCGAACTCGATCCGGAACACGGTGGCCGGCTTACCCTCGAGGCGGGGGTGCGCCTGGAGGAGGGCGCCGCGGAGGTTCCCCTCGCCGTCGAAGCGGTAATGGGCTGGAATCTGCAGGAGGGTCGCTTCCGGCTCGAGCCCCTCCGCCTCTCCCTCGGCGACCTGAGACTCTCCGGGCGGCTGGAGAGCGAACAGCAGGAGGGGCAGCCCCGCTACCGGATCCGGATGGCCTCCGAGCCGTTCAGGCCGATCGATCTGCTGCGTGACCTGTTGCCGGAGACCGAGGGGCTGCCCAAAGGGGTGCTGGGGCGCGAGAGTCGCCTCTCCCTGCAGGTGGACGGAACGCCGAAGGCGCTTCGGATCGAGACGCTGGAACTGAACAGCGGTGATCTCACCGTCCGCGGCCGGCTGGAGGTGGCGGGCCTCGAGAGTGGCGAACCCCATTTCAGCGGAAAGCTGAAGGGGGCGCCCTTCGATCTGCGGCGACTCCTCGCCGAGGCGGGGCTCCACCTCGACGACATCCTGTCGCCGGGGCGTCTCACCCGCGCCTCTTTGTCCATGCGGATGAAGGGCGATATGGAGCATCTGGAATTCCCCGCCCTGCTGTTCCGTTTCGACGACTCCATCCTCAGGGGGGAGGCGGCATTCCGGTTTCGCGAGGGGCAGCTCCCCGCCACCTCGTTCCGGCTGGGGCTCGACACCCTGGATCTGGACGCCTATCTCCTGTCCAGGGAACCGGCCGGTGCCGCCGGTGAAGCCACGGACGGCAAAGCGGCGGCTCCACTCCTGCCCGTCGAGTCGCTGCGCAACCTCGCACTC
>DROW01000019.1 GCA_011388675.1 Chloroflexota bacterium | reverse complement strand
CTGATGCGGCCGCTGGCGGAGGGCGGCACCGAGGGCACCGTCCCGAACCTGGATCGGCTCCTCGCCGGGGCCTACGCCGAGTTCGGGTGGGACCCGCAGACGGGGGAGCCGGTGGACTGAGGGGTTCGGCGAATTTCACCACAGAGGCACGGAGAACGCAGAGGGGATCTTAGATTAATCCGTGCCCTCCGTGCTCTCCGTGTCTCTGTGGTGCTATTTTCCCAACGCCGCGATCTGGGCTTTCAGCCAGCGGGCGTGCTGGAGTTCGTCGGCCAGGTTCTGCTCCAGCAGGTCGTGGGTCTCCTCGTCGAGCATCAGGTCGGCCAGGTGCGCGGCGTAGTCCTTGATGGCCTGCTGTTCCTCGGCCAGTTCCAGCCGCAGCATCCCGACCGTCGTCGCCCGTTGGGTGGCCGCCGCGGCGGCGCGCCCCGCCACCGTCTCCGGTCCGCCCGGCTCCACCGGCTCACCGCCCAGCGCGCGGATGCGGGCCGCCAGGTCGCGGGCGTGCCGCTCCTCGACGAGGAGGATGGCCTGCACCCCCTGGGCGATGGCTGGTTCGGCGATGGCCCGGGCGTGGGCGGCGTAGATCTCCACCGCGCTCAGTTCCGCCCGCAGATGATGGTTCAGTGCGGCGATGATCGCTTCCCGGCTCATCCTCCCCCTCCCTTCACGCCCCGCACCAACAGGATCGGCACCGGCGATCGCCGCTGGACGCGGGCCGGCACGTTCCCCTGCAGCCAGCGGCTGATCAGCGACCGTCGCTCGTTGGGCAGAGCGATCAGGTCGCACCCCTGCTCCTGAGCGAACTCGACGATCGCCTCGTCCTCCGGCTTGCTGGTGATCAGCACCTCCGACCGGACCGACAACCCTTTCTCCCGCAACTGGGCGACGAGGCGATCTAGATACTCCCTAGCCACATCGCTACGCCGGGCACCGCTGGAACCTTCTTCGACCTGAATGGCCTGGAAGAAGTGCTCATCGGCGGAGACGACGGGGATGACGCGCAGCAGGACCACCTCGGCCCCGACGTGGGCCGCCAGTCGCTCGACGTGACGGAGGTGGGCATCGGGACCGCCCTCTGCCTCCAGTGGCACCAGGATCCGCCGATACACTGCTACCTCCTTAAGTTGAGTCGCTCGGCTACTCGGCTGCCCAGTTACTCGGTTACTCGGTTACTCGGTTACTTGGTTACTTGGTTACTTGGCTTTCAGAACGGCTCGAATCCCATCTCCCGCTCGAACTGCTGGGCCAGGAAGCGGTAGGCTTCTTCGAGAATGCGCTGGTGTTCCCGCTCCCAGTGGGCCAGTCGCTCGAACAGATTCTTCAGGGTCGGGTCCTCGGCGTTCTCCGCCGCGTGGGTGTAGAAGGCGACGGCGTCCCGTTCGATGAGGTAGCCCATACGCAACGCGGAAAGTTCTGTGGTATGCTCGCGCACGTTCTCCGCCAGCCGTTCGTAGGAGAAGAGGGGAGCCGCTGGCCGGCCCGGATCGACCGGCTCGGGCGGTTGCCCCGCCCTCACCCGCTCCAGTTCCTCCTGCAAGATCCGTTCGTGCATCCGCTCGTCGTCCGCCAGGCTGGCGAACAGCCGCTGCCCGTCCGGATCGCTGGTCCTCCGCGCCGCCTCCTCGTAGAAGCGTTTCCCCTCCCGCTCGGTCTGGATCGCCAGTTCGAGCACTCCAATTGCAGTTTCAATGGACACTGTTCTCTCCTTTACCGGCTGTACGTCCCCATCAGTTCGGCCTGGGCCAGGATGTGGCCCTCCATCGCCGCAAGGACGTCCCCTTTGGTGGCCCCGCTGGGCAGGTCGAGGGTCGTATCGAGGGCGTAGAGGCGGAAGAAGTAGCGGTGGGTGCCGCCGGGCGGACACGGCCCGCCGTACCCGAGCCGCCGCCAACTATTCTTTCCGTGGCGGCCACCCTGGGGAGGTGCGGCGTCGGGCGGGACCCCCTCGGGAAGCGAGCGGACATCGGCGGGGATGTCGAACAACACCCAGTGGTCCCAGGTCCCCATCGGCGCGTCCGGGTCGTCCATAATGAGGGCAAAACTGACCGTGCCCGCGGGTGGATCGGTCCACTCCAGCGGCGGCGAGATGTCCTCCCCGTCGCAGGTGTAGCGGCGGGGGATCGGCTCGCCGTAGCCAAACGCTGAACTCTTCAGTTCGAACGCCATCGCTTCCCCTCCTTCCTCTAGTGGCTGCATCTCCTCGGCAGGCTGGGTTTCCCCTGGAGACTGCCCAGGTCCCCCGCAACCGGCAACCAGCAGCAGCAGGAGCACCATCCAGACGGATATCTGCACGGTCCTCATTTTCCCTCCGTCACCCAGTCCCCCAGTCACCCAGTCACCCAGCCACCCAGCCACCCAATCACCAAAACCGCTCGAACCGCTCCCGCTTCGCCTTGCAGATAGGGCAGACGGCGGGGGGCTGTTCCCGGGCGCAGAGGTAGCCGCAGACGCGGCAGCGCCAGACGGGCAGCGGCGGTTCGGTCCCCGGTGCGGCCGGGGCGCGGGCGGGCTTATCCTGGGGACGTTGCCCTTTGGGCGGGCGACGCTCCGGCACCGGCTGGACCTCCCGTTCGCCGCGCAGGACCTCGTCGGAGACGTAGAGGGCGCAGTAGCAGGCCCCCCACTCCGCCAGGTCGGCGTCCCGGTAGTCGCACGGGCAGATGATGTCCAGATCCTCCTCCTTAACCCCGGTCGCCAACCGGCAGGGGCAGGCCCAGTAACCGTACCGCTTCTCGTTGATCAGCAGGCCCTCGATCAGGTCGAGGACGAACTCGCGATCGGGGTTCAGGTGGTAGCCGGAGGCCTCCGCCTCCCGGTGCAGCCGCTCGTAGAGCGCTTCGACCTCCTCCCGCGAGACGGCGATCTCTTCACTCATAGCCCCAGTGCCTCCTTGATCTGATCCGGTCGGTAGCCGATCACGGCTTGCTCTTCATCGATGACGAGGGTGGGAAACGAGGTGGCAGGGTTCCATCGTCCCACCTGTTCCAGCGCCTTCTCCCGTTCCTCGCCCTGGATCAGGTCGACGTAGACGAAATCGAAGGCCACGTCCAGTTCCTCCAAGAGCCTGCGCGTCCTCCGGCACCAGCCGCAGGTGGAGAGGCCGTAGAACATCACGCGGTGCTCGTCGTGCGAACCGGGGATGCTTCCCTTTGCTTCCATTCGGACCTCCTCGCTCGATCTCACCACAGAGGCGCGGAGGGCGCAGAGTTGAGTTTCTCTAACCTTTCGGTCCTCTCTGTGTCCTCTGCGCCTCTGCGGTTTCTACTGTTTTGCCCCACATTCGGGGCAGAATTTGGCCGTGGCGGGGATCTTCGCCCCGCAGTTGGGGCAGTGCTTCTCGACCTGCAATGGCTTCCCGCACTCGGCACAGAACTTGCCGCCCGGGACCGCCGCACCGCAGTGGGGGCAGGTGACGGTGATCGTCTCCTCAAGGCGGGCAGCGTCTACGTAGTCGATCTCCTCCGCCTTTTCGCGGGCGTCGGCGATGGCGGCTTCGACCTGGATGGCGGCCAGTTCCTCCTCCACCACCGGGGCGCAGTCCTTACAGAGGCCACGCTGCACGTTCCAGCAATCGTCGTCTACCCATTGGCCGCAGCGGCGGCATTTGTGGAAGTGGGGCCGGGCCTCTTCGACGGCGCGGGTGTAGGCCGCGTCGTGGGCCTTCTCCCAGGCGGCCGAGTGGACCGTGTCGGCGACCTCCGCTGCCCGGCCGAAGATCCCCCCCAGGAGGCCGCTCGCCGCGTCCAGCGCTTCGGAGATCGCCCCCGTCGCCAGCGGCTGGAACCGGGTGCGGTAGCCGTTGCCGCACCGATCGCAGTAGAACTCGAACTGGAAGCCCCGCTCCGTGCTGAGGTCCTCGTAATTGCGCGTGAACTCGATCAGCGTCATCGGCCGCCCCCTAGGGCTTCTGGCCCAATTGGGGGTCGATGTTGCCGGGCCCGCCGCACTCGGGGGTGTAACAGGTCACGTCGATGAAGGCGCACTTTTCGTGACAACTGGGACACTGCTCCGGGGGGGTCGGAGCCTGCAGCGTGTAGCCGCAGTTGGAGCACTTCCACCAGGTCTGGATCTCCTCGGACATCGCACCTTCCTCCTTGAAAATCACTCGTCACTCACCACTCATCACTCGTCACTCATCACTCATCACTCGTCACCTGTCACACCGCCCCGTATATCGGGATGCGGGCCCCGTTGATCGACCCGGCCTCATCGGAGCAGAGGAACCGCATCGTGGCGGCGATCCGCTCCGGCGGGACCCATTTGGCGGGGTCGGCCTTGGGCATCATCCTCCGGTTGGCGGGGGTGTCGATGATGCTGGGGAGGATGACGTTGGCTGTGACGCCGGTCCCTTTCACTTCGGCGGCGATGACCTCGACGAGGGTGATCAGCCCCATCTTGGAGACGGCATATCCGGCCTGCTTGGCGCGCGGGGCGACCGCCGTCTTGGAGGCGACGTGGACGATGCGGCCCCAGCCGGATTCCAGCATCGGGGGGAGGACGGCACGGGAGAGGAGGAAAGCCGAACGAAGGTTCAACTTCATCATCCGGTCCCACGCCTCGACGGACGTCTCCCAGACCGGCTTCCCGCCGGCCCAGCCGCCGACGGTGTTCAGGAGCACGTCGAGCCGGCCCCAGCGGTCCAGCACCGTCGTCACCAGACGCCCGACCCCCTCCTCCTGCGTTACGTCGGCCGGCAGGGGAAGGATCCGTTCGTCGGGTAGCCCCACCCCATCGACCAGTCCCTCCAATCGCTCGGCCGACCGGCCTACCAACGCCAGTCGGGCCCCCGTCTGGGCGAACTCCCGCACCACGGCGGAACCCAGCCCGCCCGTCGCGCCCGTGATCACCACCACCCGCCCGGACAGCCCCTCTCCCATCATTCCCCCTTGATTGGCAGATTGCGGATCGCGGATTGTGTTGCGGACGTTGAACTTTGAACGTCGAACCCTCCAACCGCAGATCGCACAAAAAAAATCCGCACCCTATCGCTGGATGCGGATCGTCCACACGCCCCCTTCCTCCTCGACTCCTAGGAGTTTCAACCCTAAAGCCTGCACCGCCATCGGGATCTCTTTTTTGGAAGCCTCGTGGGTACCGATGACGACCACCACATCGCCCGGCTTGGCCTCGCGCAGCGCCTTCCGGGTCTCCACTAGGGGGATAGGACAGTTCTTTCCACACACGTCCACCCGAATCTCCCGTCCGGCGCATTCCGGTTCCCGCACGTCCACCTCGATCTCCGGCATCCCGCCCTCCTTACTCGGTGAATTCCACGATCACCTCGTTCACGTCCCATCGCGGTTCCAGTTTGTCGACGATGTCCTCCTTGATGGCGGCGGCGAACTGGTGGTCCTCCGGCAGGTCGAGCACCACGCGGACCACGCCGTCCTTGACCTCCACGTCCTTGACCAGGTTGCTGCGGACGATGTCCAGCCCGACCACCGGGTTGACCACCCGCTTGAGCCGCTTCTTGACCAACTCCACCGTGGTCGGCTTGCGCTCTTTGACCAGGCCGTGTTTCTCCTCGTAGTTCTCGATCGCCGCCCGCAGGCCGTCGATGGCGAGGACGGAGCAGTGGACCTTGATGGGCGGCAAGCCCCCCAGCGCCTCGGAGGCGTCCTTCCAGGTCAGTTTCTTGGCCTCCTCAATGGTTTTCCCTTTGGCTAACTCGGTGATGATGGAGCCGGTGGCGATGTTGGAGGCACACCCGTAGGACTCGAACTTGATGTCGGTGATCACGTGGGTCTCGGGATCGACCTTCAGGTAAACGGCGACCATATCCCCGCAGGCGGGACTCCCCTCGACCCCTTTGGCGTCGGCGTCCTCGATCCGCCCCACGTTGCGGGGGTTGCGGAAGTGTTCCATCACGATCGCACTGTACGGCAACGGCATATCAACCTCCTCACGGATTACGGAATACGGAGTACGTATTGCGTACTGCGTATTCCGTACTGCGTGTCATTCCTTCCCCAGTGGGCTGATCCTCCTCAACTCCGCCACCACCTCTTTGACCGCCTCGACCACCGCGTCCACATCTTCTTCTTTGTTGTAGCGGCCGAAGGTGAAGCGGACGGAGCCGTGGGCCCGCTCGTGGTTGCCACCGATGCCCAGGATGACGTGGCTGGCCTCCAGGGAGCGGCTGAAGCAGGCCGATCCGGTGCTGACGGCGAAGCCGCGCATATCCAGGTGGAGAAGGAGGGATTCTCCCTCGATGAAGCGGAAGGAGACGTTAGCGTTCTGCGGCAGCCGATGGACCGGGTGGCCGTTTAGGACGGTGTGTGGGATCTCGTTGAGCAGCCGCTCCAGCAGGCGGTCGCGCATCGCCTGGATGCGGGCCGTCTCCTCCGGGGTGATCAACTCCACCGCCTTGGCGAACCCCACCGCGCCGGGGATGTTCTCCACCCCCGGCCGCAGGTCGAACTCCTGGTATCCCCCGTCCATCCACTTGCGGATGGGGGTCCCTTTCCGCACGTACAGCCCGCCGATCCCCTTGGGGCCGTGGATCGTGTGGGCGGAGACGGTGATCAGGTCCACCGGCACCTCCCGCACGTCCAGCGGGACGCGGAGGAAACTGTGGGTAGCGTCGGTGTGGAACAGGGTCCCCTTCTCTTTGCAGATCTCGGCAATCGCCTTGACGTCCTGCAGCGTGCCGATCTCCTGGTTGGCCGCCTGAACGGAGACCAGGATCGTCTCGTCGGTGATGGATTCCCGCAGGTGGTCGAGATCGACCCGACCCGTTTCGTCCACCCGGACGCGGGTCACGCGAAAGCCCTGCCGCTCCAGCGCGCGCGCACTGTGGAGGACGGGAAAGTCCTCGATGGGGCTGATGACGATGTGGCGACCTTTCTTCTCTCCCAGCGCCAATGCCACCCCTTTGATCGCTAGGTTGCTGGACTCGGTGCTGCCGGATGTGAAGACGAACTCCTCCGGGTTGGCCCCCAACACGCCGGCGATCTGAGCGCGGGCCGTGTCCAGCGCATCCCGCGCCTCAATGCCCAGGGAGTAGCCAAACTGGGAGGTGGCGACGGCGTACAGGTCGAAGAAGTACGGCTTCATCGCCTCCAGCACACGCTCGTCCATCCGCGTCGACGCGGCGTTGTCCAGATATACGGTGGTTTCGAACACGGCTTCCTCCCCACTTACGGATTTCTGTCTTCCGGTTCAATTTTACCACGTCCGCGGAATAAAGTCAATGTTTTTCTAGAATATAGGGCCTGTGCCCGTTCACTCTTCCTCGTCGGGAAGGACGATGCGCAGGTGGAGTTCCTCCAGTTGCTCCGGCTCGACGGGCGAGGGGGCGTTGGCCATCAGGTCGACCGCCTGCCCCGTCTTGGGGAAGGCCATTACCTCGCGGATGCTCGTCTCCCCCGCCAGCAGCATCACCAGCCGGTCGATCCCCGAGGCGATGCCGCCGTGGGGTGGGGTGCCGTATTCGAACGCCTCCAGCATGTGGCCGAACCGCTCCCGCGCCGTCTCCAGGTCAAGCCCGATCAGTTGGAAGACCTTCTCCTGCACGTCCCGCTGGTGGATCCGGATGGACCCCCCGGCGATCTCCTCGCCGTTGCAGACCAGGTCGTACTGCTGGCCCCGCGCCGCGCCGGGGTCGGTATCCAGCAGGGGCAGGTCCTCCGGCATCGGGGCCGTGAACAGGTGGTGGCTGGGGTCCCATCGGTTCTCCTCCTCGTTCCACTCGAAGAGGGGGAAATCGATGATCCAGCAGAAGGCCATCACCTCGGGGTCGCGCAGCCCCAATCGTTCCCCCAGCTCCAACCGCAAGGCGGAGAGAGCGGCGGCCACGACCGGTGGCTGGTCGGCGACGAAGAGGAGCAGGTCGCCCGGCTCTGCCCCCATCCGGCCCAGGATGGCTTCGACCTCGCCCTCGGAGAGGAACTTGGCGAAGGAGGAGCGGATCTCCCTGCCCTCGGGCAGCGCGAGCCAGGCCAGGCCGGCCGCGCCCTCCTTCTTCGCCAACTCGGTCAGTTCGTCGATCTGACGGCGACTGTAGGTGGCACAGCCGGAGACGCGGATCCCTTTCACCCGTCCCCCCGCCTCCGCCACCTGGCGGAAGATCCGGAAACCGCTCTGCGCCACCAGGTCGGTGATGTCGACCAGTTCCATCCCGAACCGGAGGTCGGGCTTGTCCGTCCCGTACCGGGCCATCGCCTCGGCGTAGGTGAGGCGGGGGAACGGCTTGGTCACCAGCCGCCGGT
>DROW01000018.1 GCA_011388675.1 Chloroflexota bacterium | reverse complement strand
GCGAATACACCGCACCGCCGGCGCAGGGGCCGAGGATGGCGGAGATCTGCGGGATGACGCCGGAGGCGAGGACGTTGCGGAGGAAGATGTAGGCGTACCCGGCCAGGGAGACCACTCCCTCCTGGATGCGGGCGCCGCCGGAGTCGTTGAGGCCGATGACCGGCGCGCCGTTCTTCATCGCTAGGTCCATGATCTTGCAGACCTTCTCGGCGTGGACCTCGGAGAGGGAGCCGCCGAAGACGGTGAAGTCTTGGGAGAAGACGTAGACCAGTCGACCGTTGATGGTGCCCCAGCCGGTGACGACGGAGTCGCCCAGGTATTTCTGCTTCTCGATGCCGAAGCCGGTGGCGCGGTGGGTGACGAACATGTCGACCTCGCGGAAGGAGCCGGGGTCGAGGAGTTTTTCGATCCGTTCGCGGGCGGTCAGTTTCCCTTTGGCGTGTTGGCGCTCGATGCGCTCCTTGCCGCCGCCCAGGCGGGCCTGCTCGCGCAATTTCCGGAGGTGTTCCAGTTTCTCTTCGATGCCCATAGGGAGCCTCCCGGTCGTGATGGTGGACTGGGGGAAGTATAGCACAGGTGGGGAGGGGGGACAATTTTGGGAGTGGGTGAGTGGGTGAGTGGGTGAGGTGATTGGGTGATTGGGTGACTGGGTGATTTGGGGGCTAGTGGTTTCGTGTAGTCATCAGCCGCCGAAAATGTGGGCAGATATTGGAGGGTGGGGGCCGGGAGGGAGGAATCAGGCTATGCGAAGGGGAGGAGGGGGGATGGGAGGGGGCTTCCAGATACCACAGGGCAGGGAGGATGTCAACGGGGAACGGCTCTCAGGCCTCAACGGGGGACGTCGATGGGGGCAGGAGCCAGGGAGCGGATCTCACGGACTAGGTGATCGGAGCCGATGTCTTTGAGAAGATAGCGCACTGCGCCCAGGCGGAGGGCCTCCCGCCGTTCGTCGGGGTCGGGGTAGGAAGTAAGGACGACGATCCGGGAGAGGGGGCACTCGTCGCGCAGCCGGCGCAGTGCGACCAGCCCCTGCCCATCCGACCGTTTGACTTCGAGGAGGATGACGTCTGGCAGCCGTTCCACCGCCATATGGACCCCTTCCTGCCAGCGGGCGGTGGAACCGACAACCTCTATGCCCTCGACCCGCTGAAGTCGCGTCGCCAGCGCCCGGCGAACGGCCTCGTGTTCGTCGATGATCAGCACCCGGATCCGTCGCACAACGATGCCTCCTCAGGGTATTCCCAGTATAGGGAAGACCCGAAGGCTCCATTAGTGTCATCTTTCCCGGATTCTCCCTGACATTCGTAAGATGGTGTTCGGGGCAGGGTGGGGGCCCGCTTCCTCAGGCAGGGGCCGCCTCCCCCGGATCGCCGCGGTTGAAGATCTGATGATACTCCCGGTCCAGTTCCTCATCGCTGAGATGGGTGTACCGCTGGGTGGTGGTGATGGATCTGTGGCGGGCCAGTTCCTGGGCCAGACGGATGTTGCCGCCGCTGGCCCGGAGGACGACGGTGACGAAGTAGTGGCGGAAGGTGTGGGGGGTGATGGTGCCCCGTGCCCCCGGCCCCAGGGCCGCCACCACCCACCGCTCGACGATCTTCTCAGCGGAGCGGGGGGAGAGGGGCAGGATCCGCTTGCCCGCTCCCTTGTCGTGCCGGGCGAAGAGAGGAAGGCTGGAGAGCGGTCGCCCCTGTGCTCCATCCAGTTCCGCCCGGGCAGCCAGATAGGCCCGCAGGTAGCGAAGGCTCCGCTCGGAGAACCGGACCACCGCCTCTTGCCCGCCCTTGCCCAGGACGATCGCTCGCGCCTCCCGCCAGTCCAGGTGCCCACGGGTCAGCCCACACGCCTCGGACACCCGCAGGCCCGTGTCGGCCAGGGTGTAGAGCAGGGCGCGGTCGCGTAGGGTGCGCAAAATTTCTTGCTCATCACCGTCGACTGCCGATGCTGCTTGGTGGACGGCCTGCAGGACCCGTTCGATCTCCTCGCGGGGGAACGGGGGGAGTCGGGTTGCCTCTCGGCGGGAGCGGCGGCGGCGGAGTTGACGGACGGCGGGGAGGTTGACCGGGGCCCAGCCCTGGGCGGCGACGTACTCGAAGAAGCCGGAGAGGGCGGTGAGGTAGAGCCGTTCGGTGGCGACAGCGTAGCCCTGGAGGGCCTCGATGAACCAGGCCATCCACTCCGGCGAGATGAGGTCGATGGGGATCCGCGTGGGGGAGAGGCCGTGCTTGGAGAGGGTATCCACGAACCGCGCCATCGCCTGGGAATAGGTCCGGTGGGTGAGGGGGCTTCGACTGCGGGCGATCTCCTCTAGGTAGGCCTCAACCGCCTCTTGCACCGTCCGCTCGCCGCCCTTGCCGTCTTTCTGCTTCCTGCTTCCTGTTTCTTGCCTCCTGCTTCTTGCCTCCTGCATCCTTTCCTCCTGTCCTCCGGGCGGGGTGGGGGAGCGCGCCGTCGGAAATCCCCCGAAGCCGCGGTATGGTTCGTATAAGATAAACTATACGAATCATACACCCAAACCCCAATTTTGTCAACAGGCACCACTAGAGGCTTCCCACGGGCGCTCTTTTGCCTTCGTTTCGCAAGAGCCAACCCTCTCTCCCGCCCGCCGCTCGAACCCCGAGGCCCAATCCTTTCCAAACCGGCCATACCATGCTACAATGACGTCCGATATGGAGCAGCGGTCGGACGAGTACGCCAGCCGTCGGGAGACCGTCTGGGGCCTTTTGGTCTGGGCAGCGGTCTTCGTGATCTTCTTCGCCGGTGGGTTCGCCGCCCACCGGATCTCGGTCCGCAGGGCCGCCGAGGCCGCCACCCGACCGATGGGCGTGTTCTGGGAGGCCTGGGATATCGTAGAACAAAATTTCTACGGCGAGGTCCCTTCGGCGAGGGTCCGCACCTATGGGGCCATCCGTGGCTTCCTGGCCCTGCTGGACGACCCGTACACCGTCTTCCTCGAGCCGCAGCCCGGCGAGGTGGAGCGGGACCGGTTGGCGGGGGCCTATGGGGGGATCGGGGTAGACCTCTGGCGAGATGCCGAAAACCGGGTCGTGTTGAGCCCTTACGCGGGCTCCCCTGCGGAGGCAGCCGGTGTACGCAACGGGGACTTCTTGTTGGCCGTGGATAGCCGTCCCGTGGTCACGGCGACAATCGAGGAGATCCAGGCCCGTCTGCACGGCGAGGTCGGCACCCAGGTTCTCCTTACCCTTTCCCGCCCCCCTACCCCAACGCTCCCCTTCACCCTCACCGTCGTCCGCCAGCAGATCCAGGTCCCCAGCGTCTCCTACCGCCTTCTGGACCGCGATCCCACCATCGGCTACCTGGCGATCACTTCGTTCACGGAGCGCACCCCGCAGGAAGTGGAGGAAGCCCTTCGGGCGCTGTTGGGCGATGGCGCGTCCCGGTTGATCATCGATCTGCGGAACAACGGCGGGGGGCTGATTCAGCCCGCCGTCGATGTCTGCGACCAGTTCCTCGACCGGGGCGTCATCCTCTACGAAGTCCGTAAGGACCACCGGGAACGGGCCTTCCGCGCCCATCGCGGCGGGCTGGCGAGCGATCTTCCTCTAGTCATTCTGGTCAACGGCTCCACCGCCAGCGCGTCGGAGATGATGGCAGGTAGCCTCCGGGTCCACGGGCGAGCGGTGCTCGTCGGGGAGCCAACCTACGGGAAGGGCTCCGTCCAGTTGATCTTCACCCTCTCCGACGGCTCCTCTTTGCATGTCACCAACGCCGTCTGGCTGCTTCCCGACCGCCAGCCATTGCCGGAGACAGGGCTTACACCGGACATCCCGGTCGCCCCCGGCGGGGGATTGGAGGACGTCCAACTCGACCGGGCTGTCCGATATCTTCAGGAAGGTGAATGAGAGATGCAGAAGAAAGCGATTCAGATCATCCTTGTCGCAGCACTTCTGATCCTCACGGCGGGCACGGCCTTCGCCGTGGGCTTTGGTACCTCGATGCTCCTCCAGCGACGGATGGAAACGGCGGTCGTCACCCCCGCCCCCTCCTCCACCCCATCTCCCACCGAAACCCCCTTCGTCCCACCGACCCCGGCCCGTCCCGAGGAGGAGACCTTTCAATTATTCTGGGAAGTATGGCAAATCGTCAAGGAAAATTACTACGGCGATCTTCCGGATATGCAGACGGTTACCTACGGCGCGATCCGGGGGATGCTGGAGACGCTGGGGGACGAATACACCTCGTTCATCGAACCCGACATCGCAGCGATCCTCGAGGAAGATGCCAGCGGCAGTTTCCAGGGCATCGGCGCTTTCGTCCAGATGCGGGAGGACGGAAAACTGGAGATCGTCAGCGTGATCGAGGGGTCGCCTGCCGAGGCGGCGGGCCTCCAGGGAGGCGACCTGGTGGTCGCGGTGGACGGTCAGTCCATCGTCGGTTACAGCCTCTACGAAGCGATCATCCTCATCCGCGGCCCGGCGGGGACCGACGTCACGCTGACCATCGAGCGGCCGGGCCAGGAGGGCACGTTCGACGTCACCGTGACCCGCGCCCGGATCGAGATCCCGGTGGTCGAATGGGAGATGCGGGACGATGGGATCGGGTACGTCCATCTCCGGGAGTTCAGCGCAGTGGCCACCGACCAGTTGGAAGAAGCGCTGCGTCAGATCCTCGCCGAACATCCCAAGGGCCTCATCCTGGACCTGCGGGACAACCCCGGCGGTTGGCTCGACCAGGCGATCCAGGTGGCCGACCTCTTCCTCGGCGACGGCGTGGTCCTGATCGAGCGGTCCTACGAGGGCGAGGAAATCTTCCGATCCTACGACGGCGACATCGCGGAGGACGTCCCTCTGGTCGTCCTGGTCAACGGCGGGAGCGCCTCGGCCTCTGAGATCGTCGCCGGGGCGATCCAGGCCCGCGACCGGGGTATCCTGCTCGGAGAGCAGACGCTGGGCAAAGGGTCCGTACAGCGTCCCTACAGACTCTCCGACGGTTCCGAGTTGCGGGTGACGATCGCCCGCTGGTACACGCCCGACGACGTCGCCATCCACGGCCAGGGGCTGACCCCAGACATCGAGGTACCTTTCCCCGAGGACACCCCTCCGGGGGAGGACCCCCAGTTGGATCGGGCCGTCGAATACCTGTTGACGGGAGAATAAGGTGGAGCCGGTCAAGGTCGTCGCCACCAACCGCAAAGCCCTCCACGATTATCACATCGAGGACCGATACGAGGCCGGGCTGGTGTTGACCGGGACGGAGATCAAATCGATCCGCGCCGGACGGGTCAGCCTTCGAGAGGGGTACGTCCTGCCCCGCGACGGAGAACTCTGGCTGGTCAACGTCCACATCGCTCCCTACGAGCCGGCCGGGAAGCACGGCCACGACCCCCGCCGCCCGCGGAAATTGCTCCTGCACCGCAAGGAGATTAACCGGCTCATCGGCCGGGTTCAGGAGCGGGGATACACCATCGTCCCGCTGCGGATGTACCTCAAGCGGGGACTGGCGAAGGTGGAGATCGCGCTGGCCCGGGGGAAGAAGAAGTACGACAAGCGGGAGGCGATCGCCAAGCGGGACGCGGAGCGGGAGATGCGGAGGGCCTGGAAGCGACGACGGAGGCTGCGCTGATGGATGTAGAGCCTCTGGTGGTGAACGGCCAGCGGATCGTCTCGATCCGGCAGATCAACGATCTGCCGCGCCCTCAGAAGGAAGCCGTGTACCGCCAGTTGATACCCCCTGAGGCCTTGCTTCGTTTCGGGATTCCTCTTTCGTTGAAAGATCCCGAGGGTCGGTCGCTCTGGACCTGCGTGTGCGAGTCGGGCACCTCCTCCGTCGCCGTCGCGCTGCGGCACGAGTGGGATGCCCAGGACCCTGTCCTCTACCTTGAGATGGCCGACACGGTCCACAACCAACTGGAGGTGCTCCTCTTCGTCGTCAACGACCCCAAGTCGGAGCGGTTCGACACCGACCGCACCCCGGACGGACGGCCGACCCACTTCGGCACGGAGGCACGGAACATCGAGGAGGAGGTTCGGGCGATGCGAGCCGGTCTGGCCCCTGGGCAGGTTCGGCGCGGCGCGCGGCTGACCCGACGGTTGATCCCCCGGTTCGAGGCCTTCGTGGCCCGTCTGGGCCACGACCGGTTCCACGTCCAGCCGCTGGCCTACCACACGGCCATCCTTTTCGAGCGCTGCGGGTTCGCGTACACCACAGGACAGGGCAAGATGGAGTGGATCCACCAGGAGTTCAGCCCCGGCGGCATCCTTCACCGCCGACTGGACGGGTCCACCCCGTTTCGCCAGCCCGGTGCCGAGGCCACCGTTCGCGGCCGGAGTTGGGCCATCCACGACGGGATCCTGGGGGAGCCCTTCACCGGCGTGAAGATGTACAAGCGGGTGGGGATCCACGCCGGGATCTGCACCTTCCCCAACGCTGCGTGGTGAGGAGTAATTCACCACAGAGGCACAGGGGGGCACTGAGTTTCTCGGTTTTTGAGGTTTCCTCTGTGCTTTTGTGGTTTTTCATCGGCTGTAGCGCTCGCGGAAGAGGTGGTGGAGGGCCTCTGGACCGTCGGCTGAGATCGGACCGATCTCCGTGGGGGCGGCGATGAAGGGCTCCGACTGAGGGCCACCGATCCCGCCGTGGGTTGCCACCTGTTCCTCGAAGGTCACCGTCCGGCCGTCCTCCAGCATCCGGCCCAGGATCACCAGGTCGCCGGCGTGAGGGAAGGAGAGCAGCCGTCGCAGTTCGCGGGCCACCCATTCCGGCTCGCCGTATGGGGCCAGCGGGTTCTTCCCCTCCGCCTCCAGCCGTCCTTCGTCGATGACGGCCGTGCCCCCTTCCCACCCGAGGGCGACGACCCTTCCCCTCCCCCGCCCTGCCAGCAGGCCGATCCCCTCCGTCTCCAGAAGCCGGTCCACCAGGTGCGGGTAGAGCAGCGCGACTTCGATCAACTCCAGGGGGCGTGCGGTCACGTTGAAGTAGACGTGGGCCAGCGGGCCGGAGACCCGGACCACGACGTCTTCTCTCCGTTCCATATTGTATGCCTCCACCTCCCGGTCCGGCGGCACGTGGCGATCCACGTACTGGCGAAGCGCCCGGGCCACGCGCCACAACCCGGTCGGCAGCCGATCTTCCATAGCCTCCAATTCCTCCAGGAGGTAGCGAGCCTTTGCCACCGAGTATCCGGGGTAGTCGAACACTTCGCCTAGGGACAACCGTTCCCCCAACTGCTCGGCGATGAACCGTCCTAGGCTCCGGCGGGTCAGCCAGGAGAAGGGGACCGACGGCGTGTTGCCGTGGTCAGAGAGGACGAAAAGATCGTAAGGACGGGTTGGATACCGCTTTCGCATGCGGTCGATCTGCCGGATCCGTCGGTCGATGTCCCGCAGTGTACCCAGGGCCATCGGGTGCACGGTGCCCCAGAGGTGGGCCATCTCGTCGTAGGTGTTGTAGTTGGTGTAGATGGCGGGGACCCGGCGGTAGATGTCCAGCAACACGCCGAAGGTCTGTACCTCGGTGAACAGCGTGTTCACAGCGGAGGCGAGGAGGGGGCTCACCATATCGTAGGGGCGGACCACCGTGGGGCGGAAGAAAGCCACCAGTCGCCAGAAAAGCGTGCGGATGTACTCCCACAGCGTCATCCCGACCATCCGCAGAGAGCGGATCGGGCTCAGGAGGAACAACACCAGCAACCCCATCCCGCGCACCGACTCGAAGAACCGTTGGGGATGGAAGGCGGAGAGGGTGAAGAGGGCCAGGTCGGCGTCGCCGTCGAAGAGGTTGACGTAACTGGACCCACCGGCGAGGATGCCCCGGCCGTTGCGTCGCAGGCGGCGTTGGATGAGTCGCATCTGGTCGGGCCGCTTGGCGACGATGGCCACCCGGTTCCGCTTGTCGTACCAGCGGAAGCCGGGGATGTCGTACCGGGTGCCGAACATAATGGCCGCCTGGACAGCGGGGGTGCTGCTGGGGAGGCCGCACCGCCAGGGGAAGAGATGCAGTCGGTGCTCGGAGAGCAGTCGGCGAAGATAGGGCATCGCGCCGGATTGGAGGGCGTGGAGAAGGTGCGCGTAAGCCAGACCGTCGATCTGGACGACGATGAACCCGCGGCGGCCGTCCTCCCCCACGCGGGGCCGTCCGATCCTCCGAGCCAGCGCGCCGTACTTGCGGCGGTAGTAGAGCCGGAGCCCTCCCCGCAGCAGGTCAACGATCCGTCGCGTGTCCCAGGACATACCCGGTGCTCGTCGGGGGCTACCTTTCCGTCCCGTCGCAGGCGAGGGCCAGCGCGCCCAGCAATCCCACGTCGTCTCCCAGGGCGGCGGGACGGATGGAGGTGCCCCGTCGGTAGATCTCCGGGGCCCGATCTGCCACCGTCTCCCGGATCGGGGCGAAGAGCAGATCCCCCGCCTTAGCGACCGAGCCACCGATCACGAAGAGGGCGGGGTTGAGGAGGTACATCAGGCTCACCAGGGCCACGCCGATGTAGAACCCAGCCCGCCGGAAGGCCTCTCTGGAGAGGAGGTCCCCCTCACGGGCCGCCTGGGCCACGTCGCGGGCGGTAATGCGGGCCAGGTCCCCCCCCACCCTATCGACAAGGCTGGAGGAGCGACCTGCTGCGATGGCCGCCTGTACCGCGCGGGCGATGGCCGGGCCGGAGGCCAGGGTCTCCAGGCAGCCGCGGCTGCCGCAGAGGCAAGGTGGGCCTTCCGCTTCCACCGTAATATGCCCGATCTCACCGCCGAGCCCCCTACCGCCCTCAAACAACCGGCCGCCCAGGATGATCCCCCCTCCGATACCGGTGCTGATGGTCAGATAGACCAGGTCGTCCACACCCTGGCCTGCCCCGAACCGATGTTCCCCCAGGGCGGCCAAGTTGGCGTCGTTCCCCACGAAAGCAGGCACGCGGAACGTCGTCTGGAGCCAGTCCCGCAGGGGCACGTTCTCCCAGCCGGGGAGATTGGGGGCGAAGTAGACGATCCCCCGCCGGGCATCGAGGGGGCCGGGGGCGGCGATCCCGATCGCCGCCACTTCCCCGGCCGGCGGCCACACTCGCCGGATCGCTTTCTCGATCCGGCCGAGCACCGCCTTCAGCCCCTCCTCCGCCCTGGTTGGCTGGCTCGTCCGGCTCTCCTGTACTCGGTCGGCTCTGTACCGTGCTGCTCGAATCTGCGTTCCCCCCAGGTCTACGGCGATGTAGTAAGCCATTCCTCCTCCGTCATGCCCTCGCCGCAAGGTCCAGGCGCGGCTGTCTTGGCGTGCGAATCACTTTAGTATAGCAAACTTCGGCGGCTTGACAAAAACAAGCAATCGATTATAATTATCCCCACTGATCGATTCGACGGAGATGAAGCGCTGAGGGACCCTCAGGCGCTTCATTTATGCATGTCAATCGCCCGATCTCAGGCGGTGGAGGGGTGGATGTATAAAGACGGTGCGGACAGCGAGACGAAGGACTTCGTTGCCCTGCGCATTGGGCTGGCTTCCCCTGAGGAGATCCGCTCCTGGTCCTACGGCGAGGTTACCAAGCCGGAGACCATCAACTACCGACGGCTGCGTCCTGAAAAGGACGGCCTCTTCTGTGAGGCGATCTTCGGCCCCACGCGGGACTGGCAGTGTTATTGCGGCAAGTACAAGAACATCCGATACCGGGGGATCATCTGTGATAAGTGCGGCGTGGAGGTTACTCGGTCCTCCGTGCGCAGGGAGCGGATGGGGCACATCGAACTGGCCGCTCCCGTGGCCCACATCTGGTACACCCGCCGTGTGCCCAGTTTCCTCGGCATTCTGCTGGACATCTCCAAGCGCAACCTGGACCGCGTCCTCTACTTCGCTCAGTACGTGATCATCTCCGTGGACGAGGACGCCCGTCAGAAGGCCCTGAAGCGGCTGGAGGAGGAGCACGAGCAGCGGAAGGCCGAGGTCGAAGGGCTGGCCCAGGAAGCCATCGCTGCCCTTAAGGAACGGCTGGAGGAAGAGGAGAACCGCATCCGGGAGGAGATCGAGGCCACCCGTGCGCGTTTCGAGGAGCGGCTGGCGAACGAGACGGAGCGGTTGATGAAAGAAGCCCAGTCGCTGCGCAAGCGGCTGGAGGACCGCAAGGGCAGCACGATCCGCGCCCCCATCGTCTTCAAGCCGACCGGGACGGTGATCGCCGAAAAGGGAGAGACCCTGGGCCGCGAGCACCTCACCATGCTCAATCAGATCGTTCAGGAGGAACTGGAAGCGCTGGAGACGCGCATCCAGGCCGAGCAGGAGGAGAAACTCAAGCCGTTGATGGCTGACCTGCAGCATTGGCAGGAGGCTACAGAGGAAGAGATTGCCCGCATTCAGGAGCAGTTGGGGAAGGACCTGGAGGCGCTGCGCAGTAACTACGAGGCCGACCGGGAGGAATTGTTGGGGTTGGCCCCGCTCCAGTTCCTCAACGAGGCTCGGCTGCGGGAACTGAAAAGCAAATGGGGCCAGGTCTTCAAGGCGGG
>DROW01000017.1 GCA_011388675.1 Chloroflexota bacterium | reverse complement strand
TCGGTTATCCCCCAGGTCCAGGTGATGGGAGTGCTGGCGTTCCATCCCCCCCCGTTGCCCCGCCACTCGAACGCACCATTGTTGCGGAAAACCGTGAAACGGAAGTCGTCTGTCTGGGGGGCAGCGCCCCCATCGTTCAACGTGTCCAGGTAGATCGATACCGAGGGTACAGGAGGAATTGGGGACCTATCCGGCAACTCGAAGGCGATGTAGAGCGTGGTTGCGTCCTGTCTGAAGAACACCTCTACCTCGCCCCCGTACCCGGCGAAGGTGGCCTTGCCCGCGCCGGCGTATTCGCCCGGTGCGATGAAGCCGTCCACGGTGGGAGAGGGACCGTAGGGAGCGTCTACCACGTCAGCGTGGCTGAGGAAAGGGGAGGGGAGAGCCTGAGGAGACAGGGGCCGGGCGAGGGGAGAGGCCCAGGCGGGGAGGAGCAAGGGGGGACGAAGAGCAGCCGTTTGGCTTGAGGAGCGGAGCGATCCGGCAACGGCGACCGGGGGCATCAGCGTGACCAGCAAGGCGACTACCGTGGGGATCACAAGCCAACCCGCACGCTTGCTCATCGCATCACCTCGTTTTATTTTTGGAAGCGAACGCGCGCCGACTGCTGAGAGGAATGGGAAGGAGGAAATCGAGTGTGGACGGGGGAGGAGGGGATTGAGATCCGAGTTCGCCCTTTAATTATAGGAGAACCGCTGGAGAAGGTCAAGCCCCCTTTCCTTCTTGGGCAGATGCGGTATAATTGAACCATCAACTCACTGGACGCGAGGAAGTATTCTATGCGACGTGTATATCCGTTTACAGCCATTGTCGACCAGGACCTGATGCGTCGGGCGCTGGTGCTGAACGCCGTTTATCCGCAGATCGGTGGCGTTCTGATCCGGGGGGAGCGAGGCACGGCGAAGTCCACCGCGGCGCGCGCATTGGCCGCGCTCCTGCCGGAGATCACCGTCGTCGCCGATTGTCCCTTTTCCTGCGATCCGGACCAACCGGCGACGTGGTGTACGTCGTGCCGGGAGCGGGCTGCGGCGGGGGAGGAACTGCCCCGCGCAACCCGCCGTACCCCGTTCGTCGACCTCCCCGTCAGCGCGACCGAGGACCGGGTGGTGGGCACGCTGGACATCGAGAAGGCGATCCAGGAGGGCGTGCGCCACTTCGAGCCAGGGGTGCTGGCGGCGGCGAACCGCGGCATCCTCTACGTGGACGAGGTCAACCTGCTGGACGACCACGTGGTGGACATCCTGCTCGACGCGGCGGCGATGGGGGTCAACGTCGTCGAGCGGGAGGGCATCTCCTTCAGCCACCCGGCCCGCTTCATCCTCGTGGGTACGATGAACCCGGAGGAAGGCGACCTTCGTCCCCAGTTGCTCGACCGCTTCGCCCTCTGCGTGGACATCCACGGAGTCCGTGACCCGGACCTGCGGATTCTGATCATCGAGCGGAACCTGGCTTTTGAGACCGACCCGGAAGGGTTTTACGCCGAGTGGGAACCACGGGAGAAGGCCCTTTCCCGCCAGATCGTCAAGGCGCGGGATCGACTTTCCCAGGTTCGCTACACCCAGGCCGATCTCGCCGTCATCGCCAGATTGACGGCGGAACTGGGGGTGGACGGTCACCGGCCCGATTTGGTGATCCTGAAGACCGCCCGCGCGAACGCCGCCTTCGAGGGGCGCACGCGGATCACCGATCAGGACATCCTCCTGGCAGCCCAGTTGGCCCTTCCCCATCGCCTCAAGCGCCATCCGCTCCAGCCAGCGGAGGTATCGTTAGAGGACCTGGGGGAGCGGCTGGAGGAGGCCCGTGCCTCTGTTACGATGGAGGAGGAGAGCCAACAGGAAGTCGGAGAGGCCGCGGAGGGCGGGAAAAAAAAACGCTAGCGGAAGCGGGTGAGGAGGGAAAGGACGACGGCACCCGCCGCCTGAAACCTCCTGCGGAGCCGGCATACCAGGCCGTCCCCCGGCAGCCGTCCCGAGGAACCCAGTGGGAGGGAGGACAGGAGGTGCTGCCCGGGGAGACCTTTGCTCCTCGGCCGCTGGAGACGCCCCTGGAGCGGATGACCCGTGCGGGGACAGGGCGACGGACCCGTACACGGACCGAGCAGCGGCGGGGTCGGTACATCCGGGCCCGTCCCTCCCCGGACGACCCCAGCGACTTGGCCTTCGACGCCACCCTTCGGGCGGCCGCTCCCTACCAGGTCCGTCGTCGCCGCCCCGATGGGCCAGCCCTCTCCATCCACCCCAGCGAGTACCATCGGAAGATCCGGGTTCGCCGGGCTGGCAACTTGATCCTCTTCGTGGTGGATGCTTCCTGGTCGATGGCGGTCGCGGAGCGGATGGAGGCGACCAAAGGGGCGGTGGTGTCGCTCCTGACCGATGCGTACCAGCATCGGGACCGGGTGGGGTTGATCGTCTTCCAGAAAAACGACGCCCGGCTGGTCCTCCCGCCCACGAACAGCGTGGAACAGGCGCAGGAGCGCTTGCGGGACATCCCCGTAGGCGGCAAGACGCCGCTCTCGGCTGGCCTGCAACTGGCCTACGAGGTGATCACCCGCGAACGGCGCAAACACCCCGACCTGCTCCCCCTGATGGTCCTCCTCACCGACGGGGCGGGCAACGTCTCGATGACGGACCTCCCTCCGCAGGAGGAAGCGCACCGGATCGCAGACCTCTTCCCGCAGGCGGGCATCCGGTCGGTGGTCATCAATATGGAGCACAAAGCCTTCGACCAGGGGTACGCTCAGGCGCTGGCAGACCACCTGCAAGCCCCGTGTTACACCCTGGACCAACTGCACGCCGATGCGCTGCTGGCGACGGTGCGGGGAGAACTCGAGGAGAAAGCGGGATAGGCGGGACAAACGCAAACAGCCCGGGCGGCCTCTGGCTGCCCGGGCTGTTTTTCTGCGTCTGCGTCGATGAGTGCTATCTACGACGGTGGAACTTCTGTCGGAACGGCTGATTGTCCCGGGGTTTGGCCTCTGCCACCCGGATGGACCGTCCGTCCAGTACCTGCCCGTTGAGTTGTCCGATGGCCCGATCCGCGTCGGCTCGCTCCGCCATCTCGACGAAGGCGAACCCCCGGGATTGGCCTGTCATCCGATCGGTGACCACGTGGACGGAGAGGACTTCTCCCACGGTTCCGAACAGGTCGTTCAGCGCTGCCTCGGTGGTCGTGTAATTCAGATTTCCTACGTATAGTCTCTTCGGCATACCTCGCTCCGATGTGGGGGCTAGAGAGCCCTCACGTGCACGGCTCGCAGCCCCTTGGGGCCCTGCTCGACGGAAAACTCCACGCGCTGGCCCTCCTGGAGGCTGCGGAAGCCCTCTCCCTCGATGGCAGAGAAGTGGACGAAGATGTCCCCTCCCTCATCGCGGGAGATGAATCCGTACCCCTTGGCGTCGTTGAACCACTTGACGGTTCCGGTTTCTCTCTCGTTCACCTGCAACTACTCCTTCTTAAAGATTCTGCACGGCGAAGCGTGGTGTGGTGTGCCAAAAAGAGAAAAACCACCCGGCCTCCGCAAGCCCGGGTGGTCTTCTATTGACACGGCCAGACTTACTTCGCCCTGCGACTACAGTATAACACGCTTCCCCCAGATGTCAAGGGGAAATCCCTCGGGTATAGGGCAATCGCATTTTTGCAAGAATGGCTGTTGAGACCCCCCTTCCCTACCTCCGGCCCCTCCCCTTCCCCCCGCAAGCGGGGGGAAGGGGAGGGGTGC
>DROW01000016.1 GCA_011388675.1 Chloroflexota bacterium | reverse complement strand
TACGCGCTCATTTCGCGCGAGATGCGCCAGCGGGTAACCGAAGTGGGGCAGATGATGACCTATCTGGAACTCTCGGCCGACAACACCTTCTTCGACGAATTCAACGCGGCGATGTTCCTGCCTCACACCGACCTGACCCAGTTCCCGTCGGTCGCGGCACTGATCAAAGAAACGTAGAACGTGGAACATAGAACGTAGAACATAGAACACGGAACATAGAACGACATGGGTAAGACCATCGCTTTGGCTGGCAAGGGCGGCACGGGGAAGACCACCGTCGCCGCGATGATCATCCGTTACTTGATGGAGGAGCGATCCGGCTCCATCCTCGCCATCGACGCCGACCCAGCGAGCAACCTCCCCCTCGTCCTGGGGATGGAAGTGGAGCAGACCATCGGCGACATCCGGGAGGATATGCTGAACCTGGTTCAATCCAGCGGCGCGTTGGCGGGTTCAATGCCCGGTGGGATGAGTAAGCAGGATTATCTGGACTACCAGGTCCAGATGGCCCTGGTGGAGGGAGACCGGGTGGACCTGTTGGCGATGGGGCGGCCGGAGGGGCCGGGTTGCTACTGCGCGGCCAATCAGATGTTGCGGGTCATCATCGACCGGCTGGGGGGAGGATACGACTACGTCGTCATCGACAACGAGGCCGGGATGGAGCACCTCAGCCGCCGCACCACCCGCGACGTGGACGTCCTCCTGCTGGTGACCGATCCGACGATGCGTGGACTGGTGGCGGTCGAGCAGATGGCGAGGATGGTGCCCGGGCTGGACATCCACGTGAAAGAGATGTATCTCATCGTCAACCGGCTGCGGGGGGAACTCCCTCCTCCGCTGGCCGAGGCGGTAGAACGGACGGGACTGGAGTTGATCGGCACGGTGCCGGAAGATCCGGCGATGGCGGAGTTCGAGATCACGGGGCGTCCGTTGGTGGAACTTCCGGCCGATTCGGCCGTGTATCGGGCGATGAAAGAGATTGCCAGGCGTGTAGTGGACGGGGCGCGGTAAGCGTCGGACGTCGAGTATCCAGTGGCGGACGGACAGGAGGAACAAGAGATGTACATTATCGCCGAGAACATTCACATCATTTCTCCCAAGGTCAAGCAGGCGATCGCTGAGCGAGATGCCAAGTTTTTCCAGGACTTGGCGGTCCGGCTGGTCGACGCCGGTGCGAGCGCGATCGATCTGAACATCGGCCCGCAGAAGAAGGCAGGGCACGAGATCCTTCCCTGGCTGGTGGAGACCATCGAGCAGGTGGTGGACGTGCCGCTCTCACTCGATACCAAGAACCTGGCGGCTATCGAGGCGGCCTGCGAGGTGGTGACCAAGGCGCAGCCCATCATCAATTCGACGGACGCGCGGCCGGAGTCCCTGGAGAGGGTCCCCCTGATCGCCAAAAAGTACAACACGAAACTGATCGCCCTCACGATGGGAGAAGGGATGATCCCGGTCAGCGCGGACGAGCGGGTCAGCCTGGCGCTGGAGCGGATCATCCCCCGGATCCTGGAGATCGATTTCCCCATCACTGACCTCATCATCGATCCGCTGGTGCTCACCGTCTCCGGCTGTCAGGAGTATTGTCCGGAGTGCATCGAGGCGGTACGGACGTTGAAGTACGCCTGGGATCCGCCGCCGCTGACGGAGGGAGGCCTCTCCAACGTCTCCAACGGGGTTCCGAGGGAGATGCGGCCGCTCCTGAACCGGGTGTATATGGTGATGCTGATGGGGGCCGGGATCGACATGGTGATCGCCGACCCGCTGGACAAGGACCTGATGGAGTGGATCCGGGTCGTCGAGGAGCGGGACGACAGCACGCCGCTGAACCGGCTGATCCTCAAACTGCACGACCGGGTGGCGGCGATGGAGGAACTGCAGCCGGAGGACGTCGATATGTCCGATCCGGAGCAGGTCGCCGTCTGGAAGACGGTGCAGGTGTTGCTGAACAAGGTGATCTACACGGACGCCTATCTCAAACTCTAAGTCACCGGAGGGAACTATGACCGCGACGTTGATTGACGGCAAGGCCACGGCTGCACAGATTCAGGAGGAGATCCGGGCCGAGGTCGAGCGGCTGAAGACGGAGCACGGGGTTGTCCCCGGCCTGGCGACGGTGCTCGTCGGCGAGAATCCCGCCTCCCAGTTCTACGTCCGCTCTAAACGGAAGCGGTGCAGCGAGGTCGGCATTCGTTCCTTCGGCTACGAGTTGCCGGAATCGGCCTCCCAAGAGGAGGTGGAGGGGCTGGTGGCCGAATTGAACGCCAACCCCGAGGTCCACGGCATCCTGGTCCAGTTGCCCCTTCCCAAGCACCTGGACGAGGAGCGGGTGCTGGCGGCGATCAGCATCGAGAAGGACGTGGACGGCTTCCATCCGGTCAACATCGGGCGGCTGGCGATGAAAGGCCGCGAGCCGATGTTCGTGCCCTGTACCCCTGCTGGCTGCATCGAACTGCTGGATCGGTACGGCATCGAGATCGAGGGTAAAGAGGCGGTGGTCCTGGGCCGCAGCAACATCGTCGGCCTGCCGGTGGCGATGCTGCTCCTCCACCGGAACGCCACCATCACCATTTGCCACTCCCGCACCCGCGACTTGGCGGAGGTTTGCCGTCGGGCGGATATCTTGATCGCGGCTGTCGGCCGGCCGAAGATGGTCAAGGCGGATTGGATCAAGCCGGGCGCGGCTGTCATCGACGTCGGGATCAACCGGGTGGAGGACCCGACCGCCAAGCGGGGATACCGCATCGTCGGCGACGTGGACTTCGAGGCGGCCAAGGAGGTGGCGGGCTACATCACGCCGGTGCCCGGTGGCGTCGGGCCGATGACCATCGCGATGCTCCTGAAGAACACCCTGACCTCCGCCAAGCGGGCCGCCGGCCTGTTGTAGGGATGAGAACCACGGAGGCGCAGAGGGCACGGAGAGGGGTCCTGGAGGAGAAGTCTTTTCAAACGAACTCTGTGTCCTCTGTGCCTCTGTGGAGAAGATTTACCTGAAGGAGCGGTATGCGAACGACCATCTCGGCCAAAAAGGTGCGCAGCGACTTCGTCAGCGAGGTGGAGGAGATCAGCGGGGAAGACCTGCTGGCCTGCAACCAATGCGGTAAGTGCAGCGCCGGTTGTCCCGTCGCTTCGGTGATGGACCTCCTGCCCAGCCAGGTCATCCGGATGGCCCAGTTGGGGATGGAGGAGGTGCTGGAAAGCCGGACCATCTGGATCTGCGCTTCCTGCCTCACCTGCGTTACCCGCTGCCCCAAGGGGGTGGACCTCCCAAGGCTGATGGAGGCGCTGCGGGAGATCGCCCTGCGGGCGGGGGCTACCGAGATCGATTTGAACAAACTGCCGAAGGACCTGGTCGACGAACTTCCACAACTGGCCATCGTCGGTGGGTTCAGGAAGTACATTAAGTGATGCGTGAAGCGTGAGGTTTCCCGCAGCGCGCGCATCACGTATCACGTATCACGCATCACGCATCAC
>DROW01000015.1 GCA_011388675.1 Chloroflexota bacterium | reverse complement strand
TTACCCAGTCACCCACCCATCCAGTCACCCAGTCACCCAGTCACCCAACTCCCCAACGGCTGCGCCATAATCTGCTCATCCTTGTACGCCACCAGCTGAATTGCCTTCGCCGGACACTCCGCCACGCACGTCCCGCACCCCTGGCAGAGCGCAGGTTCGATGTAGGCCGCCCCTTTGATGTTGCCCACTCCGATGTCCTCGTACCGCACCTTAGGGATCGCGAAAGGACAGGTTCGTACACACGTGAGACAGCCCACACACTTGGACTGGTCCACCTGAGCCACGACCCCGCCGACATAGATGCGGTCCTTCGCCAGGAAAGTCAGCGCCCGCCCGGCCGTAGCCTGCGCGTTGGCGATGCACTCCTCGATGAACTTGGGGTAGTGGGCCATCCCACAGACGAAGATCCCTTCGGCGGCGAAATCCATCGGCCGCATTTTCAGATGGGCCTCCATAAAGAAACCCTCGGTCGAAAGAGGAACCCCGAGAACGCGGGCCAGGTCTTCCGTCCCCGACGACGGCTGGATGGACATACTCAGAACCACCAGATCGGGGTAGAAGGGTACCTCCCGCCGAAGGGAAGGGTCCCAGGCAACCAGTTCCAATTGGGGGCCGACGCTCCGAACAGTCGGCTCGTGCTCCTCGTCATACCGCATAAAGATCACGCCTCGCCGTCGCGCTTCGGTGTAGAACGCCTCCCGGAAGCCGTAGGTGATCATATCGCGGTAGAGAACCACGACCTGGCACTGCGGATTGAGCATTTTGATACGAATGGCGTTCTTCATCGTGTTGGTGCAGCAGATCCGGCTGCAGTATTCCGGCCCATCGGGAACCCGCACGCACTGGATGAAGACCACCTGGCGCAGATTTGCGATACGCTCCGGGCGAAAGACGACGGTCTCCTCCAGTTCCATCGAGGTGACGACTCGCGGATCGCGCCCGTACATAAAGACCTCGCCGCGCCACTCCTCGCCCCCGGTAGCAACGATGGTGACCGCGTGAGCGACCTCCGTCTCCACCACCTCCCCGTCCGAGCGGACGGTGCGGAGGACGGAGCGGAAGTCCCCCACCCGCCCTGCGTGGGAGATCAATTCGGTGCGAGTAAGGACGTCGATCCGCTCGTGGCCGACCACGCGGTTGACCAGATCGCGCAGCAGCCGCTGGGGGTTCTGCCCCTCGGCGACGTAGTAGACGTGGCGCAGGTTCCCGCCCAGTTCCGGCTCCCGCTCCACCAGGGTCACGTTGTACCCCGCATCGGCGATGGTAAGGGCAGCGGTCATACCGGAGACGCCGCCACCGATGACCAGAGCGCGCTTCACGGGCTCAAGCGCCAGTTTACGGACCGGCTCGGCCACCCGCACGCGGGCCACCGCCATCCGCACCAGTTCCTTCGCCTTCCGTGTGGCCCCTGGCGGATCGTCCACGTGGCACCAGGCACAATGCTCACGGACGTTGACCATCTCCAGCAGGTAGGGATTCAGCCCCGCCTCCCGTACCACCTTCTGGAACAGCGGCTCGTGCGTCCGATGACTACACGCAGCCACCACCACCCGGTTGAGGCTTTGCTCAGCGATAGCCTGTCGAATCGCAGCCTGCCCCTCCTCGAAACAGCCGTACTCCACCGGCTGGACGTGGACCACATCGGGGAGGCTGCGGGCGAACTCAGCCACCGCGTCCACGTCCACCGTCCCGTCCAGCGTGGGGGTACAGCGACACAGAAAGACCCCCACCCGAGGCGGCTCCCCGCTCACATCTCGTTCGGGGGGCAGATGGTCCGGCTTCCAGAGGAAGGGATACTCCCGGCTGGAGGTGTACTCCCCCAGGTGTTCCCGCAGCAGCCGCATCGAATCGCCAGCCGCACCCGCAGCATCCAGGATCGTCTCAGCGATCTCCTTCGGCGACTGGAACGTCCCACAGACGTAAATACCGGGTCGACTGGTCTCCAACGGCGCGAACTTGTCCGTCTCACAGAATCCATAGGGGTTCAACTCGATCCCCAGCACCTCCGCCAAGTCCTCCGACCCATTGGGCGGCCGCGCCCCGACGGAGAGCACCACCAGGTCGAACCGCTCCTCCCGCATCTGCCCGTTCTCATCGGGATAGCGAAGGATCAGATCGTGCGTCTCCGGATCCTCCTTGATCCCGGAGATCCGGCACCGAGTGTACTCCACCTGATACCTCTCTCGGGCCTGCTCGTAATAGGCGTTGAACTCTTTGTTGAAGGCCCGCTCATCCATCATAAAGATCTGGCAGTGAACCCCCGGGATGCGCTCTTTAGCGATCATCGCCTCTTTGGTGGCATACATACAGCAGATTGAGGAGCAGTAGGGGTATTTCTGGTCCCGGGAACCGACACACTGGAGCCAGGCGATCCGCTTAGGCAGTTTGCCGTCAGATGGACGGCGGACGATGCCCTCTGTAGGGCCAGACCGGCTGGCGAGCCGCTCGTATTGCATCGAGTGGATAACGTTGGGGTAGCGGCCGAACCCGAGTTCCCCGTACTCCTTGGGATCGGAAAGGGCATACCCCACAGACAGGATGATCGCCCCAACGCGGAGGCTCCTTTCATACGGCTCCTCATCCAGGTGGATCGCGCCCGTGGGGCAGATCCCCTCACACCGGCGACAGGTGTCGCAGCGGGGAACCTTGTCCACGATGTACGAATCGGGCAGGGCGCGGGGCGCCATCTTGTAGACCGCCTTCCGCACCGCCAGTTCCTCCTCAAAGGGACTGGGCAGTTCCACTGGGCAGACGGCAGCACAGAGGCCACAGTTGATGCACCGCTCGGCGTCCACGAAGGTGGGCCTGTGCCGCACGGTCACGGTGAAATCCCCCGCCCTGCCGGAGACTCCGATCAGGTCGGTGTTAGTGAGAATCTCGATATTGGGGTGACGATTGAAGTCGAGGAAAGCGGGCGAGATGGAAGGGCGGGTGCAGCCATAGCCGTGGTCGGAGGTACCTCTACAGAGAACGCAGTCGTGGGTGGGGAACATATAGCCCAACTGCGCCACTCGCCCCCCGACCCAGGGCATATTCTCCACCACGTATACCTTCAATCCCGCCTCAGCCAGGTCGATGGCGGCCCGCATCCCGCCGACACCGCCACCGACCACCAGCACTGCTCCGACGCTTTGATCGTTCCTGGGCATACAGCCTCCTCAAGACTTGAACCACAGAGTCACGGAGAGACCCTCCCCAACACTCCAAAAACTCTGTGCTCTCCGCGCCTCCGTGGTGAAATCTCATCCATGTCGTGTATAGTCGGGCAGGAGGATAGGGGAGACCACGCCGGTGTCCACTCCCGCC
>DROW01000014.1 GCA_011388675.1 Chloroflexota bacterium | reverse complement strand
CGCAGGAGAGCGCATTCCCAAGAGAAAGGAGAAAGGGCAGCCCCGTCAACTTCTCTCCGTCTTCTGCTCTCTCACCGCCGATGGTCAACGGGCCCCAAAGCAGGCCTACTGGCCCCTTAGCCCCCTGCGGATGGCTAAGGAGACGCTCTTCCCCATTGGTGAGGTGGAGGAACAAGAGGTCCAGCACGCCTACGACAATCTCTGGAGGGAGTTCAGCGCCGACGCTGCTGCTCTGCGGGAAGCCCACGAAAAGGATAGCAGCCTCCCTGTTTATCTGGAAAGCATGCTCCTGCTGCTCCAACGGTACACCTGGTGCGTGCCATCCTCCTACTATCGCGCGCTTCCGGACGTCAGCCTCTACGACCATAGCAGGACGACCGCCGCGCTGGCGGTTTGCTTGCTGGGAAAGAACGAGGCCACACTGGACCAAGTGTTGAGAGCACTGGAGCAGTGGCACGAAGCCCGGAAGAAGAACCACTCCGCCCCGATGCCGGACGAACTAGAGGAGACGAAGGCAGCCCTGCTGGTGGGTGGGGATATCAGCGGGGTTCAGGATTTCATCTACACTATCACCGCCCGCGGTGCGACGAGCGCGCTCCGGGGCCGTTCCTTCTATCTACAACTGCTCACCGAGGCTGTCGCCCGCTTTGTTCTACGGCGGCTGAATCTCCCAATCACCAATCTCCTTTACCAGGGTGGTGGCGGTTTCTACTTGCTGGCCCGCCCATCCGACCAGGACGAATTGGAAAAGGTGCAGCGGGATGTCAGCCTTATCCTCCTGGCCCACCACCGGGGCGACCTGTATCTGGCACTGGAAGCCGTTTCGCTAGCCGTGGCTGATTTCTACGATGGCCGCATCTCCGGGAAGTGGCGGGAGTTGGGGGAACGCCTTCAGAAAGCCAAGCAGCGGCGCTTCGCCGAATTGGGGGATAAACTGAACAGCCTCTTCCAACCCGAAGGGCACGGCGGCAACGAGGAGCGGGAGTGCCAGGTTTGCGGGCGGGAGCATCCGGGGACGACGGACAAGGGAGCCAAGGACAACCCGGTCCGCAAGTGCCCCCCGTGCCGTTCATATGAGAGCCTGGGGGATTCTCTCCGCCGGGCTCGCTACCTCTGGTTGGCGCAGGTGGAACCCTCGGTCCCGGAGAACCCCCTGGAAACGACCCCGAGGGGCTGGGATGAGGTCCTGGTGGCCTTTGGAATGCAGGCACGCGTGGGAGAGAACCTGAAGCAGATCTCGAAACAGATCTTAAAAGCCGGCAGCTCCTACTGGATCCTGGCGCTGAAGGATGAAGCCCTGAACGACCTGAAGCCCGATTCCCGGACCGTCGTCGGTCGGCGGTTTTTGGTCAACGTGACTCCTACCTACGAGACAGCCGATGCCCTTTGGCTCCGACAGCAGCCCCGCGAAGTCCAGAAAACGCTTCGCAGGGAACTCCCTCAGGAGCCTGAGGGGAAGGTCAAGCCTTTCACATTGCTAGAGGCCCAATCCACAGGGGTCAAGCGATTGGGTGTTCTACGGATGGATGTGGATGACCTGGGGAAGCTGTTTGCCGAGGGCTTCGGAGACAACGCCACCCTCTCCCGCGTCGCCGCGCTTAGTTTTGCCATTAGTCTCTTCTTTGAGGGCTGGGTAGAGGTGCTAGCAGAGAGGATCGGGAAGACAGAGGACGGTCAGCAGCGACTGTATTCCATCTATTCTGGGGGGGATGATCTCTTCTTCGTCGGCTCGTGGGACGCGGTGGTAGAGTTGGCCCGCGCCATCCGCGCCGATCTGACCTCCTTCGCCGCCCGGCACCCGGGAGTGCACGCCAGTGCTGGGATCGCCCTTGTTGGAGGGAAGTATCCGCTCTATCAAGCGGCAAAAGATGCAGGAGTAGCTGAGGGACAGGCGAAATCCCTGCGCTGGCGCGGCGGCGACGGCAGGATGCGTCGAAAGGATGCCGTTTCCTTCCTGGGGCGGGCGCTGGGCTGGAGGCTGTTCGGCATGGAAGATTGCGAGGTAGAAGGACTGGGATCCACCCACCAACTCGCCCACCGGCTGGAGCGGATGGTGAAGCCGAAGGAAAACAAAGGGGAAGGAGTTCCCCAGGCCCTGTTGCATGCTCTGATTCGGCTGTATGAAATGTATGAAACAGCAGCGGAGCACCGCCGTCGCCTTGGAGAAGACCGCACTCAGGTCGGAGAGGAACAGGCATATTGGGGGCCGTGGATGTGGCGGGGGTACTACTTTCTCAAGCGGATGGCAGGTCGATACAAAGGTTCGACAGGGAAGGCGATTGCCGATCTCGCGGACTCGCTCCACGGCGAGCGCTTTCGCGCCATCGAGTGGATCGGTTTGGCGGCGCGGTGGGCAGAGTTATTGGTGAGGTGAGTTAACCCGGCGGTTCACCACCGGGTAAGGCTGATCCCGTTCATCACAATGGTGAGACAGGAGAAAGTGACATAAGGAGGTGCTATGTCCAAGCAGCAAACACCGTTTAAACGCCCTGACGATCAGGATTTGCGTGCTATCATCACCGATCCCAACGGCACCCAAACGTTGGTGAAGTGGGCTCAAAGACTCGGGGAGGCCCTGGCCCCTAAGCACAGAAATGATAAGGATGCTCTAACCACCAACCAGATCCGCGCCCTCTTCGGCGAGGTACGGCGCATCCAAGCGGATTGGTCCATCAGGCGAGAACAAGCACTGCATCGCCTGATCCTGCTCAAACCGAAGATGGCCTACCGGGCCCGGAAAGAGCGCGGTAAGGGAGTAAAGAGTCTGGTCAGCGTGCTCGACCCGGCATTGGACATGGTGATCGAGGCGAAGACCGAGAAGGAGCAAGATGACCGCTTTCAGCGTTTCGTCGAGTTCTTCGAGGCTATTTTGGCCTACCACAAGGCCTACGGCGGGCAATAGGCGACGAAGTACGCGATTCAGTCCAGGAGAAGAATAATGGCCGAGAGCAAAAAGATTCAACTCAAGGGTCGCGTGTTCATCACGTTCGAGATCAAGGCGGTGACGGGTCTCCACATTGGCGGCTCCGATACCGGTATCGAGATCGGCGGGGTAGATAAGACCATCATTCGTGATCCGCTCACCAACCGTCCCTATATCCCCGGATCGTCCCTCCGGGGGAAGGTCCGTAGCTTGCTGGAGAAGTACCGCGGACTTCCTCAGAACCAGAGGGTTGGGCAAACGTTCATCCATTCCTGTGAGAACAAGGGGGAGTATGCCGACTGCGATGTCTGCCAGGTTTTCGGCGTGCCGGGCGAAAGGGACTTCGCCACCCCGACGCGGTTGATTGTGCGGGACGTTCACCTCACCCCGGAGAGCGTGCATGCGCTGGAAGAGAAGGCCCATACCGATCTCCCCTACACCGAGGTCAAGACCGAAGTCTCCATCGACCGGGTGACGTCCGCCGCCAACCCTCGCCAGATGGAGCGGGTGCCTGCCGGTGCCGTCTTCGGCCCTGCCGAACTGGTCTACAGCGTCTACGAGGGGGTGGACAAGGACGGGCACCCCATCGCCGATCCGCAGGCCGATGTGAACCGGCTGCGCACGGTGATCGAAGGGCTCCGACTGTTAGAGGACGACTACCTGGGCGGGCTCGGCTCCCGCGGCTCCGGCAAGGTGAAACTGCAGAACATACAAGTGAGTGTGCAAGGCAGCGACGACTACCTGGCTGCTCCCCAATCGATCGGGGATTTTCCCACTCTGAAGGATCTGGTCGAGGCTCTTGGTAGTCTGCTCGACGACGTGAAGAGAACCCTTGGGCTCTCCTGAAAGGAGGCACCTTATGCCGGACCTGACCGAGTATCGGCTAGTCTTTCGATCCGGCTTCCACCTGGGCGCGCGGGGAGTGGGCCTGGAAGAGAGCACCGTCCACGTGCCCTCCGACACCCTCTTCTCTGCTCTGGTGGATGCCCATCGGCGGGCCGGCGGCGATGCCGATGCCTTGTTGGCCCCGTTCCCGTGCCTTCAAGGAGAGGCTTCCCTCGACGGCGATCCTCCCTTCCGCCTCACCTCTGCCTTCCCCTTCGCCGGAGCGGTCCGCTTTTTCCCGATGCCTGTTCCCCTCGGCTCCTGGTTCGATGGAGAAACTCAGCGTGTCCGTCACAAAGACCTGAAGCGGATCCGCTTCGTCTCCGAGAGGCTATTCCGTCGGATGCTGGCGGGAGAGGCAATGGACAGGTGGTTGTTCCCGCCGGAGGGGGAAGAGCCAACCAGGGGGATCGCTCTGCAGAACGGCGACCTCTGGCTCTCCAGGGAGGAGGTCAAAGGGCTGCCAAAGGAAATGCGGCTGCGACCCGACGCGAAACGGGAGATTCCCCTTCGTGCTCTGCGCCGAGCCCGGGTTTGGACCCTCCAGCAGGTTCCTCGTGTCACGGTAGATCGTGTATCCTCTGCCTCGGAGATCTTCCACATCGAACGGGTAGTCTTCTCGCCAGGGTGTGGCCTCTGGTTCGGTGTAGAATGGCGTGCGCCGGACCGGGAGGTGGACGGCAAGGGAGTGACCTATCGCGAGGCATTGCATCGTGCTCTCTCCCTTCTGGCCGACGATGGCCTGGGTGGCGAGCGGAGCGCGGGGTACGGATCGTTCACCTGGGAGCAGGGAGAGGTCCTCTCGCTGCCCACTCCTTCGCCTGGAGGATTGCTCTGCCTGCTAAGTCGCTATCATCCTCGAGGTAGCGAATTGCCCGATGCCCTGACCAGGCAAGGAACTGCCTACTCTCTCACCTCGGTCGGCGGGTGGCTGCGCTCGCCCGACGGAGCGGCCCAGCGCCGTCGGCGGCTGTGGATGGTAGCCGAGGGCAGCATTGTGGGCGCAACAAGCGGAGGTGTCCAGGGCGATGTGGTGGACGTCCGCCCTGTCTACGAGGACCCAGCCGGTGCTCTCCCCCATCCTGTCTGGCGATACGGGCTGGCGCTGGGGGCCGGTCTGCAAGGAGGTGAATCATGGCCGAGTATATCCGCTACCGGGTGAAAGCGACCCTGCTTACGCCGCTCCACATCGGCACCGGACAGGACCTGCTTCACAAATACGACTTCGCCGTCCACGGAGGCCGCACCTGGCGGCTGAACGAGGAAGCCCTGCTGGAGGCCCAGGGAGTGGACGATCCGGCCCTGGCGGAGCGCCTCGCGAAGATCCCGCCAGCCGACCTTCTGCAGGAACCGGAGGACTTCCGGCCGGGCTCCCCCTTCTTCCGCTATATCGCCCGTGGCGTTCCCCGCTCTGTGGCCGAGGGGGCACAGGTGCGGGAGCAGTTGAAGGACGTACACGACCGGCCCTACCTGCCTGGGACGAGCCTCAAGGGCGCGTTGCGTACGGCGATCGCCTGGCATGCCTGGGGGGCGCTGGGGCTACAGCCCCGGCGGGCCCGCCTGAAGCCCAATCCCCGCTTCGCGGCCCAGGACTATGAGCGAACCATCTTCGGCAAGGATCCGAACCACGACCTCCTCCGCGCGCTCCACGTGGAAGACAGCCAGCCCGTGGGGAAGGACCGCCTCATCCTGCTCAACGTGCGGGTGCTTCACCGCAGCGGG
>DROW01000013.1 GCA_011388675.1 Chloroflexota bacterium | reverse complement strand
CTTTCCGGTCATCGCGAGGGCCCTCTGTCATCGCGACCTCCTGACACGTTTTTAAAAGTGTCAGGGGGGGCTGGTCTTCGTAGACGTGGACCTGGTGATCCTGGAATCGGCCATCGAGCCGCAGCCGGACGCCGATCGGGTGGCCTCCCTCTTCGGGCTGGGCCGCACGCCGGACGGGTGGTTCGCCGAGGCGCACCCCAAACTGCGGCCGGTGGAGACGGCCACGGCGGGGGTCTTCCTGGCCGGGACGTGCCAGGGACCCCGGGACATCCCGGACACGGTGGCCCACGCCGGGGCGGCGGCGCTGGAGGTCGTGCGGCTGTTCAACCAGGGTGAGGTCACGATCTCTCCCACCGTCGCCGTGGTGAACGAGGAGGAGTGCGTCGGCTGCGGCGAGTGCATCCTGGCCTGTCCCTACAACGCCATCGCCCGCAACGCGCGGGGCAAGGCGGAGGTCAATCCGGCCCTCTGCCACGGCTGCGGGACCTGCGTCGCTGCCTGCCTCCCTGGGGCGATCACCGCGCTCCACTTCACCGATGAGGAGATCGTGGCGCAGATTGACGGGTTGCTGGAGACGTATTCCGTAGTGCGTATTCCGTAGTGCGTACTCCGTACTCCGTAGTCCGTAGTGCGTAGAGGAAGATGACCTACGAGCAGTGGTTACGCTCCGTTCCGCCGGAGATAACGGACGATCCGTTATGGCAGATGAAGGTGTACCGGCTGGCTCTCTTCGCCAGCGACCTTGGGTGGGTAGACGTCTCAAGGCTGATGAGGGATCGGCGCGTCCAGGGCCTGGCGGATCAGTTGTATCGTGCCCTCGGCTCGATAGGGGCCAATATCGCCGAAGGATATAGCCGTCGCTCGCGCAAGGATCGGGCTCGGTTCTACGAATATGCACTCGGTTCTGCGCGAGAGGCCCGAACGTGGTACTACCAGGGACGCCACGTCCTTCCGGAGGCCATCGTCTCTCACCGTCTCCGGCTGCTGACGGACATCGTGCGATTGCTCCTGACCATAATCCCTAGGGAACGGGATTGGGGCGTCGCCGAGGAGGGGGCAATCTATCAGATAGGTGCCGCTCCTCCCTCCGACAGCCTTGACGAAGACCTAACCCATCTACTCAATAACGTACCGATGCCATAGCCACAGAACGGAATACGGAATTACGGAATACGGAATACGAAACACACATATGGAGCCAACCAATGGCCAACACATTTGAACCCAAAATCATCGCCTTCCTCTGTAACTGGTGCTCCTACGCCGGGGCGGACAACGCTGGGATCGCGCGGATGAAGTCGCCGCCGAACGTGTTGCCCATCCGGGTGATGTGCTCAGGGCGCGTGTCACCGGAGATGGTGCTGCGGGCCTTCCGCGCTGGCGCCGACGGCGTGCTGGTCCTCGGTTGCCACATCGGCGATTGCCACTACGTGAGCGGCAACCACCGCACCGCCAAGCGGATGCCGCTTCTGCGCAATCTCCTGAGTTATGTGGGCATCAACCCGGAGCGGCTCCGGCTGGACTGGGTCTCCTCGGCCGAGGCCCCCAAGTTCGCCCAGGTGACCCAGGAGTTCGTGGAGACAGTGCGGGCGCTGGGGCCGATTGAGGAGGAGATTGGGTAACGGGAGGCGGGGGGACTGGGAAGCAGGGGAGCAGGGGAGCAAGGGAGCAGGAGGGCAGGGGAGCAAGGGAGCAAGGGAGCAAGGGAGCAGGGGAGCAGAGGAGCAATGGAGGTCCAGCAGGGAGCCGCTACCAGCCGCACCGAAGCACTGGCCCGGATCTGCGAAACGTTCCGGGTGGACATTCTCTACGCCTTCGGCAGCCGGGCGGAGGAGGTGCGGGAGTGGCTGGTAGGTGACCGCGCTACCCTCCCTCCCGGCCCCTCCGACGTGGACATCGGCGTGCGGCCTGTGCCGGGGGTCCGGCTCTCCGTCTACGACAAGGTCCGCCTGGCCCAGGCGCTGGAGGATCTGCTGGGGGTGGGCCGGGTGGACCTGGTCGTCCTGCCCGAGGCCGATCCCTTCGTAGCGGCGAACGTCATCCGCGGCGAGCGGCTCTACGCCCGCGACGAGGACGACGCCGACGAGTACGACCTCTACATCCTACGTCGGGCAGGCGACCTTGCCCCGCTGGAGCGAGAACGGCTGGCGCTGATCTTAGGGGAGGAAGAATGAGCCCCGGTCAACTCTCCAAACGGGTGGTCGGCGATCGACTCGCCTGGGTACAACGGATGCTGGAGGAGATCCGATCGTTACCCCTGGATAGTCGAGAAGCGTTCTTCGCCGACCGGCGGAACGTCTGGGCCGCCGAGTCCTGTCTGCGGCGGGCGCTGGAGGCTCTGCTCGACCTGGGACGCCACATCCTCGCCAAGGGCTTCGGCATTGGGACGAGCGAATACAAGGAGATCGCCATTCGATTGGAGGAGCAAGGGGTCATCACCTCGGACGAGGCGGCTCTGCTCCGAACGCTGGCGGGATACCGCAATCGGCTGGTCCACTTCTACCACGAGGTAACGCCGGAGGAACTGTACGAAATCTGCGCCCACCGCCTGACGGACCTGGAGCGGGTCGCGGCGGCGTACCGACGCTGGATCAAGGAGCACGTGGAATGGATGGACGAGATGCTTTGATGGACGAACTGCGCGCCCACGTGGCGGAGAAACTGAAGGAACTGGACGGGGTGATCGGGCTGCGGCGGACGGCCGTGGGGACCGCGCCCTATCTCTTCCGGGAGGGGGACGATCTTTCTGAGTTGGTGCTGGACCCCCGGTATCCTCTGGCCTCCATCGTTTCTCTGCTTCAGAAGCGATACCCCGATGCCCGCTTCGGCATCGTCGCCCGGGGGTGCGACGCCCGCGCATTGGTGGAAATGGCTAAGCGGCAACAGGTCGACCCGGACCGGCTGTACCTGCTGGGCGTGGTCTGCACGGCCGAGGAGGCCGAGGCGTGCCACTGCGCCGAGCCGTTCCCCCGCCCGGAGAACTGGCCCCACGCGGAGACGTTCGGCACGCCGGTGGAGGGCGCACCACCCAACCCCCTCGTCGCCGAGTACGATCAGATGCCACTGGAGGAGCGGCGGGCCTTCTGGAAGCAGCAGTTTCTCAAGTGCATTAAGTGCTATGGCTGCCGCAACATCTGCCCGGAGTGCTTCTGCGAGATCTGCGCGCTGGAGGACCCGAACTGGGTGGAGCCGGGGGTGCTGGCCCCGCCATTCCCCACCTTCCACCTCATCCGGGCGATGCATATGGCCACCCGTTGCGTCGCCTGCCGTCAATGTGAACTGGTCTGCCCGGCCCACATCCCCCTCACCGTCCTCTATGACCTGATCCGGCGGGATGTGGGGGACCTTCTGGGGTACGTGCCGGGGGCGGACATCGCCGCCGCGCCGCCTCTCTCGCTCACGCTAGAGGAGTCGCCGCTAAAGGGGGGGTGAAGCCGCAGAACGGGACGTCCCGCGATCGGCCCCGCCCTCCCCGACAGACGATTGGCGAGGGGATCATAAAAGATGAGCGAATATCCGACCGCCCTACAGCCAGAGCGTTTGATGGACCATATGCGCGTTCTCTGCAAGGACATAGGCCCGCGTCCACCGACCTCCGAGCAGGAACGCCGGGCGGCCGACTACGTTGAGGAGACGCTGCGCCGATCTGGGATCACCGATATTCGGAGGCAGCCCTTCAAGAGCCAGAGGACGGGCGGCTGGTTCACGATCTCCAGTCTCCTGTTGGGCCTTCTGGCCACCGTTTCCGCCGTGGCAGGCGGCAGATGGGGGGCAGCGCTCAGCATTCCCCTGTTCATCGCCAGCGTGTATATCTTCTATCAGTTCCTGCTGATGCGACCTACCCCTCTCAACAGGGTGATCGCCCGATGGCCCAGCCAGAACGTCATCGCCACGGTTCCGGCTGGAGGTCAGGCCGAACAAACCATCTACCTCGTCGGCCACCTCGACAGCCAGAAGCAGCGCTTTCAGTTCCCTCCTTCCCTATCCGGGATCATGAAAGCCCAGACGAGTCTGCCCATCGTCGTGGGAGCGCTGGGCGGCCTCGTCGCCCTCGTAGACCTCCTGCTGGGATACCGCGGGCTCTCCCGGTGGTTGTGGCCCCTCGGGCTCGCCTACCTGTGGGGTCTGGCGGGCATGGTGTACGACGAAACGCAGCCGCACGTCGAGGGGGCCAACGACAACGCTACCGCGGTCAGCCTGTTGCTCGGCATCGGGCAGGCCCTGAAGGACCACCCCCTACAACATACCGACGTGGTCCTGCTGTTCACCGGCTGCGAGGAGGCGGGCTGCGTCGGTATGGAAAACTACCTGCGGGCCTTCTCCCCACCCG
>DROW01000012.1 GCA_011388675.1 Chloroflexota bacterium | reverse complement strand
TGGCGGAGGGACTTCCACCGGCACCCGGAACTGGCCTTCGAGGAGCAGCGGACCGCCGGGATCGTCGCCGACCATCTGCGCCGGCTCGGCTATCAGGTGCAGACGGGCGTGGCGAAGACGGGGGTGGTCGGCCTGCTGGAGGGGGCCCGTCCGGGGCCCGTGGTGATGGTCCGCTTCGACATGGACGCGCTGCCGGTGACGGAGGAAACGGGGGCGGAGTACGCCTCGGAGGTGCCCGGGCGGATGCACGCCTGCGGACACGACGGCCACGTGGCGATGGGGATGGGCCTGGCAGAACTGATGGCCACCCGACGGGAGGAGATGGCCGGAGCCCTCAAACTGGTCTTCCAGCCCGCCGAGGAGGGGGGGAGCGGCGCGGAGGCGATGGTGAAGGCGGGCGTGCTGAAAGACCCCCGACCCGACGTGTTCCTGGCCACCCACGTCTGGAACGAGCGGCCGGTGGGAACGGTGGACGTAACCGCCGGGCCGGTGATGGCGGCGGCGGAGAAGTTCACCTGCGTCGTCCACGGGCAAGGGGGCCACGGCGCGTTGCCCCACCTCGCGGTAGACCCCATCGTCGCCGCCGCCCAGGTGATCACGGCCCTGCAAACGGTGGTCAGCCGGAACGTCAGCCCGTTGGACACGGCCGTCGTCAGCGTCGGCTCCATCCACGGCGGGGACGCCTTCAACGTGATCCCCCCAAAGGTGGAGATGACCGGCACTATCCGCACGTTCGATCCGTCCACCCGGGAGACCGTCCTGCGGCGGGTCCGGGAGGTCATCGAGGGGACGGCCGCCGCCTGCGGCGCGAAGGCGGAACTGGAGATCCAATCCCTCACCCCCGCCGTGATCAACGACGAGGCGGTCGCGGAGGTGGTTCGCAAGGCGGCGGAGGCGGTGCTGGGTCCGGAGCGGGTGACGTCCGGCGAACGGACGATGGGCAGCGAGGATGCCGCGTTCTTTATGCAGGAGGTGCCCGGGTGCTACTTCTTCCTGGGCTCCGCCAACGCCGACAAAGGACTCGATGCCCCCCACCACAACCCTCGGTTTGACTTCGACGAGGAGGCGCTGGTGCTGGGGCTGGCGATCCTGGCCCAGGCCGTGGGTTTCTACCTGCTCTGATCGCCGGTGAAGACCACCCGCCCGATGAAACTTTCGGTGATCATCCCAGTCTACAACGAGGTGAACACGATCGCGGAGATCATCCGCCGCGTGCGAGCGGTTCCCCTGCGGGTGAGCGTCGGCTACGGGGACCTGGACGGGGAGGTGGTCGAACTGGAGCGGGAGATCGTCGTCGTGGACGACGGATCGACCGACGGCACCCGGGAGGTACTTCAGTCGTTTGAGGGCGAACCGGACATCGTGCTCCTCTTCCACGAGGAGAACCGAGGCAAGGGGGCTGCGGTGCGCACCGGTCTCGACCACGCCACAGGCGACATCCTCGTCATCCAGGACGCCGACCTGGAGTACGACCCCCGCGACTATCCGGCCCTGCTCCAGCCGATCCTGGAGGGTCGCTCCCAGGTCGTCTACGGCTCCCGCTTCCGCGGTGGGCCCACCAAAGCGATGTTCTTCTGGCATATGGTGGGCAATCGGCTCCTCACGCTGATCACCAACATCCTCTACGACACGATCCTCACCGACATGGAGACGGGCTACAAGATGTTCACCCGCGAGGTCGCCCAGCGGCTCCGCCTGACCGAGAAAGGATGGGGGTTCGACCCGGAGATCACGGCCCAGATCCTTCGCCAGGGGTATCGCATCTACGAGGTCCCCATCTCCTACACCGGCCGGGAGTTCTCTGAGGGGAAGAAGATCACGTGGAAGGACGCGTTCACGGTGCTGAAGACGCTGATCCGATGCCGCTTCCAACGGAAGACGTGACACGCGTGGCGCAGCACGCCGTTCGTATTCCGTGTCTCGTGCTCCATATCTCGCAGCCAGTGCGTTGTAATCCGCAATCCGCGACCCACAATCGGCAATCCACCGATGGGCCAATCACGCTTGGTTGATCTACTGATCGCCCTCTCCCTGTGCCTCCTGCTCCTCGCCGCTTTCTGGCTCATCGGACCGGCGGGGCGGGTGCTGGCGGGGGGCGATCTCTTCACGTACTTCTACCCTTATTGGGCTGAAGCCTCCCGTGCGCTACGGGCGGGTCGATTGCCACTGTGGAACCCCTACCTGTTTATGGGCGTTCCCTTCCTCGCCAACAGCCAGGTCGGCACGTTTTACCCGCCCAACTGGCCCCTGTGGCTTCTCCTTCCTTCTCACCGCGCTCTCCACTGGAGCATCGTCCTTCACCTCGGCCTGACGGCCGTCGGGGCCTACCTGTTTACCCGCTCCTCCCTGCGGTTGGGACGGCTGGGGGCGTGGACCACCGGGGCGGTGTGGGCACTGGGGGGGTACCTCGGCGCGCAGGTGGAGCACATCAATCAACTCCAGGCCCTCTCCTGGTTCCCCTGGCTGCTGTTGTTCTACGACCGAACGGTGGGGGCGCAGGGGTCCTCCTCGGCAGACAGCCCCCTGCGGCCTTTGCGTTCCCTGCGGTCGAACCTCGCCTGGCTGGGATTGCTGGCGGCGGGGGTCGGGATGGTCCTGCTGGCCGGACACACCCAGTCCGCATTCATCGTCTTGGTCGGATTGGCCGTGTACGGCGTTGGGCCGGCAGTGTGGGAGGGGGTGCGCCGACAGGGGTGGCAGCCGGTGGCGCAGCGGACCGCCGTCTGGGCCCTCGCAGCGGGCATCGGGGGCGCTCTGGCGGCGGTGCAGTTGCTCCCCACCCTCCAATTGACCGGGCTGTCGGTCCGGGCCGGAGGACTTCCCTTCAAGGAACGGGTCTCCTTCTCCCTCTCCCCCGTCTACCTGGCCCGCGCCCTCCTGCCCGGCTACGTCCGCCCCGTGGAGCCGGAGAACATCGAGTACATCGCCACCGTCGGCGTCACAGGGTTGCTGCTGGCCTTCCGCGGCTGGCAGCGGGGCGACCGTCGGCGGCTTCGCGGCATCGCCTTTCTTTCCATAACCGGCCTCTTCCTGGCGCTGGGGCTGTACAACCCGGTCTACCTCCTCCTGGCCCGGTTCGTCCCCGGCTTCGCCCACTTTCGCGCTCCCGCCCGCTGGCTGGCCCTCTGGGCCTTCGGCGTTGCCGCCCTCGCCGGGGCAGGAGTGGAGCACCGCAGAGACGCAGAGGACACACGTCTCGCCACAGAGCCACGGAGGGCACAGAGGTTCTCCGTTTTTTCAAGATTTCTCTGTGTCCTCTGTGCCTCTGTGGTTTTCTTCGTCTGGGGTGCGCTGGGCGGGCAGGTGGTCCTGGTGACGGTGGGGGCGTGGGTGGCGACGGCCCTGCTGGCAGTGGCGGCGTTGCGCTGGAGGAAACGGGCTCTGTTGGTGGTGCTCCTGGTGGCGGAACTGTTCGTCTCCGCCCGCACCCTCCCCCGCGCCCGCGCCACCGCCCCCCAGGCCTACACCTCCCTCCGGCCCGCCGTCGCCCATCTGCTGGTCGCCAACGAGGGGCGCACCCCGCCCGATCGGTTCCTCAGCCTCTCGGCGCTGATCTTCGACCCCGGCGACCTGCCCGAACTGCGGCTCATCTACGGCGACCAACTCTCGCCGGACGCCCTCTATGATCTGATCGTCGCCGCCAAGCACCGGGAGGTCCTCTCCCCCAACCTCCCCCTCGCTTTCCGCGTCCCTGCGGTGGACGGCTACGACGGCGGGGTGCTTCCCCTCGCCCGGTTCCTCGCCCTCCAGCGGGCCTTCCTCCCCGAGGACACGGTCTCGCTCGACGGGCGGCTGCGGGAGAACCTGACCCAGGTGCCCGACGGACGCTGGCTTTCCCTGTTCGACGTCCGTTACGTCATCACCGACAAGGTGGGCGATGCCTGGGTGGACGACGTGTTTTACGACCTCCAGTTCGGTGCGGACCTGACGGGAGGGGAGTCGGCGTCGGTGGCCTACGTCCCGCCCTTCGAGGCGACGGCGGTGGGGCTGATCGGGTATGTGGAGGGGGCCGACCTGCCCGAAAGGACCCCGGTCGGCGAGGCGGTGGTGGGTTTCGCCGACGGCACCACCCGCACCTTCCCCCTCCGGGTGGGCGTCGAGGTGGCCCCCGCGCCCCCGGAGGGGCTCCCCCGGACCGCCGCTCGATTGCGCTGGGAAGGGGCCGCCGTACCGACCGCCGTCTCGGTGCGGGCCACCCTGCCCTCGGGCAGGCTGATCGTGCGCGGGGTCAGCCTCATCGACGAGCGGACCGGCTCCTTCCAGTCGCTGGTCCTCTCCGACCGCGGCCGCTTCCGGCTGGTCCACTCCGGCGACGTCAAGGTCTACGAAAACCTGGAGGTCCTTCCCCGCGCCTTCGTGGCCTTCCGGGCGCAGGTGGTGGAGGACGAGGCCGCTGCCCTGGACCGAATGCGGTCGCCCGCGTTCGATCCCGCCGCGGAGGTGGTGGTGGAACGGGGCCCGATCTCCCTTTCCTCCGCCGATCCACCTCAACCGGCGCAGGTGGTGGCCTACGCGCCGGAGCGGGTTGAGGTCGAGGTGGACCTAGCCACGCCGGGGTATCTGGTCCTCACCGACGCCAACTATCCGGGCTGGCGGGCCTGGGTGGACGGGGAACCGGCGGAGGTAATGACCGCCGATCTGCTCTTCCGCGCCGTCTATCTGGAGCCGGGACGCCACCGCGTCCTCTTCGCCTTCCGCCCGACCCTGGTGCGGGCCGGGGCGGGTGTCAGCCTGGTCGCGCTCCTGGGCCTGGGCTGGCTGGTGGTCAGGGGGTGGAATCGGCCCGAGCGGCCCGGGCGGCCGGGACGTAGAACCGCTCCGCGTACTCCTTGACCATCCGGCGGGTGCAGAAGACGGGGGCGATGCTGCGGATGGATTCCTTCATCAGGCGGACCCACCCCCGGGGTACTCCGTCGATGTCCCGCTGGTAGAAGAGGGGCACGACCTCCTCCTCGAGCAGCCGGTACAGGATTTCGGCGTCGTGACCGTCCTGGGCGGCGGGGTCGGCGTCCTCCAGCGGGTCGATGGCCCAGCCGTTGGCTCCGTTGTACCCCTCGGACCACCAGCCGTCCAGCACGCTCAGGTTGATCACGCCGTTCATCCCCGCCTTCTGCCCGCTGGTGCCGCTGGCCTCGTTGGGCCGGCGCGGGGTGTTCAGCCAGACGTCCACCCCCTGCACCAGGTAGCGGGCCACGTGCATATCGTAGTCCTCGATGAAAGCGATCCGCCCGCCCATCGCCGGGTCCTTGGCCAGGGTGTACACTTGTTGCAGGAGGTGCTTCCCGGCGTCGTCGGCGGGATGGGCCTTACCGGCGAAGATGAACTGGACCGGCCGGTAGAGGTCGTGCAGGATCCGCTTCAGCCGTTCCAGGTCGTGGAAGATAAGGGTGGCCCGCTTGTAAGTGGCGAACCGGCGGGCGAAACCGATGGTCAATGCCTCCGGGTCGAGGAAGGCCCCAGCAGCCAACACCTGGTCCGGGTCCATCTCCCCGGAGATGCGTCGCCGACGGGCCCGCTCCCGGATGAAGGCCATCATCTTCCGCTTCTGGTCCTCGTGAAGGGCCCACAGTTCCTCGTCCGGGATCTCGTCCAGCCGTTCCCACAGGTCCGGGTCGTCGTGCCGCTCCTGCCAATCGTGGCCCAGATACTTGCGGAACAGCCGGTCCAGGGGACCGGAGATCCAGGAGGGGAGGTGGACGCCGTTGGTGATGTGGACGATGGGCACCTCGTCCACGGGGCGGTCGGGCCAGAGGACGTGCCACATCTTCCGGCTGACCGCGCCGTGGAGGCGGCTGACCCCGTTGCGGTAGCCGGAGAAGCGAAGGGCCAAGGCGGTCATGTTGAACTCGGGTCCCATCGGACCGTCCAGCCGGCCCAGTTCCAGGAACTCCTCCCGGCTGAGCCCCAGTTGCTCCCAGTAGCCGACGAAGTGCTTTTCCACCATCGGCAGCGTGAAGGCGTCGTGGCCCGCCGGGACCGGGGTGTGGGTGGTGAAGACGGTGGTCGCCCGGACCGCCTCGGCGGCCTCGTCGAACGACATACCGGCGGCTACGTGCTCCCGGATCCGCTCCAGGACGAGGAAGGCGCAGTGGCCCTCGTTGAGGTGCCAGACGGCGGGGTCGATCCCCAGGGCGCGCAGGACGCGCACGCCGCCGACGCCCAGGACGACCTCCTGGCTGATCCGCATCTCCCGGTCGCCCCCGTACAGCCGCGAGGTCAGGGTCTGATCCCACGGCTCGTTCTCCGGCAGGTTGGTGTCCATCAGGTACAGGTGGGTCCGCCCCACGCGGACCTCCCAGACGGCGATCTGCACTTCCCGGCCGGCCAGTTGGACCTGGACGCGGACGGGGTTCCCTTGCTCGTCTTGCACAGGGATAAGGGGGGTCTCCTCGACGCGCAGGGGGGGATAGACCGCCTCCTGCCAGCCGTGGGAGGGAATGCGTTGGCGGAAGTAGCCCTGGGAGTACAGGAAGCCGACTCCCACAAGGGGAATTCCCAGGTCGCTGGCCTCCTTCGCCTGGTCCCCGGCCAGCACCCCCAGCCCTCCGGAGTAGATAGGCAGCGACCGGTGCAGGCCGAACTCGGCGGAGAAGTAGGCGACCGGTCGATCGACCAGGTCGGGAAAGGCCTTTGGGAACCAGAGGTGGCCGTTCTCCATCTCCCGGTCGAAGGCGAGAAGGACCGCGTCGTACTGGCGGAGGAAGACGGGGTCCCTGGCGGCCTCCTCCAGCCGCTCCTGGGGGATCTGGCGGAGGATGAGCACCGGGTTGTGGCCGGTGGCCCGCCAGAGGGGATAGTCGAGGGTGCGGAAGAGTTCCCTCGCGTCTTGGTGCCAACTCCACCACAGGTTGTACGCCAGGTCGGCCAATCGGTTAATTCGATCCGGCAGTCGTTCTCGAATCGATGCTACGAAGTCATCCATACTCTTGCACGCTCCGGAGTTTTTTCACACGCGCGAGAGCCCGCGGCCCAACGGCCTCACGCGGCCAGGTAGAGGACCGCCAGGGCGAGCACGGCCACGCCGACGAATTCCGCCACGATCCGCCCGGTGAGGCGGCCCAGGAGGTATTGCTGGGCGATGCCGGAGGTGAGGTAGAGGACGAGGAGGATGGAGAACGCGCCGGCCCAGTTCCCCAGTCGCCAGTAGTTGAACGCCCAAGTGGACTCGCCGGTGACCAACCCCACCACGGCCGCGTAGAGGGCGACCCGCGCCACGTTCACGTCGGCGATGCTCAGCACATCCAGAGCCAGCAGGAAGGCGATGAGCGTGGTGGCCGTGGCGGTGACGAGGCTCCGAGCGCGGGTGCGGTAGATGAAGTAGAAGAGGGCGAAGGCGAGCAGGTAGGCCAGAAGGTTCAGGGCCAACCGCGCTCGGGCGTAGTGCGGGACCTCGGGGGTCAGGGCTACGAATTCCGCCTCGATAGCGATGCTGATCAGAAGAGCGGTCACCAGCAGCCCCCCGCTCCAGAGCCGCAGGTCGGGTATCCGGGCGAGGGTAGAGACCGAGAGCCCCGCCAG
>DROW01000011.1 GCA_011388675.1 Chloroflexota bacterium | reverse complement strand
GCCCGTGTCTCAGTGCCAGTGTGGGGGGCCGCGCTCTCACGCCCCCTACCCGTCTTCGCCTTGGTGGGCCGTTACCCCACCAACTAGCTGATGGGCCGCGGGCCCCTCCCGAGGCGCCGGAGCTTTACTCGACGGAACGAACCGCCGAGCATATCGGGTATTAGCCCCCGTTTCCAGGGGTTATCCCCGTCCTCGGGGCAGGTCACCCACGTGTTACTCACCCGTTCGCCGCTGATGTACCCCCCGAAGGGGGCCTCATCGCTCGACTTGCATGTGTTAGGCACGCCGCCAGCGTTCACCCTGAGCCACGATCAAACTCTCCGTATGGGACTACGGTCCTTCGACCGTGAAAGTCCGACGGTGGCCCAGATCCGCATCCTTGCCTACCACTCTTCAGTTGTTAAGGTGCCCCCGCGCCGCCTATTAATACCACACTTCGGCGCTTCTGTCAAGGGGGGACAAAAAACCGGCCGATACTTACGCATCGCCCGGGGCAACTTCCACGATTGTGAAAGATCGGGAGTCTTGCCCTCTCTTCCCCCCTCTCTGCTCGACTTGTCAACCTTTCCTCATCAACGCGCCCACATTATAGCAGAGTCCCCCAAACTTGTCAAGGGCCGTTACAGATTTCACTGGCACATTCGCAGCAGCCTGTGCGAGGCACCTCCCGTCCGTCCTGCTTGTCCGCGACAAGGCAGATCAGGTACGTCCGAACCCTCGCCCCAGCCCCGACCCCCATCCCTTGCCCCCATTCCCCTCTTCTGCTATGATGAACTTGAAATGGAGCGCCTGGAAGGAAGCGTCGAGCGGATCACTTACTACGACGAGGAGACAGGTTACTCCGTCCTCCGCCTGGCCGTCCCCGGCCGGTCCGACCTGGTAACGGTGGTGGGACATCTGCCAGAGATCCAGCCCGGCGAGCGACTGCGGCTGGAAGGGGCCTGGACCCACCACCCGCGGTACGGGCGACAGTTCAAGGCGGAGCGATGCGAGCAGGTCCTTCCGGCCACCGTGGAGGGAATCCGCCGCTACCTGGGCTCCGGACTGATCCGAGGTGTCGGTCCGGTGACGGCAGCGCGCATCGTCGACCGGTTCGGCGTGGAAACCCTGCGCATCTTGGATGAGGAGCCGGAGCGGCTGCGTGAGGTGCCGGGGGTCGGCCCCAAGCGGGCCGCCGCCATCGCCCGCGCCTGGGAGGAGCAGAAGGCGATCCGCGAAGTGATGCTCTTCCTCCAAAGCCACGGCGTCACCACCGGCCTGGCGGTGAAGATCTACAAGACCTATGGGGACAACGCGCTGCAGGTGGTGCGGGAGGACCCTTACCGGCTGGCCCGCGACATCTGGGGGGTGGGCTTCAAGACCGCCGACAAGATCGCCCGCAATTTGGGACTTCCCCTCGACGCCCCCTCTCGCATCCAGGCCGGGGTGGCCTACGCCCTCAGCCAGATGGCCGACGAGGGCCACGTCTACGTGCCGGAGGAGGACCTGGTGGAGGAGGCAGCCCGGCTCCTGGAGGTGGACCCCGACCTGGTCCGCCCCGCCATCGAAGCGCTGGACGCCGAGGAGGTGGTGCGCCGCGAGCGGCTGGTCTATCCCCTCCCCGGAAAAACGAGGGCGGGGGACACCTCCCCTGCCGTCCGAGAAGAGCAGGCGGTCTATTTGGCCCCCTTCTACATCGGCGAGGTGGGGGTGGCGGAGCGGCTCCGCGCCCTGGTGGAAAGCCCCGCGACCCGTCTGGGCCGCTTCCGCAGCGTGAACTGGGGCGCGCTGCTGGACCAGATCACCCGCGACGCTGAGGTCCGTCTCTCCGAGGAGCAGCGGGAGGCGGTGCGGACGGCCCTCACCCACAAAGTGACCGTCCTCACCGGCGGCCCTGGCACCGGCAAGACTGTCACCGTCCGCACGATCATCAACGCGCTGGAAACGATGGGCGGTCGGTATGCCCTCTGCGCCCCCACGGGTCGGGCGGCCAAGCGGCTTGCCGAAGCCACCGGCCGGCCCGCCAAGACGGTCCACCGCCTTCTGGAATATTCCCCCCAGGAGGGCTTCCGCCGCAATGGGGAGAATCCCCTGCCGGCCGATCTGTTGATCGTGGACGAGGCCTCGATGCTGGACCTCCTGTTGTTCCACCACCTGCTCAAGGCGACCGACCCGGCGACCCACCTTCTCCTCGTAGGGGACGTCGATCAGTTGCCGTCGGTGGGGGCGGGGGATGTGCTGCGAGATGTCATCCGGTCGGGCGTGGCGAGGGTGATCCGGCTGACCCACATCTTCCGCCAGGCGGCCCAGAGCGGCATCGTCGTCAACGCCCACCGGGTCAACCGGGGGCAGATGCCGGTGCTCAACCAGTACGACGACTTCTACTTCTTCTCCAAGGAGGACCCCGAGGAGGCAGCCGACCTCCTGGTGGACATCGTGGTCCACCGCATCCCACGCAAGTTCGGCCTGGACCCCGTGGAGGAAGTGCAGGTGATCGCGCCGATGTACCGGGGCGCGTGCGGGGTCTCCAGCCTCAACAGCCGCCTACAGGAGGCCCTCAACCCGCCGGGACGGAACCGGCCGGAGCGGCGGTTGGGCGGGCGGACCCTCCGCGTGGGCGACAAGGTGATGCAGATCCGCAACAACTACGACAAAGAAGTGTACAACGGCGACATCGGCCGGGTGGTAGCCATCGACGGAATCGAGCAGACGCTGACGGTACGGATCGACGGACGGCCGGTGGTCTACGACTGGGCCGAAGCCGACGAACTGGTCCACGCCTTCGCCATTTCGGTGCACAAAAGTCAGGGGAGCGAGTACCCGGCGGTGGTGATGCCGGTGCTGACCCAACATTACCTGATGCTGCAGCGGAACCTGCTCTACACCGCGATCACGCGGGCGAAGCGGCTGGTGGTGCTGGTGGGAACGCGACGGGCGATTCGGATCGCCGTCCGCAACGATCGGGTGCGTCGGCGACACTCGGGGCTGGAAGCGCGGCTGAGGCCCGAGGGCCAGACGAAGCGGTTCGCCGGTGGTGCAGCAGGGCGATCCGCCCAGCGCGCAGACCGGCCCGCCCGGACAGAGAAGGGCGGAACAACGGCAGGAGGAGGGAACGGGTGAAGGTTCGTCCCGTCGACGAAGTGGTTTTGGATCTACGGTCGTGGCGCGAAGCGGTCCTGAACGATCTGCTCGCCACCCTCGTCCTAGGGGCCGCGCCGGTCATCGTGATGGTTCTCATAGAGGCGAAACGCCACCCGGAGCAGAAACTCGCGGCGCTGGCCTTTCTGCTGATCTACCTGGTGGTCGCTGGATTGATGGCGCTTCGCCGTCTCGATTTCCACTGGCGTGCGTGGCCTCTGCTTCTGCTGGGCCACGGGGTCGCGGCTCTGGCGATGGCGAGGGGAGGGCTGGCTGGAGACGGTCGGATGTTCCTGGTGGTCCTGCCGGCGATAGCCTCCATCCTTCTGGGCACACGGGCAGCGCTGATCTCCGTCGGCATCGGCCTGCTGACCTACGCCGTCGCTGCCGGGCTCGCCAGGGCGGGGGTGCTCTTCTACTGGCTTGTCCGGCTGGACAACCCCCTGGGAGCGAACGAGTGGTTGTTCGCCGGTATAACGTTCTCTTTCTCCCTCGCCGTGCTGCTGACACTGCAATGGGAGTTCAACCGCTTTCAGGCCCGGACGACCCGCAGACAGGCTGAACTCTTGGAGATGGCCCAGACCCTGCAGGCGCGGTATCAGATCGTCTCGGAACTGGTGTCCGACTTCGCCTACGCGCTCCGCGTAGAGTCGGATGGCTCACTGATCCCGGAGTGGTCTACCGGGACTCTCACCCGGATCGAGATCTTTGAAATAGGGAAGCCCCTCTCTCAGGAGACCGTGGAGAGATTTCTGCACCCTGACGACCTGCTTTCCTTCCGACAAGCGGTGCAAGAGGTGCTCTCTGGACGATCGTACACGGTCGAGTTCCGGATCTTCGCCCCGGACGGGAAGATGCACTGGCTGCGCAATTACGCGCGGCCGGAGTGGAGCGAGGAGGAAGGACGAGTCGTCCGCATCTACGGAGCAGCGCAGGACATCACGGCGCGCAAAGAGGCGGAGCAGGCTCTGGAGCAGAGCGAGCGGCGCTTCCGCGCGTTCAGCGAGGCCAACCTGGCCGGGGTGTACGTGATGCAGGACGGCGTCGTCCGGTACATCAACCCGGCCCTCTGCCAGATGCTCGGCTACGAGCAGGAAGAAGTGGTGGATCGGCTGGGGATCGATGAGTTGATCCATCCCGACGATCGAGAGCGAATCCGGAAACAGTACCGTCTCCGGTTAGGAAAAGAGCCGGTGGGCAGCCGGTACACGCTGAAGGCGCTGCGGAAGGACGGCAGCACCATCTACTGCGAGGTGCTGGCCCAACAGATCACGTATGAAGGGCGACCGGCGATCCTGGGCACGGTGCTGGACGTAACGGAGCAGGTACAGGCCCGGGAGCGGCTGGAGCGACAGGTAGCCCAACTGGCCCTGCTCAGAGAGATCGGCGGTCAAATCGCCTCGGTGGCGGCTCTGGACACGGTCCTGGAACGGGCCGTTCATCTGATCGCAGAAACGTTCGGGTATGAGCACGTCGCCGTGGCGATGGTGGACGAGAAAAGGGGCGAGGTGGTGATGAGAGCGCGGGCGGGATCGTACCGAGATCTGTTCCCGCCCGACCACCGCCTGCCCATCACCGTGGGAATGGTCGGTTGGGTGGTCCGCAACGGCCGCACACGCCTGGCCAACAACGTCGAAGAAGACCCGTATTACGTCAACCGCTTCCCCGATCGGATCCCGACTCGCTCGGAACTGACGGTGCCCATCCGTGTTGGGGGGAAAGTGGTCGGCGTGCTGGACGTCCAGAGTATGCATTTGAACGCCTTCAGTGCGGGAGACGTGCTGGTCCTGGAGACGGTGGCCGATCAGATCGCGGTGGCGATAGAGAATGCCCGACTGTACGAGGCCCTCCAGGAAGAACTGGCGGCCAAAGAGCAGGCGCTGGAAGCACTGCGGGAGAGCGAGACGTCCGCGCAGGCGATCCTCAACGCCCTCGATGCGTCGGTGGTCCTGGTGAGCGGCGACGGGTCGATCCTGGCCGCCAACCCAGCGGCCCGGAAGGCGCTCGCAGAGGCCGGCGAGCAAATCATCGGCCGTCACTACGCAGAGGTGCTGGGGCGACGGATCCACAACAGGCCGGACCACTTTAAGGAAGTCCTGTGCACGGGGCGCGGCGTCCGCTTCGAGCGAGAGGTGGACGGAAGGGTGTACGTCCACAGCATCCATCCGGTGCTGGACGACAGGGGGAAGGTGAGCCGAGCGGTGATCTTGGTGACCGACGCGACGGAGCGGGTCGAACTGCAACGTCAGGTCGCCCGAGCGGAGCGAATGGCCGCCCTGGGCCGACTGGCGGCGGGGCTGGCCCACGAGATCAACAACCCGCTGCAGGCGATTCGCAGCCACCTGGAGTTGGTGCTCGATTTCCCCCTGGAGCCCCGTGAGCGGCGCGAGCACCTCCTCATCATCCAGGACGAAATCGAACGGCTCGCCAACATCACCCAGCGGGTGTTGAGTTTTGCCCGCCCGACCGACGATCAGCGGGAGATCGTCTCCGTCGCCGAATTGGTCCAGCGAGTGATCACTCTGACGTCCAAACAACTGGAGCGAAACCGCATTCAGGTCCACCTCGACCTCCCTGCAGACCTGCCTCCCCTCAGAGTCACTTCCGGGCAAATCGTTCAAGTTCTCCTGAACCTGTTCATCAACGCCATCGAGGCGATGCCGGACGGCGGCCGTCTGGAACTTGCGGCACGAGCGGAGGGGGATACGATGACCCTGACGCTCACCAACGACGGCCCGCCGATCCCGGACGAGTACATCGAACGGGTTTTCGATCCTTTCTTCACCACGAAGTCCGGCAGCACCGGGATGGGTCTGGCCGTCAGTTATGGCATCATCCAACGACACGGGGGAACCATCCGAGTGGAGAACGTGAAGGAGGGAGGGGTGCGCTTCACCATCACCCTGCCAGTCGTCGGGGAAGGAGACCACCAGGAGGTGAGCAGGTGAGGAAGCCGAGGACGCTCCGCCCCAACCAACGGGCACGCATCCTGGTCGTGGACGACGAGGAACACATTCGATCTGGCATCCGACGGTCCCTCACGTTGCTGGGCTACCACGCTGAGGAGGCAGCCTCCGGAGAGGAGGCGTTGCGGATGTTGGAGCAGGGCCAGTTCGAAGTGATGCTGCTGGACATCCGGATGCCGGGAATGGACGGAGTAGAGGTGATGCGCCTGGCGCGGGAGATCTCTCCGGATCTGCTGATCCTCGTGCTCACCGGGTACGCCAGCCTGGAAAGCGCCATCGCGGCGGTGAAGTGCCACGCGGTCGACTATCTGCTCAAACCGGCGAGCGTCCACACCATCGCCGAGGCAGTTTCCCGCGCCCTCCAGCGGCGGGCCGAAGCGGAACGTAGGGGCCGCCAGCGCACTCCACGATCCCCCTCCCCCCCGGAGGAGCCCGAGGAAGAAGCCGTCCTCTGCGTCGGGCCCGTGGCACTGAACCTGCAGATTCGCGTCGCTGTCGTCAGCGGGGGAGACGGAGATGTGCTACAGGCAAAATTGTCCCCCACTGAGACGGCCCTGTTGGCCCAGTTGATGCGCTACCCCCAGACGGTGCTCTCCTGCCGCACGCTGGCCCAACGGGCGCTGGGTTACGATCTCACCGAGGCGGAGGCACGGGAGATCATTCGTCCCCACATCTGTCGGCTGCGCCGCAAGATCGAGCCGGACCCAGCCCACCCCCGTCTGATCCGCACTATCGTCGGCCGGGGGTATCAGTTCAACGGTACCTCCTGACCACTCGCCCTGGACGCGAGTTCGCTTTGTTCCCCCCAACCCCTCCCCTCCTCCTCGCAAGCGGGGAAGGGGAGGGGCCAGGGATGGGGAAGGGAGGTCCCAGCAGCCGCTCTTGCAAAAATGCGATGACCCTGCCTCCGGGGGCTTCCCCGCTGGTCTCCTCACAGAGTCCGTGCTATACTTCCAGCCGATGGGGAAGCGAGGATTGACCCGACGCCAGTTCCTCCGGCGCTCGGGGGCGGCGCTGGTCGCTCTGGCCCTTGCCGGGCCGGGCCGCCGGTTTCGCCGCCCCCCTGCCGACGGACCGGTGCGGATGGGCCGGGCGATCCACACCGTCACCCGATACGACGCCCCCCGCCCAGACGCCGAACGGCTGGGGGCGTGGTATCCAGAAGAGACCTTCCCCATCCTCTCCGAGGTCCGCGCCCCTGGCCTGAACCGTTACAACGACCTGTGGTACGAGACGCCGGAGGGATACGTCTTCTCCGCCTGGGTGCAGCCCCTCTGGGTCTGGCCCCCCCAGCCGACCCTCCTCGACTTGGGGGAATGGGGGTTCTGGGGCGAGGTCTGCGTCCCTTACACCGAGGCTCGCGCCGAGCCCCACCCGGACGCCCGGAAGGTCTACCGGTTCTACAACGGCACCGTCTACCACGTGGTGGGCGTGACCTTCGACGACCAGGGGAACGGCTGGTACAAGATCTACGACGAACTCCCGCCCCCCTCCTACCAGTGGGTCCTGGCGCAGGACATCCGCCGCATCCCGAAGGAGGAACTGGCCCCGATCCGCCCCTTCGCCGGGGCCAAGCGGATCGAGGTGGACCTGGCCCAGCAGCGGATCACCTGCTTCGAGGGGGAGCGGGTGGTCTTCGCCACGCGCTGCTCCTCAGGGATCGGCGAGCGGGAACTGGAGGATGGGACCGTCGAGGATCTGAGCACCCCGCCGGGGGAATACTGCGTCATCCTGAAGCAACCCTCCCGGCATATGAGCAACCGCCCGGAGGACGAGGAGGAGGAGCCGCCGCCGGACCTGTTCGACCTGCCCGGCGTGCCGTGGAACGTCTTCTTCGACTTCGAGGGGCGGGCCATCCACGGGACCTACTGGCACAACGACTTCGGGGTCCCCCGCAGCCACGGCTGCCTCAACGTCCCCATCGACGCCGCCCGCTGGATCTACCGGTGGGTTTACCCCATCGGTGGGACGGAGGACGACTTCATCCAGGGGAACTGCCAGGTGGGGACCCCCATTTTCATCCGCTAATAAAGCACCGCAGAGGCGCGGAGGACGCAGAGTTTTCCCCAAAACGATTCTTTTCTCTGCGCCCTCTGCGACTCTGCGGTTAAGGTTCGCTCTCCTCAACTCGGAAACCGGCCTGGATGTCCCACAGGAGCGGCGGGATCGGCGGGCCGCCGGTGGCGCGAATGCGGAGCGCATAGAGCCAGAAGTCGCTCCCCTGGAGGACGAGGGTCTCTGCCGGCCCCTGGGGCCAGTGCTCTGAGAAGCGGAACCCCAGCAGTCCGTGCCACTCCACTGGCTCCACGCCGACCACCTCTACACCAACACCCTCGGGGAAAGTCGCCTCCAGGAGCACGCGGGCCGTATCCTCGTCCAGGGGCTTCACCGGCCCCGGCGTCCACCACAGTCCCACCTCGCCCCCGCCGCCCTGCCAGACCCGCGCCCCGGCCACGTCGTCCCCCTCGGCGTGCAGGGTCACGAAGGCCCACGGCACCGGCAGGACGATCCCGTCCCGTGCCTCCATCCGCATATCCCGCAGCCGGACCGGCTCGGGCGTGAACCGGAGCGTGCGCGTCCCGGTCACCGGGGCGGTCGAGACGACCCCGATGCGCACCATCCATTCGCCCGGCTCCGGCTGCAGCGGCAGATGGACGGCCTGAGGGGTGGTGTACGTGCCATCCCCCCTTGAGTGCAGTTCGGACGTCCACCACAGTTGACCGGAGGGGGCGAACATCTGCAGCGACAGGCGCGCATTGGGGTCCCGCTCTTCCAGCCCTACCGCTTCGACCTCAAGGGGAAAATCCTGCAGTGGCGAGACGTGGTCGGGCCAGCGGATGGTCAGGACAACCGGCGGGATGGGGGTCGGCGTGGGGGGCGCCGTCGGCGGCGGCGTGTCCGTCGGCGGAGGAGGCGACGTGGGAGGCGAGATCGGACCGGCGCAGGCCGCCAGCAGGAGCAAAAGCATCACCGAGAAACGGACCAACCGGTCGACGGATCTCATCGACAGACCGCGTTCAGCAGGCCGACCAGGTCCCGTGGCACCCTGGCCGCGACCCGCGTCCCCTCGGGAGTGTGCACCTCCCGTTCCACCGTCCCCCGTTCGCGGATCAAGCGCAGCAGGTCGCCGCGGTCGAAGGGGACCACCACCTCCAGCGGGACCAGGTCCCGCTCCAGCGCTGCCTCGACCTCCTCCAGCAGCCGGTCGAGGCCGTAGCCGGTCAGCGCGGAGATGGGCACCGGGTTGGGGAGGCCCTCGGCGACCTCCAGAGCCTGCTGGGGGTCGGGGAGCCGATCCACTTTGTTCAACGCCGTGACCATCGGCTTGCCGATGGCCCCGATGTCCTCCAGCGTCTCCAGCACCGCCTGCGCCTGACGGCGGGCCTGGGGATGGGTCACGTCCAGCACGTGGAGCAGCAGGTCCGCCTCGATCGTCTCCTCCAGCGTGGCGCGGAAGGCGGCGACCAGGTCTGTGGGCAGTTTCTGAATGAAGCCGACCGTGTCGGTGAAGAGGACCACCCGGCCGCCCGGCAGTTTGACCCGGCGGGTGGTAGGGTCGAGGGTGGCGAACAGTTTGTCCTCCACCAGCACGTCGGCGTCGGCGAGGGCGTTGAGGAGGGTGGACTTGCCAGCGTTGGTGTAGCCGACGATGGAGACGACGGGCAGCCCCTGGCGGCGACGGCGGGCCCGGTACCGGCTGCGGTGGGCGCGGACCTTCTCCAGTTCCCGCTTCAGGTGGGCGATGCGGCGGCGGATGACCCGCCGGTCGGTCTCCAACTGTGTCTCGCCGGGACCCCGCACGCCGACCCCGCCGGTGGCCCCGCCCGCCCGACCGCCCGCCTGGCGCGCCAGGTGGGTCCAGGCCCGCGTGAGGCGAGGGAGCCGATACTCGTACTGGGCCAGTTCCACCTGCAGGGCACCCTCCCGGGTGTGGGCGTGCTGGGCGAAGATGTCCAGGATCAGAGCGGTCCGGTCCAGCACCTTGACCCCCTCCCCCAGCGCCTTCTCCAACTCCCGCTGGTGGCGCGGGGAAAGTTCGTCGTCGAAGATCACCACGTCGGCGGCCGTCTCGGCCACCTTCTCAACCAGTTCCTCGACCTTGCCGGGGCCGATGAAGGTCGCCGGGTTGGGCCGGTCCAGCCGCTGGACCAGTTCCCCCACCACCTCGATGCCGGCGGTGCGGGCCAGTTGGGCCAGTTCGGCCAGCGAGGCCTCCACCGGCCAGGTTCCGTCGGAGGAAAAAGCCTCTCCTTTGAACTGCACACCAACGAGGATCGCCCGTTCCTTCGGCGGACCCGTCGGCTCAGTCGGTCGTGCGGTCATACGCCTCCCAAGGTAAGATGCAGGATGCAGGATGCAAGGGCTTGACTTCCACTAACAAGTATACCACACAGTCGGAGGGACTGCAGGGGAACCTCCTCAACCCAGAACCCTCAAGACAAAAGGGCGTGACCGAAATGAATTGGCCTCGCGCAGGCCAGACAACCTGCGCCACTTCCTGCTCAACCAGTTTTAGTTGCACTCAAAACAAAAGAACTCTGTGCTCTCCGTGGTGAAAGTGCCTTTACTGCCCTCCGCCGCACAGGGCGAAGTTGGCGTAGTGTTCCTCCTCCGTCGCGGCGAAGAGGTGGCTGCCGTCGTTGGCCTGGCAGTTGACGATGAAGTAGAAGTAGTCGGTGTCGGCGGGGAAGGCGACTGCTTCAATGGAGGCCAGGCCTGGGCTGCAGATCGGACCGGGCGGGAGGCCCGGGTGGCGGTAAGTGTTGTACGGATGGTCGATCTCGGCCAGGCTCTCCACCCCCAGTTGATCGAAGTAGAGGGTCCGCCACCACGTGCCGGTCTGTTCGTCGTACCCGAGGGCATACTGGACCGTGGGGTCGGCCCCCAGCGGCCAGCCTGCCTCCAATCGGTTGAGGAAGACGCTAGCGATGATCGGCCGCTCTTCGTCGATCACCGCCTCCCGCTCGACGATGGAGGCCAGGGTGACCATCTCGTAGAGGGTCATCCCCCGCTCGGCCCCCGCCTGGCGGATCTCCGGCGTCACCCGCTGGTCGAACGTGGAGAGCATCCGGTCCACCACGTCGTAGGCGGTGGCATCCTCCGGCAGCCGGTAGGTCTCCGGGAACAGAAACCCCTCCAGGGTGGCGGTGGGAGGAATGGTGGTCAGGAACCCGTAGTTCGCCAGATCGGTCGCCCGCCAGCCAGTGGTGACGAGGTCGAGGAACTCCACTTCGGGGATACCGGTCTGCGCCGCCACCTCCGCCGCCACCTCTTCGATCCGTAGCCCCTCCCGCACGGTGACGACCTGCTCTGGGCGTTGCCCGCTCTGCAGCGCCTGGGCGATCTCGGGGATGGTCATCGTCTGCCGGAGGGTATAGATTCCCGCCTCCAGCCCCGCGTCCAGCCCCTCATACTGAAGATACCGCCGGAACAGTTCGGCGTCGGTGATCAGGCCGGCCTCCTCCAGCCGTTTGGCGACGTCGGCCGCCGTCTCCCCCGGCCGGACGACGAAGGTGACCGGCGTGTCGTCGGTGCCGGCCGGCTGCTGGAGTTCCTCGGCGTGGGCCTGGATGTAGGTCTCCAGGGCGACCTCCTTGGGGGAGCCCAGACTGCAGAGGGAGACGCCGCTCCCGGTCCCGAAGGCCTGGGAGAAACCGTAACCGATGGCCCCCGCCCCGGCGAGGGCGAGCACGAAAAACACGATCCGCGCTGCGCGTTTCACCGAGTCCATAAGTCCCCCTCAAGGATGCAGGATACAGCGTCTAAGGAGATTCCGGCGGTGGACCTCCCTGGCTATCGAGGAAACTCTGCAGGATGACGGCGGCTGCTATCGCGTCCACGTCGTGTGCTTCCCGCCGTCGCTTACGTTTCCGCCGGTCCGCCCGCCGGAGGATCTCCTCGGCGACGGCGGTGGTGTACCGCTCGTCCCACATCTCCACTGGCACCGGCAGGGACGCCGCCAGCGTCTGGGCGTATCGCTCGACCCGTCGGGCCTGCGGCCCCTCCTCGCCCCGCAGGGTCAGCGGCAAGCCGACGATCACCTTGTCGACCGCGTGCTCGTCGATCAACCGCTGGATCGCGGCGAAGTCCTCGGCCCGCGACGACCGCCGGAGTGTGCAGAGGGGGCGGGCGACGGTGCCGGTAGGGTCGCTGATGGCGACGCCGATGCGCCGCTCCCCCACGTCCAATGCCAGGATTCGCACCTCGGCCCCCTCCCGCCTACCCGCCCTGCGGGACGACGTTCACGTCGATGCGCAGGGGAAGCAGGGGCATCCACGGCATCCACTGGGGCCACACCTCGATGTGAGGCGGCTGGGCCAGCGGGAACTCCGCCTGAAGTTGCTCCACAGCCCGATCCAGCCGCCGCCCCCGCACCGCCTCCCGCACCGCGTCCGGGTCGATCTTCGCCGCGGCGTAGCCGGTAGCGGTGACGAAGAAGGTGATGTCACCGGTCCCGATCGGCTCCTCCGCCACCTCGCCGATCTCGAACGTGGCTCCCACCAGTTCGTGGCCTGGTGGCAGGCGACGGGACAACCGCGCGTAGGCCACCGCCTCCGCGTTGTCCCGGTCGATTGCCAGCCCTGTGATCAAGAGGCGCATATGGAGCCCCAGCGTGTCCGCCCGCTCGGTGAGGAACCGGTCGTAGGCCATCTCGGTAGCCTGGATCTCCAAGGAAGCACAGGGAAGGAACTCCGTCGGCTCCAGCAGCGTCTTCAACCCCTCGCAAGCCTCGTCCAGCAACTGGCGGGTCAGCAACGCTCGCGCCCGGTCCATATCCTCCTGCGAGACGGCCCGCACCTCCTGCACCATACCGCCCGAGGTCGGTTCGGGGTTGATCACCCGCACCGCCAGGCTGGCAGGCCCTTCGACCTGGTTGATCAGGTCGGCCCCCACGTTACCCGCCGGCCCTTCTTCCAACGCTTCGATGGGGGCGGAGGCCTGTCCACGGGCGGGCACCACCACGTCCTGGGTGGTGGCGAAGCGGATGGGGAAACTGCCGGACGAGGTACGCACCACCGTTCCGGCGGGGATGGTCACGTCCTGGGGCAACAGGTTGGTGAAGATGACGGCGCCGGTGGCCTTGCCCGATTCGTAGGCCGCCGTGCCGGTCGTCTCCACCTGAATGCTGCCCTCGAAGTAGTCCCCGACCCGTCGGGCAGGAATCACGCCGGCCTCCAGATCGATGGTCTCGGCCTCCAGGCTCGCCGACACGGGCACGATCACGCTCACCGTGGTGCCGGTGGGGAGGAGAGTCAGGGTGGCCCGCGGGAGGACGAAGAAAGCGGAAGCCAGGACGACCGCCAGGGTGAGCACAAAGGCGGCCACACGTCCTCCCTGGCGGGCGCGCTGTGCCCAGGGAGGGGACACCGGTCGGGAAGGCGGCTGGAGTTCCGGCTCCTCCTCCCACCACAGACGGGGGGGAGGCTCGGGGCGCGCGGGCTTGGGCCGGTTCCAGGCGGGAGCGGCCTCCGCCTCGGCGACGGTGGCGAAGGCGGAAAAGCCCATTTGGCGGGCCGCCCCCCGCCGCTCGGGGTCGGGGCTGACGACGGCCACCTCCAAACCTCGTCGTTCCGCCTCCCGCCACAGGAGTTCCCCGTCCAGCGGTCGGGAGAGGAAGCGACCGTCCCACGGCACAACGATGACGACCCGGCCGTCTCGTACGGAGCGCAATCGACCGCGCACCACAGTCAGGTCGTCCGCTTCCTGCAGGTAGATGACCTCGCCCATCCTCTTCCTAACCGCTCTCCTCCCACCTCCGCGATAACCTTGCCGGCCCGAAGACAAGGACGAGCACGATGGCGAGGAGGGCCGCGGCGACGGCCATTCCGACCGCCGATCCAGCCTTGTCGGCCAACAACGCTCCGGAGACATTGCCGACGACGTGATAGAGGGAAACGACGAGGAGGCTTCCCCCCGTCCCGTTATAGAGCCAGGTGTAGACGAACGATTCGCCGATCACGCCGACCAGCCAGGGGACGAAGGGGTGGGCAGCCATCGGCCCACCCGCCCACCAGAAAAGGGGGAGGTGCCACATTCCCCAAAGGAAGCCGACGATAAGGGTGGCGACCAGGGCGTTGGACCGGGACTGAAGGCGGGGGAGGGCGAACCCCCGCCAGCCGACCTCCTCCCAGGGGTTGGAGAGCAGGGACACTATGACGAAGCCGACCAAGGCCGGGCCGGTCAGCGCGACGTCGGACGCCGACGGGGGATTGATGCCCAACATCCGATCGACACCTCGCGCGCCGAGGTGAAGCAGGGGCGGGATCAGCAACGCCACCACGTACCAGAGCCCTCCCACGCGCCAGCGCACGAGGCGGGTCATCAGCGTCAGGACGCTCCCCCTGCCCTCCGCGGCCCACGTCACAACGACCGCCGCGATCGCCGGTCCCAAAGCGGGAAAGAGGAGAAGCGCTTGGAAGGCCGGATGAGCGAAGGCCGTTACCCCCCGCGAGGCGGCGACGGACGGCGCCCATCCCACCCAGGAGATGAGAAAGGCCAGGAGGTAGAACCAGAGGAGAGGATGTTTCTTCATCACATCATTTTCCCCCCACCATCTCGCGCAGGAGGGCGGGAGCCTTGCGAATTGCCTCGTCCAGTCGATGGGCCTCCTTGCCGCCGGCCTGGGCCAGCGTGGGCCGACCGCCGCCGCCTCCGCCGACCACCCGGGCGATCTCGCGGACCAGGCGGACTGCATCGACCCCCCGCTCCACCAGGTCGGGGGTGACAGCGGCGACGAAGGCGGGTCGCCCCTTGATCACCGCGCCCAGCACCACCGCGCCGGACTTCACCCGGTCCCGATACCAGTCGGTCATCTCCCGCAGCGTGTCCATATCCGGCGCGTCCACTCTGGCCGCCAGCAGCGGGATCCCTTCGACCTTCCGGACCTTGCCCATCAGCCGCTCGAACCGGAACCGGGCCAGTTCCCGCTGGAGGCGCTCGATCTCCTTGCGGGCAGCCTGGAGTTCTCCCAACGTCTCCAACGTCTTCCGTTCCAATTCCTCCGGCTGGCAGAGGAGGTGGGCGGCGGAGGAGCGGAGGACCCGGAGGTGTTTCTGCACCCACTCGACGGCCCCGCGCCCGGTGACCGCCTCGATCCGGCGCACACCGGCGCCGATCCCCTGCTCGGAGATGATGTAGAAGGAACCGATCTCGCCGGTCTCCTCGACGTGGGTGCCGCCGCACAGTTCCTGGCTGTAGGGCTCATCCGGCCAGCCGATGCGCAGGACCCGCACGACGTCGCCGTACTTCTCGCCGAAGAGGGCGATCACTCCCTCCTCCAGGGCTTGACGGTAGGGTTCGTAGTCCCAGGTAACCGGGTAGTTGATCAGGATCGCCTCGTTCACCAGTCGGACGATCTCGTCCAGTTCGTCCTGGGTGGGCATCGTCGGATGGGTGTAGTCGAAGCGAAGCCGGTCGGGAGCGACGAGGGAGCCGGCCTGCTGGACGTGCTCGCCCAGAACGTAGCGGAGTTCGGCGTGGAGGAGGTGGGTGGCGGTGTGGTTGCGGGCGATGTCCATCCGCCGCTCGTAGTCGACCAGCGCCCAGGCGGTATCGCCCACGCGGGGCTCGCCCAGCGTCACCTCGCCGACGTGGACGATGAGCCCTTCGACCGGGCGACGCATATCGTAGATGGCGATCTCCCACACCGGCTCCTCCGCCCCCTCCGGATAGGCGGCGATGACGCCGGTATCCGACACCTGCCCGCCCGATTCGACGTAGAAGCAGGTCTCCGGCAAGACCACCTCCACCTGATCCCCCTCCCGGACGGACTCCACCGGCTTGCCGTCGCGGAGAATGGCGACGACCTGCGTCTCCAGTTCGGTGGTGCTGTAGGGATCGTACCTCACCCCCGTCGCGGGGAGGGCTCCCCTCGCCTTCAGATCCTCCAGCAGGTCTTGATAATGCTTGAGGCGCTCGGCGTCGACGGCGCGGAACGCCTCGGCGGCCCGTGCGCGTTCGCGGTGTTCCTCCATCGCGGCATGGTATCCTTCTTCGTCCACCGTCAGCCCGTGCTCCTCGGCCACGTCGCGGGTGATCTCCAGGGGCAGGCCGAAGGTGTCGTAGAGGTGGAACGCGCTCTCGCCAGGGATCACCGTCTCCCCGCGCCCTTTTACCTCCTCGATCACCTCGTCCAGCCGGGCCAGCCCCTGGTCCAGCGTGCGCAGGAACCGTTCTTCCTCCTGGCGGACGACGGAGAGGATGAACTCCCGCCGCTTCTCCAGTTCGGGGAAGACCGGGCTCATCATCTCGATGACGACCTTGGCGACCTCGTCCAGGAACGGTTCGGTGAAGCCGATCTTCCGGCCGAAGCGGACCGCGCGCCGGAGGATCATCCGCAGCACGTAGTTGCGGCCCTCGTTGCCGGGGAGGACCCCGTCGCCGATGAGGAAGGTGACCGCGCGGCCGTGGTCGGCGATGACCCGGTAGCCGACGATGTTCTCCTCTCGCTCGGCGTCGGTGTGGCCCAGCATCTCCTGGACCCGGTCCATAATGGGGAGGAACAGGTCGGTCTTGTAGTTGGAATCGACCCCCTGCATGATGGCGACCAGCCGCTCCAACCCCATCCCGGTGTCCACGTGACGGGCAGGAAGGGGCTCCAGGGAGCCATCCTCCTTCCGGTTGTACTGGATGAAGACGAGGTTCCACAGTTCGATGAACCGGCCACAGTCGGCGTTGACCCCGCAGACGTGGTCGGGGTCGTCTTTTCGATCGCAGAACTCCGGCCCTCGGTCGTAGTGGATCTCGCTGCAGGGGCCACAGGGGCCGGTCTCCCCCATCTCCCAGAAGTTATCTTTGCGGCCGAAGAAGAGGATGTGGGAGGGATCGATAGAGGTTTCGGACCGCCAGTATCCGGCCGCCTCCTCGTCCCGGCCCAGGTCGCCCTTGTCGTCCTCAAAGCAGGTAGCCCAGATGCGGTCCGGTTCCAACCCCCAGACCTCGGTGAGCAGTTCCCAAGCCCAACCGATGGCCTCTTTCTTGTAGTAGTCGCCGAAGGACCAGTTGCCGAGCATCTCGAAGAAGGTGTGGTGGTAGGTGTCGCGGCCGACGTCCTCCAGGTCGTTGTGCTTGCCGGAGACGCGCATACACTTCTGGGTGTCGGCGGCCCGCTTGTAGGGCCGGGTGCCGATGCCCAGGAAGACGTCTTTGAACTGATTCATCCCGGCGTTGGTGAACAGGAGCGTTGGATCGTCGGTCGGCACCAGGCTGGCGCTAGGGACGATGGTATGCCCCCGCTCGGCGAAGAAATCCAGGAAACTCTGGCGGATCTCGGCGCTGGTCCAGTGCTTTCGCTCGCTCATTCCTCGGCCCCCGATTCCTTAACCTTAAATAGTGCTCGCCATTCTAGCCGAAAGGGGGGAAACTGTCAACCAGAGGGCTGAGCGGGGGCAGGGCCATCGCATTTTTTGCGCAGGGGGTTTG
>DROW01000010.1 GCA_011388675.1 Chloroflexota bacterium | reverse complement strand
TGGAACTCCCACGAGTATGGGCTGCCAGGCGCGAAGAAAGTCCCGTAGGCCATCGGCATCAATCCCCCCTTGCAGATCTCGTTCAGTTCGTCGTAGGGGAGGTTCCGCTGGTGGGAGATGTTGGGGAAGGAGCAGTTGTACAGTCGGTTCAGGTCGAGGTCCAGGTCACGCACAGCGCGGGCGAGGGAACGGGCGTTGGCGAATTTGCCCCGACAGGGCCCCTCGGTGTCGAAGACCAACCCCTCGAAGCCGTCCTCGAAGGCTTGGGCCACGGCCCGTGCCTCTCCCTCCGGATCGTCCAGGAGCAGCCACATCCATCCGAAGGGGACCAGTCCGGCGTCGCGGATGCGCTGGGCCGCGCGGTCCGAACCGTGGAGGTAGGACGATCCGTTGGCCACTTTGTACAGGACGTGGGTCGCGCCGACCTGCTGAGCGATCTCGATGGCCCGCTTCAGTTCCCAATCCGACCCCCTCCGGGGCCGGGCCCAGATCCCTTTCCCTCGCAGCCGGTTCTCCGACATAGGCTCCCTCCTTACTAATGTACGGCGTGGAACGGTGAATGTCGCCTCGGCGATGAAGGCGTGGACACATTATAGCATTAACCGGCAGAGAGGAGAACTGGGACCTCCTGGGGTCCGGGCGTGGGTCCGGACACCGGCAGCGGAAGCGCAGAGGCGCGGAGGACGCGGAGTTTTCTCAGTTCTAAAGTTCCTCTGTGCTCTCTGTGTCTCTGTGGTTTTTCCCCTCGACCTTGAGGTCGATCCGCCGTTCCTCCCCGCGCAGGAGCCGCCGGATGTTGGGGCGGAGCGACCAGAGGGTGAGGGCGGAGGTGAGAACGCCGTGGACCACGTAGGCCCAGGGGCCCAGCCCCAGGGCCGCCCGCACGGCGAAGAGGAGCGGCAGGACAAGGGCCACGGTGATGGAGCCCAGGGAGGCGCGGCGGGTGAGGAGGGCGGTGGGGAGGAGGGCGACCAGGGAGATGGGCAGGCTCCAGGGCCAGAGGCCCGTCGCCCCGCCGATAGAGGCCATCGTCCCGGCCCCGCCGCGGAAGCCCAGGAAGACGGAGTAGTTGTGCCCCACGACGGCGGCGACACCGGCCAGAGCCACCTGCAAAGGGGAACCGCCCAACTGACGGGCGAGGAGGACCGCCGCCAGTGCCTTCAGGCCGTCACCTGCCCCCGTCAAGACCGCGATCTTCCATCCGGCCGCGCGCAGTACGTTGGTCCCCCCCGTTCGTCCGCTCCCCACTTCCCGCACATCGACCCCGCGCGTCCATCGGACGAGCAGGTAGCCCACGGGGATGGACCCCAGCAGGTAGCCTCCCAGCAGGATCGCGATCCATTGCCACATTTCACCTTCCCCTCCGATGAGCGGTCTGACCTGCAGACGTACTCGTTAGTCTCTCACCCGGGTGAATTTGAAGGGCTGTGCCCTCATTTGCCCGGCGACGCAAGTCGTGGAAAGCCGTCCTTCGGTGGTTTCCGTCCCCTTCTACGCAGTGCAGGCTGTCCGTCTGCGCTACGAGAGCGAGCGCGTTTCGTTGTAGCACAGGCTGTCAACTCTCCTGAGCCTGTGGTGGCAGAGGGTCTGTGTCCCCGCAATGCTAGAACACCTGGAGGGCAGGGAGGACACGACAAAGGGAGTATATATCGGGCGATGGACGGTGACAAGCAGATGGCTCGATCCTCCTCCGGGCCGGTGCCGGGAGGGGCTATTGCAGGATGGCGGGAAGAGGATATAATTTTCTGCAGTATGAGCCCTCGGGAATGGCGTCTTCTGCAGACGTTGATGGTCTTGGCCTTCGTCGTGTTGTGGCTCGTGGGGGCGGCGGTGTTGGGGTTGACCCTCGCCGCGGGCCTCAACGGTTCCCCCACGCCGGTCTCTTTCTCCTACGTTTCCCCGAGCCCTACGTCTACGTCTTCCCCAGCCCCAACGCCGACCGCTACACTTCCCTCATCGCCTACGCCTGCTCCTTCGGCGACGGCCTCCTCCTCGTCGGGGCCACTCCCCACGGCTACTTCTGTCCCCGCTCCTACTTTTACCCCTATCCCCACCGTCGTGCCGGTGCCGCTTCCCCGGCTCCCCACACCGCGGCCGGTTCGGGCCGACTGGCCGACCCCCGATCCCACGCGGGCCGCCGTCAGCCCGCTCCCCATCCCCACCCCCGTCCCGCCCATCCCCGTGGCTGCGGATGCCGTCAACATCGTCGTCTTGGGCAGCGACCAGCGACCGGACTGGTCGGAATGGCACACCGACGCGGTCCACATCGTCTCCATCCAGCGGGAACGGGCGGTCGTCTCGGTCATCTCCATCCCGCGCGACCTCTACGTCTACATCCCGGGGTTCTGGATGAGCCGGATCAACTTCGCCGACTATTACGGGGAGGCATACGGGTACGAGGGGGGCGGTCCGGCGCTGGTGCGGGATACGATCCTCTACAACCTGGGAATCCGGGTGGACTACTATGTCCGTACCAACTTCGACGGGTTGATCGGGATCGTCGACACATTGGGAGGGGTAGACATCCCGGTCCACTGTCGTCTCACGGACTACTGGCCCTATCCGGACGAGAACGGCGAGTACCCCATCCTGACGCTGGAGCCGGGCGTGTACCATATGGACGGGGAGATGGCGCTCTGGTACGCCCGTTCCCGTAAGACGACCTCCGTCTTCTCCCGCGATCGGCGACAGCAGCAGGTCCTCCAGGCGATCTGGCACAGGGTGCGGGACGAAGGGATGCTCCGCCAGGCCCCGTCCCTGTGGGAACAGGTCCAGGGGATGGTCGTGACCGATATGGACTTCTCCGTGATCCTGGACCTGATCCGGGTGGCGTTCCTCCTTCAGGATCAGAACATTCGGTTCTATAACATCGGTCCGGACCAGGTGACGCCCTGGACGACGCCCTACGGGGGCGCGGTCTTCCTCCCGCGGTGGGAGGCGATCGAGCCGCTGCTCACCGAGGCGCTGGCGCCGGTCTCCGAGGCCCGAATGGCCCGCACGTTCATGCCGGTCGAGGTGTGGAACGGGACCCCCCATCCGGATTGGGACCGGCTGGCGGCGGATCGGCTGTACCGTGCGGGGTTCCCGGCGATCATCGGTCTGCCGGATCGGCGGGACTACGCTCAGACGCAGATCATCGTCTTCAGCGACCACGCCAAGGGAACCGGGCTGCGGTATCTTCAGGAAATGTTCCAGATTCCCGACGAGCGGGTGCGTTACCAGCCAGGCGGCTCTCCCGGTTTCGGCTTCCGGCTCATCATTGGGGCCGATTACCGGACCTGCGATCAGTAGGGGGATTGCGGGAACTTCGGCCTTGTGGTATAGTCCCTCCGCCACCGGGACCGGTGGACATCTGTCTGGTTAGGAGGTCATCGGATGTCTGCACAGACGCCTGCAGCCAAGATGCCCCCCTTGTGGGTGATCAAACTGCGCGCGCCTTTCTTCACGGCCGACCTGGCCCCGGTGTTGCTGGGGACGGCGTTGGCCTGGGCACGGACGGGTGCGTTCAACTTCTGGTATTTTCTTCTGACCCTGGTGGGTGCCGTCTGTCTGAACGCGGGCACTAATATGGTCAACGACTACTTCGATCACGTGTGGGGCTCGGACGAGGTGAACACGGAGTTCGCCAACCCCTTCACCGGCGGCAGCCGCCTCATCCAGATGGGGCTGGTGAAGCCGAAGGAGATGCTCTGGCAGGGGATCGGCTTCTTCGTCGCCGGCAGCCTCATCGGCCTGTTCCTGGCCTACACCCGCAGTTGGGCCGTGTTGTGGCTGGGGGTCGTCGGCGTCTTCTGCGGCTACTTTTACACCGCCCCGCCCTTCCGCCTGGCCCGGCTGGGTCTGGGCGAACTGGCGGTCGGTCTCTGTTTCGGCCCCCTGATGGTCCTGGGTGCCTACGTGGTACAGACGCAGGCGTTGGCGTGGGAGCCGGTCATCGCGTCGATCCCGGTAGGCCTGCTCATCGCGCTGGTGCTGTGGATCAATCAGTTCCAGGACGCGCCCGCCGACGCCCAGGTGGGGAAGAACCACCTGGTGGTCCGGCTGGGCCGGAGGCGGGCGGCGACCGTGTACGGCGTGTTCCTGCTCCTCACTTACCTTTCTATCGTGGCTGGCGTCCTCTTCGCCGGGGTCACCCCCTTTGCCCTGCTGGGTCTGTTGACCGCACCGCTGGCCTGGAAGGCCTACCAGGTCGCCCGTGTCCATTACGACCATCCTCAGGAACTGGTCCCTGCCAACGCCACGACGATCAAGGTTCACCTGCTGACCGGGCTTCTGCTGGCCCTGGCGTATCTGATCCAGGGCGTGGTGGGCCTGTTGTCCTGAACCGTGAACGATGTTTGCGTCGGCGGAAGAGAAGCGGGAGTTCACCCGGGACCTGTTCTCCCGCCTGGCTCCGCGCTACGAACTGCTCAACGTCCTGATATCGCTGGGGCAGGTGTGGGGATGGCGGCGGGCAGCAGCCGACGCAGCGCAACTCCCATCGGGGGGGCGAGTACTGGACGTAGCGGCCGGGGAAGGCGGCGTGAGCCGCGCGCTCCTCGCCCGGTATCCAGAGGCCCGCGTGATGGCGGTCGACTTCAGCCCGCAGATGGTCCGCCTGGGCCGCGCCCGGACCGACGGACGGGTCCGGTGGGCGGAGGGGGACGCGCTGCGCCTCCCGTTCCCGGACGGGACGTTCGACGCTGTGCTCAACGCCTTCATGCTGCGCAACGTGGTCGATGTGCAGGCGGCCCTGGCCGAGCAGGCCCGCGTCGTCCGGCCCGGCGGGCGGGTGGTCTGCCTGGAGATGACCTGGCCGCGCAGTCGGTGGTTCCGCCCCCTCTTTCACCTCTACTTCTTCGGTTGGGTCCCCCTGCTGGGTACCCTTCTGACCGGCCAGCGCGATGCCTACCGGTATCTGCCCCGTTCGGTGCACGAATTCCTCCCTCCGGAGGGCGTCGCGGCGGCGATGGAGCGGGCGGGACTGCGGCGGGTGCGGTACCGGCTGATGGGGATGGGGACGGTGGCGCTGTACGTGGGGGAGCGGGGGGCGTGATGCGTGAGGCGTGAGACGTGATGCGTGATGCGTGAGGCGTGAGGCGTGAGGCGTGAGATGGGAGGGGGCAGTGCGGGGAAGGGCGTAGTGGAGGCGGTGCGCGGCTGCCCCTCCTACGTGTGGCGCGCCGGGCAGGAGCGACGGTTCCAGATGGTGCTCCGCTGGGCCGACCCCTCTGGACGGCGGGTGCTGGACGTGGGGTGTGGGGTGGGGATGTACACCGCCGCTTTCCTGCGGGTGACCCCCAGCGTGTTCGGGGTGGAGGTGGAGCCGGAGCGGGCACGGGAGGCGAAGGGACGGGCCACCGGGGTGGTCCAGGCGGTGGGCGAGCGCCTCCCCTTCGCCGACGGCACGTTCGACCTGGTCTTCTCCCACGAGGTGCTGGAGCACGTGCAGGACGATCGGGCCTGCGCCGAGGAGATGGTCCGGGTGGCGCGGCCTGGCGGGCGGATCGTGGTCTTCGTCCCCAACCGCTGGTACCCCTTCGAGACCCACGGCGTCTTCTGGCGAGGCCGGTACCGCTTTGGCAACGTCCCTCTAGTGAACTACCTGCCGAACCCGCTACGGAACCGCCTGGCCCCTCACGTGCGCGCCTACACCGGCCGCGCCTTGCGCCGCTTGTTCGCCGACCTGCCGGTCCGACAGATCTACCACACCCGCATCTTCCCCGGCTACGACAAACTGGCCG
>DROW01000009.1 GCA_011388675.1 Chloroflexota bacterium | reverse complement strand
GCGACGCGGGCCACCGCCAGCACGTCCCCCTTCGGCACGCCGCCGCTCTGGATCAGCGCGAGGGTCTCCGGCCGCATCCACACCTCCCCGGCGGCCACGGCCTCCCGCACCGTGGGCTTCTTCGCCGTCACATCGACCATCCGCGCCGCGCCCTTCTCGTCCAAATGGGTCAGTTCCATCGTCAACCTCCGATCTGCGACATCGGTCGGGCGGCCGGCACCGGCTCCTCCGCTAAGTGGTGTCCCCTCGGCTTGGCGACCACCGCCCGCCGGAAGATCTCCCGCAGCGTCTCGTCGTCCGCGCCGGCCCGCAACACCGTCCGCAGGTCGATGGCGAGGTCCGAAAGCAGGCACGGGAGGAGCCTTCCGTCGGAGGTGAGGCGGAGCCGGTTGCAGCCGCCGCAGAAGTGCTCGGTGACCGGGCTGATGAAGCCCAGGGTCCCCTCCGCACCGGGCAGCCGGTAGTAGCGGGCCGGGCCCGCCCCGGCCTCGCCGCGCACCGCCGTCAGCGGCCCCAGCGCGGCCTCGATCCGCGCCCGGATCTCCGCCGAGGGCACCACGCCGTCGCCCGCCCAGTGGGCTCCCTCCCCCAGGGGCATCACCTCGATGAAGCGGACGTGCCAGTCGGGCTGAAGGGTCAGCCGGGCCAGGTCCACCACCTCGTCGTCGTTCAGCCCGCGCACCACGACGGTGTTGATCTTCACCGGCCGCAGTCCCGCCGCCAGCGCCGCTTCCCGTCCCTCCAGCACGTCCTCCAGCCGCCCCCAGCGGGTGATCCGACGGAACCGGTCCGGTCGCAGGGTGTCCAGGCTGATGTTCACCCGCCGCAGCCCCGCCCGCGCCAGATCCTCCGCGTACCGGGCCAGCAATATCCCGTTGGTCGTCATCGAGAGGTCGTCCAGGCCCGGGATGCGGGCCAGTTCCCGCACCAGGTCGACGATCCCCTTCCGCGCCAGCGGCTCCCCGCCGGTCAGCCGGACGTGGACGAACCCCATCTCCACCGCGACCCGCACCACGCGGACGATCTCTTCGTAGCGGAGCACGTCCTCGCGCGGGATGAGGGGGATCCCCTCTTCGGGCATACAGTAGACGCACCGCAGGTTGCACCGGTCCGTGACCGACACACGGAGGTACTGGATGGGACGCCCGTATGTGTCGCTGCAACTTGCCATCTTGGCTCTCCTGAGGGAGTGGATGGACAGTGTACCCTGTTTCCCCCTTGTCGTCAAACGGATTCGCAGGTACAATCGGGGGAGTTTGATTACCTCACCCCCACCCTCGGCGGCTTCGCCGCCACCCCCTCCCCCTCTCCCAGCGGGAGAGGGAGGGGGTAGGGGGAGGGGGTGAGGTCTCAAGGAGGCCGCATGCCAAACGATCTGGATAAACTCTGCATCAACACGATCCGCACGCTGGCGATGGACGCGGTGCAGAAGGCCAGCTCCGGCCATCCGGGGATGCCGATGGGGATGGCGGACGTGGCCTACGTGTTATGGACCCGCTTCCTCAAGCACAACCCCGCCGACCCGAAGTGGCCGGACCGGGACCGGTTCGTCCTCTCCGCCGGACACGGGTCGATGCTCCTCTACGCCCTTCTCCACCTCACCGGCTACGACCTGCCGCTGGAGGAGTTGAAGAACTTCCGCCAGTGGGGGAGCCGCACGCCGGGCCACCCTGAGTACGGCCACACGCCGGGCGTGGAGACGACCACCGGTCCGCTGGGACAGGGGTTCGCCAACGGGGTGGGGATGGCGATCGCCGAGCGGTTCCTGGCCGCCACCTTCAACCGGCCTGGCTTTCCCATCTTCGACCACTACACCTATGCCATCGTCTCCGACGGCGATCTGATGGAGGGGATCAGCCACGAGGCGGCCTCGCTGGCCGGGCACCTGGGGCTGGGGAAACTGATCTATCTCTACGACGACAACGACATCTCCATCGAGGGGTCCACCGACATCACCTTCACCGAGGACGTGGCGGCCCGCTTCCGCGCCTACGGCTGGCACGTGCAGACGGTGGATGGGTACGATCTGGCGGCGGTCGAGGCGGCGATCCGCGCCGCTCGGGCGGAGACGGACCGGCCCTCGCTGATCATCTGCCGCACCCACATCGGCTACGGCAGCCCCAACAAGCAGGACACTGCCTCCGTCCACGGCGCGCCACTGGGCGAGGAAGAGGTCCGGCTCACCAAAGAGGCCCTCGGCTGGCCGCCGGACGCCCAGTTCCTGGTGCCACCGGAGGCGTTGGCCGTTTTCCGACGGGCGCTCGATGAGGGGCGGGAGGCCCAGGCCCGCT
>DROW01000008.1 GCA_011388675.1 Chloroflexota bacterium | reverse complement strand
CGAACCCAGCAGCAGATGACCGCGCAGCAGCCCCCATATCGTGCCGCTTTCCGGCCCGATCCTACCCGATCGGGACCGCTAGCCCCGTGCGTCTACCCCACAACCCCCGACTTGACAAAGCGTGTCCCTCTCCCAGTGGGAGAGGGGGAGGGGGTAGGGGGAGGGGGTGAGGTCTCCTCAGCCCACACAAACTTCCTCACCGCCTCCACCACCGCTTCCCGCTCCCGCTCCCCCGTCACCTCGTCCAGCCCATCCAGCAGCACCAGCAGTCGCCCCGCCTTCCGCCAGGATTCCACCAGGTCGAGGGCCTCCTCGGGCTGGATCAGGAGCCGTTCGGCCACCTCGTCGGCGAGGGCGCGGAGGAGGCGGGGAGGCTTCCTTTGCACCAGTTTCTCCCCCACGGCGTTGAGGCGCAGGAGGACGGGCACCCGGCCCTCCGCCAGGCCCAGCACCTGGGGGTCGGCTGCCCGGCCCGTGGCAAAGGCCCAGGCCAGGTACTGGAGGGTGGTGGTCTTCCCCGCCCCCGGCTCGCCCAGGAGGACCAGGTAGGGGTGACGACGCATCGCCTCGGCTAGGGCCACCGGCGGCTCGGAGGAGATGCGGACCTCCCCGGCGGCCTCCTCCCGCCACCGGCGGACTTCCTCGGCGGCACCCTTCCGCCGCCGGAGGAGTTCCTCAATGCTCTCCTCCCGCCCCATCGCGGCGTCCAGCCGCCGCACCTCGGGCGGCAGTTCCTCGCGGGGGCGGGAAGCCCGCACCGCGGGCAGGAGGACGAAGACCTTGTAGAGGAGAACCGCCGGGTCCTCCTGCCGCAGCCACTCCCAGTCGGAGGCGACGGCGTCCCGATAACGCTGAACGAGGGTATCCATCACCGCACCGAACGCTGGCGTTGGGGCGCTCTCACGTCTGCTCAAGTAGTATATCCACATTTCGGCTGGCGTCAATCGTGCTTTCTGGGGTCGGACGGCTGGACAGGTCCTTCGGCGAGTGGTAGAATTAGCGGCTGGCTATGAACGATCGTCTGGCTACGCGACGGATCCACATCACCGGGGTCGTCCAGGGGGTCGGCTTTCGCCCCTTCGTCTACAACCTCGCCACCCGTCTGGGGGTCTCCGGCTGGGTGCTGAACAGTTCGTCGGGGGTGGAGATCGAGGCCGCGGCCCCCGCCGCTGTCCTGGACGAGTTCGTCCGGCGGCTGCGCACCGACGCCCCGCCCCTCGCCCGCATCGAGACCATCACCGTCACCGAATGCGACCCCGCGACCTGCTCCCCTGAGACCCTGCGCCCTGGCTTCACCATCCGCCACTCCGAGGCCCGCCCCGGCGAGTTCCAGCCCATCTCGCCCGACATCGCCATCTGCGAGGACTGCCTGCGCGAACTGTTCGACCCCAACGACCGCCGCTACCGCTACCCCTTCATCAACTGCACCAACTGTGGCCCCCGCTTCACCATCATCAAGGACATCCCTTACGACCGGCCCAACACGACGATGGCCCCCTTCAAGATGTGCCCCGACTGCCAGGCGGAGTACGACAATCCGACGGACCGCCGCTTCCACGCCCAGCCCAACGCTTGCCCGGTATGCGGCCCAAAGGTGTGGTTGGATGTTCGGAGTTCGGAGTTCGATGTTGAAACACCGAACTCAGAACTCGGAACACCACCCGACGCCCCCATCCAGGCTGCCCGCCAACTCCTCCGCGAGGGAGCCATCGTAGCGATCAAGGGGCTGGGCGGCTTCCACCTGGCCTGCGATGCGACCAACGACGAGGCGGTCGCCCGACTGCGGGAGCGGAAGGGTCGGGTGGACAAACCGTTCGCCATTATGGCGTTCGACCTGGAGACGGTGGAACAGTTCTGCGAGGTGAACGACGCCGAACGGGCCCTCCTCACCTCCCGCGAGCGCCCCATCGTCCTCCTGCGCAGAAAACCGAACACGCCCATCTCCCCCCTCGTCGCCCCCAACAACCGCTACCTGGGCGTTATGCTCCCCTACACCCCCCTCCACTACCTGCTGCTGGAGCCGACCGACGGATTCCCCATCGCGCTGGTGATGACCTCCGGCAACTACTCCGAGGAGCCCATCGCCATCGACAACGACGAGGCGCTGGAGCGACTGAGCCGCCTGGCCGACGCCTTCTTGCTGCACGATCGGGACATCCACGCCCGCTGCGACGACAGCGTGGTGCGCATCTTCCAGGGGGAAGAACTCCCCATCCGCCGCTCCCGCGGCTACGCCCCCTACCCCATCCACCTGCCCTTCGACCTACCCCAGGTGCTGGCCGTGGGGGCCGAACTGAAGAACACCTTCTGCCTCACCCGCGACCGGTACGCTTTCCTCAGCCAGCACATCGGTGACATGGAGAACTACGAGACCCTCCGCTTCTTCGAGCAAATGGTGGAGCAACTGGCCCGGACCTTCCGCGTGCGTCCGGAGATCATCGCCCACGATATGCACCCCGGATACCTGACGACCCGCTACGCGCAGGAGCGGAAGCGAGGAAGCCAGGAAGCGAGGGGAACCCTGCGACTTGCGACCTGCCCCCTGTTCCCCGTCCAACACCACCACGCCCACATCGCCGCCTGTATGGCGGAGAACGGCCTCTCCGGCGAGCGCCCGGTCATCGGCGTGGCCTTCGACGGGACCGGCTACGGCACCGACGGGGCGATCTGGGGAGGGGAGTTCCTGGTCGCCGACTACCGCTCCTTCCGCCGCGCGGCCCACCTGAAGTACGTCCCCCTCCCCGGCGGCGATACCGCCATCCGCAGGCCGTACCGCACCGCGCTGGCCCACCTTTGGGCGGCCGGGATTCCCTGGGAGGAGGACCTTTCTCCCGTCGCGGCCTGCCCTCCGGCGGAGCGGGCGATCCTGGCCCGGCAGTTAGAGCGCGGCCTGAACGTCGTCCCCACCTCCAGCATCGGCCGCCTCTTCGACGCCGTCTCCGCCCTGGCCGGGGTCCGGCAGACCATCAACTACGAGGCCCAGGCGGCCATCGAACTGGAGATGACCACCGACGAGGAAGTTACGGAGGCCTATGGCTTTGCAATGACCAATGGCCAACTCCCAATCCGGGTTGACCCCGCCCCCGTCATCCGCGCCGTCGTCGCCGACGTGCGGGCGGGAGTGCCTGCTGGGATCATCGCCGCGCGGTTCCACAACGGGCTCGCCCAGATGATCCGCGACGTCTGCCTGCGACTGCGCGAAGCCACCGGCATCGATGAGGTCGCGCTATCGGGCGGCGTTTTCCAGAACATCACCCTGCTGGAGAAGGCCCTGTCCCTCTTGCGCGACGCCGGGTTCACCGTGTACACCCACCGCCTGGTCCCGCCCAACGACGCGGGCATCTCGCTGGGCCAGGCGGTGATCGCGGGAGTGACCGCCCGCGAAAGAGAACAGGAGACCCAATGAGCACGATCCCCTTCACCGACCGATTCCGCGATCCCGAAGCGGCCCACGCGCTGGCGGAGGCCATCCGCGCCCGGTCGACCCGCCCCATCCGGCTGATGGAATTCTGCGGCGGGCATACCCACGCCATCCTCCGCTACGGCATCCCGTCGCTCCTGCCGGAGACCATCGACCTGCGCTCCGGGCCGGGCTGCCCCGTCTGCGTCACCTCCGCCACCGACCTGGACCGGGCCATCGCGCTGGCGCAGGTGGAGGGGGCCATCCTCACCACCTTCGGCGATATGATCCGCGTGCCCGGCTCGCGCGATTCGCTGGCCCAGGCCAAAGCGCAAGGGGCCGACGTGCGGGTGGTGTACAGCCCGCTGGACGCCCTCCAGATCGCCCGGCAGAACCCAGAGCGGCCGGTGATCTTCCTGGGCGTGGGGTTCGAGACCACCGCGCCGATGGTCGGCTCGGCGGTCCTGGCGGCAGAGGCGGAGGGAGTGGGGAACTTCTACGTCTTCAGCACCCACAAACTGACCCCGCCCGCCACCCGCGCTATCCTGGACGCCGGGGAGGTGGCGTTGGACGGCATCATCGGTCCCGGCCACGTCACCACCGTCATCGGCTCCGAGGCGTGGCGCTTCCTGCCCGACGACTACTCCATCCCGGTCGCCATCGCGGGCTTCGAGCCGCTGGACATCCTGCGGGCAGTGCTGGCGTTGGTGGAGATGATCGAGGACGGAAGACCAGACGTCGCCAACGCCTACGCCCGCAGCGTCCGCCCTGAGGGGAACCTCGCCGCTCAGCAGGTGCTGGATCGGGTCTTCGAGATCGCCGACGTGGAATGGCGCGGCTTCGGCACCGTCCCCGCCAGCGGCCTGCGGCTGCGGGAGAGGTACGCCCGTTTCGACGCCGCCCGCGCCTTCCCGGTAGAGGTCGAACCGGCCCGCGAGCCCCCCGGCTGCCGCTGCGGGGAGATCCTGCGGGGCGTCCTCCGCCCGCCCGAATGCCCCCTCTTCGTCCGCGTCTGCACCCCGCAGAACCCCGTCGGTCCCTGTATGGTCAGCGCGGAGGGGGCGTGCGCGGCGTACTACCGCTACGGGAACGTAGAACACCGAACACAGAACGCAGAACACCGAACGTGATGCGTGATGCGTGATGCGTGAGGAGCGCTGTCTATGGAGAACGTGATCCGACTGGCCCACGGTGCCGGTGGCAAGATGATGAACGACCTGATCCGGGAGGTCCTTGCCCCCCCGCTGGACAACGACCTCTTGCGCCAAATGGCCGACGCCACCGTCGTCCAACCTGGAACCTGGAACCTGGAACCTCAAACCTCGAACCTGAGGCTTGCCATCAGCACCGACTCCTTCACCGTCCGCCCCCTCTTCTTCCCCGGCGGCGACATCGGTTCGCTGGCCGTCCACGGCACCGTCAACGACGTGTCGATGGCTGGCGCGCGTCCCCTCTGGCTCACCGCCGCCTTCATCCTGGAGGAGGGGCTGGAGATGGAGACGCTGGAACGGGTGGTCCGCTCGATGGCAGAGGCGGCCCGGAGGGCGGGGGTGCTGATCGTGGCGGGCGACACGAAGGTCGTCGAGCGGGGGCACGGGGATGGGATCTACATCAATACCACCGGCATCGGCGTCGTGATGGAGGGCGTGGAGGTCGGCCCGGACCGAGCGCGGCCGGGCGACGTGGTGCTCCTCAGCGGCACCGTCGGCGACCACGGGATCGCCGTGCTCAGCCAGCGGGAGGGGCTCACCTTCGAGACCGAACTGGTCTCCGACAGCGCGCCGCTGAACGGGCTGGTGGAGGCCCTGCTGGAGGCCGCCCCCCACACCCACTGCCTGCGCGACCCCACGCGAGGAGGGGTGGCCGCCGCGCTGAACGAACTGGCAGGGACCTCCGGGGTGGGCATCGAGATCGACGAATCGGCGATCCCGATCCGGCCTGCGGTGGCCGCGGCCTGCGAGATGCTGGGCTTCGACCCTCTGACCGTGGCCAACGAGGGGAAACTGGTCGCCATCGTGCCGCCGGAGGAGGCGGAGGCAGCCCTGGAGGCGATGCGGGCCCATCCCCTGGGGCAAGACGCCGCCCGCATCGGCACCGTCACCGAGGAGCACCCAGGGCTGGTGCTCGCCCGCACCTCCATCGGCGGCCGCCGGATCGTCGATATGCCCCTGGGCGAACTCCTGCCCAGAATCTGCTGAACCCTGAACCTTCGGGAGGAACGATGATTGAGGAACTTGAGCGCGTTTACGAGGAAATTCTGAAGGCCATCCGCCAAGGCCAGCCCATCGCCGTCGCCACGGTGGTCGAGGCGGGCGGATCGACCCCCCGCGAGGTGGGGGCCAAGATGGTGATCTACCCCGACGGCCGGACGGTGGGCACGATCGGGGGCGGCGGAGTGGAATCCCGCGTGATCGAGGAGGCGAAGGAAGCCCTCGCCGAGCGGCAGTCCCGCGAGGTCGCCTACCGACTGGTGGACGAGGAACGGGGCGACCCCGGGATCTGCGGCGGCAATATGCGCATCTTCATCGAGGTCCTGCCGGTCCGCCCCACCCTCCTCATCATCGGCGGAGGGCACGTAGGCCAGGCGGTGGCGGAACTGGGAGCCTTCCTCGGTTACCGGATCGTGGTGGTGGACGATCGGCCGGAGATGGTGACCGAGGAGCGGTTCCCCTGGGCCGAGGAACGGCTGGCGGAGGACCCCGCCGAGGCGGTCGAGCGGCTGCCACTGGACGAGCACACCTACCTGGTGATGGTCACCCCCCACCACTCGCTGGACGAGCGGGTGCTGGTGAAACTGGTGGATCGACCAGTGGCCTACATCGGCCTCATCGGTAGCCGCCGCCGCACCGCCCACACTTTCCAGCGCGCGCGGGAGGCCGGGGTCCCGGAGGCACTTCTGGAGCGGGTCCACACCCCCATCGGGTTGGACATCGGGGCGGAGACGCCGCGGGAGATCGCCGTCAGCATCCTCGCCGAGGTCATCGCCGTCCAGCGAGGCAAGCGATGAGCCTGGGGGTCGCCCTGCCCGAGCGGGAGGTGCGACGAAGTTTCTGGCTGAGCGTCTTCAACGGGGCCCTGTTCAACTTCGCCGGTCGGCTGATCGACCCGCCCGTCGTGCTCACGTGGTTCGTCAGCCAGTTAACCTCGTCCAACCTCCTCATCGGGCTCGTGACGCCGCTGAGCCAGGCGGGGTGGCTGCTGCCCCAGGTCTTCGTCTCCGCCCGCGTCCAGCGGATGCGTCGCAAGATGCCCAGTTACGCCGCCGCAGCGGGGATCCGCATCGCGGCGTGGCTGGCACTGGCGGCGGCGGTCTGGTGGGTGGAGACCCCCGCCATCCTCCTGGCGGCCTTCTTCGCGCTGTACACCCTGGCCTGGATCGCCGCCGGGCTGGCCGGCCTAGCCTTCTTCGAGGTCACGGCGAAGACGATCCCCGCCTGGCGGCGTGGACGGCTCTTCGCCACCCGCCAACTGACGGGCGGCATCCTGAGCCTGGGGGCCGGATGGGTCGTCAAGGCGGTCCTTACCCACCCCGCCCTCTCGTTCCCCCGCAACCACGCCGTCCTGTTTCTCCTCTACTCCATCGTCATCGTACCGGCGATGCTGGCCTTCATCGCCATCCGAGAACCTCCAGGTGCGGCGACTGCCGAGCGGATGGGGCTGGGGAAGCAACTGCGCCGGGGATGGGGGTTCCTGAAGAAAGACGCCGTTTACCGCCGGTATATGCTGGCCCGTGCCACGCTGGGCCTGGCCGACATCGCCCTCCCGTTCTACGGCGTGTACGCAAAGGAGGTCCTGGGCGCGCCGAGCGGGATCATCGGCTGGTATCTGACCGCCCGCGTGGGGTCGCGGCTGGTCTTCAACCTCCCCTGGGGCTGGGTGAGCGACAAGCGGGGCAACCGACTGGTGATGCGGATGATGAGCCTGGGGTACACCCTGACGGCGCTGGCGGCACTGGCCCTCGTCGCCGGGGTGGAACAATTCCAGTGGCACGGCGATTGGCTTCCCTTCCTCGTGATCCCTCTCTACCTGCTCGATGGCGCCATCCGCCCCGCTCAGATCCTGGCCGGCAGCAACTTTCTGCTGGAACTGGCCCCCGAGGAGGAACGGCCCCTTTACCTGGGCCTCTCCAACACGCTGATGGGGGTCGTGGTGCTGGCTTCGGGCTTTGGCGGGCTGCTGGTGGACCTCTTGGGGTTCGTCGGGCTTTTCGCTACCGCGCTGGCCCTCTCCACGGTTGCCTACATCCTCGCTACGGGCCTCCCCGAGCCCCGGTGGGAGTACGAGCGAACCAAAGGAGGAGAGCGAAGCCTATGAGGGCAATCCGGTTCGTGCTGAAGGTCGCCCGGCGGTACATCGGACCGCTGGCCGTGACGACGGTGAGCATGCTGCTGCTGGTCGGGGTGCAGTTGCTCGCCCCGTGGCTGATCCGGGACATGGTCGCCACCGTCACCGACCCCGGCGCGGGCCTGGAGGCGGTCGATCGCGTATCCCGCCTGGCACTGCTGGCACTGATCGTGTTCGTGGCCCGCGGGGTCCTGCGGTTCCTGCGGAGTTACATGGCCCACGTCGCCGGATGGAACGTGGTGGCAGACGTGCGCCGGGACCTGTACAACCACCTGCAACGGCTCTCGCTCCGGTTCTACGAGGACCGGCAGGTTGGGCAGCTGATGTCGCGGGTGGTGAACGACTCCGACCTGCTGGAGCAGTTGATCGCTCACGCCATCCCCGACGTCGCGGTTAACTTCCTGATGTTCGCTGGCGTCACCGCCGTTCTGCTTCGGATCAGTTGGCAACTGACGCTGCTGAGTATGGTGCCGGTCCCCCTCATCGCCCTGGCAATGAGGGGGGTCTCCAAATACGTCCGCCCGGCCTTCCGCCGACGGCAGGTCGAACTGGGCGAACTCAACGCCACCCTGAACGACAACCTCTCCGGCATCCGGGAGATCAAGGCCTTCACCCGCGAGGACGCGGAAGCCGCCCGCGTCTGGAACCGCATCGTCCGTTACCGCGACTCCCTCCTGCGGGCCCTCCGCCTGATGGCGATGTTCCACCCCTTCGTCGAGTTCGCCTCCTCCCTGGGAACGATCGTCCTCATCTACTTCGGAGGGCGTCTGGTCCTCCAGCACACCCTCGCCATCGAGGATCTGGTGGCCTTCTTCCTCTACCTTGAGATGCTGTACCAGCCGGTGCGCGTGCTGAGCCAGGCGTGGGAAAGCGTACAACAGGCATTGGCCGGGGCGGAGCGCGTGGACGAACTGCTCAGCGAGCGCCCGGAGATCGCGGAGCGTCCAGACGCCATCGAACTGAGCGGCCGGGCCAGGGGCGAGATCCGCTTCCGAAACGTCTCCTTCTGGTACCGGGAGGGCGAACCGGTCCTCCAGAACATCAACCTCGACATCCCCCCCGGAACGCTCGTCGCCCTGGTCGGACCGACCGGGGTAGGCAAGACGACCCTCGCCAGCCTGATCCCCCGGTTCTACGACGTGTGCGAGGGGACGATCACGCTGGACGGGTACGACATCCGCGATCTCACGTTGAAGAGCCTGCGACGGCAGATCAGCGTGGTCACCCAGGACGTCTTTCTGTTCCACGGGACCGTGCGCGAGAACATCCTCTTCGGCCGGCCGGACGCGACCGAGGAGGAGATGATCGAGGCAGCGAAGGTCGCCAACGCCCACGAGTTCATCGTCCGCCTCCCTCAGCAGTACGACACGCTGATCGGCGAGCGGGGGGTGAAACTATCTGGCGGGCAGCGGCAACGGATCGCCATCGCCCGGGCCGTGCTGAAGGACGCCCCTATCCTCATCCTCGACGAGGCGACCTCCTCGGTCGATCCGGAGACCGAGGCCCTGATCCAACAGGCCCTGGAGCGCCTGATGAAGGGCCGGACGACGATCATCATCGCCCACCGCCTCTCCACCGTGCGCAACGCCGACCTGATCGTCGTCCTCGCCGGGAGCCGCATCGTCGAGATGGGGACCCACGAGGAACTGATGCGACGGGGCGGCCTGTACCGCAGGCTCGTCGAGATCCAGACCTCCCCGTCTTGGCTCTCGTTCCCGGTGGCCGAGCAAGACGGCGTGAGGAGGTGATCGTTTCCTCGCGCTTCTTGCCGGCTCCGTCTTGCAGCGCAAGATACCTCTTTCAAGGAGTGATGTTATGGGCACAGTACAGATCGACCTGCTCACCATCGTGAAAGGCGGCGGCGACCTGGGCACCGGTGTCGCCTGGCGGCTGCACCGCTGCGGCTTCCGGGTGCTGGTGACGGAGACCGCCCAGCCCACCGTCATCCGCCGCGCCGTCGCCTTCGCCTCGGCGATCTACGAGGGCGCGATCACCGTCGACGGCGTCACCGCCCGTCGGGTGGAAAACGACGGAGAGATGGAGGCCGCATGGGAGGCCGGAGAAGTGCCGGTGATCGTGGACCCTGAGGGGGAATCGATCCGGCGGCTTCGGCCGGACGTGGTGGTGGACGCCATCATCGCCAAGCGGAACATCGGCACCCGCATCACCGACGCCCCCATCGTCGTCGCCCTGGGGCCGGGGTTCACCGCTGGGGTGGATTGCCACGCGGTCATCGAGACCAACCGGGGGCACAACCTGGGCAAGGTCATCCTGGAAGGGACCGCCGAGCCCAACACCGGCGTCCCTGGCACCGTGGGCGGGGAGAGCGCCCGCCGCGTGCTCCGTGCACCGACGGAAGGGATCTTCCGGGGCGTCCGCGCCATCGGCGATAGGGTCCGGGAGGGAGAGGTGGTCGCCTACGTGGACGACGCCCCCGTCCGTTCCCAACTGAACGGCGTGGTCCGTGGCCTCCTCCACGACGGCCTCCGCGTCCACAAAGGGATGAAGGTGGGCGACGTGGACCCGCGCGGAGTCGTCTCCAACTGCTTCACCATCTCCGAAAAGGCCCTGGCGATCGGGGGAGGGGTGGTAGAGGCGATCCTTTACTTGTGGAGAACGCGGATTGGCAATTCGTAAGTCGCAGGTCGCAGATCGCAATCTCCGATCCGCAATCTACCTCCACGTTCCCTTCTGCCTCCGCCGCTGTGCCTACTGCGACTTCAACACCTACGCCGGGCTGGGCCACCTGATCCCGCAGTACGTGGACGCCCTCTGCGCGGAGATCGCGCGCGCGCCTGATGTCCGCGCCCACACCCTCTACTTCGGCGGGGGGACCCCCTCGCTGCTGTCCCCGGAGCAGATCGAGCGTCTCGTGAGGGCCGTCCGCCGCCGCTTTGGCCTGCCCGACGGTGCGGAGATCACGCTGGAAGCCAACCCCGGCACTGTCGACCGGGATACTCTGAGCAGGCTGCACGCGGCCGGGGTCAACCGGCTCAGCCTGGGGGTCCAATCCGCCCACGACGGCGAACTCCGCCTCCTGGGACGGCTCCACACGTGGGACCAGGCGGTCGAGGCCTTCCGCGCCGCCCGCCAGGCGGGGTTCACCAACGTCAACCTCGACTTCATCTACGGCCTTCCTGGTCAGACCCTCGACCGCTGGCGGGCGACGCTGGAGGCGGCGCTGCGGCTGGGGCCGGAGCACCTCTCCCTCTACGCCCTCACCGTCGAAGAGGGGACCCCGCTAGCGAGCCGCATCGCCAGCGGGGAACTCCCCTTTCCCGACGACGACCTGGCGGCGGAGATGTACGAACTGGCCGAGGAGATGCTGGAGGCGGCCGGATACGTCCACTACGAAATCTCCAACTGGGCCTTGCCTTCCCACGAGTGTCAGCACAACCTCGTCTACTGGCGCAACGAGTCCTACTTCGGTTTCGGGGCAGGGGCGGCCTCGTGGTGGGCCGGCCAGCGGTGGGCCAACGTTCCCCACCCCACCGAGTACATCGCCCGGATCAGCCGGGGGGATTCTCCCGTCGACGAGATCGAGACCATCCCCCCTCAACTGGAGATGGGGGAGACGATGATGATGGGGCTTCGGCTGGCGGAGGGGATCAGCGACGCCCGCTTCCGCCAGCGCTTCGGGGTCGGTTTGGCCGAGGTGTACCGCGACCAACTGACGGAGATGCAACGCCTCGGTCTGCTCGTCTGGGACGGCCGGACCGTTCGCCTCACGCAGCGCGGGCGGCTGCTGGGCAACCAGGTCTTCCAGCAGTTCCTCTGATCGCCGACCTTAATACGCTCCCAGTTCCTTCAGCCGCTCGTCGTCGATGCCGAAGTGGTGGGCCAGTTCGTGCCGAACGACGTGTTCGACCAGCGTCCGCACCTCCGCCACAGTCCGGCAGCGCATCAGGATCGGCCCCCGGTACAGCGTGATCTTATCCGGCGGGACCAGGCCGTACTGATGGGTGCGGTACAGGTGGGGGACGCCGTGGTAGAAGCCTAGAAGATGAGCCGGATGGGAGACTCCCGCCCGGCGGAGAGTTTCGGGATCGGGCCAGTCCTCCACGACGACGGCCACGTTGTCCATCCGCCGTCGGAACGCCTCCGGCAGCGACTCCACCGCCTCCACCACCAACCGCTCGAACGTGTGACGGTCCATCATTCACTCAACCACAGAGACGCGGAGGACACAGAGGGTCTTAACCTTCTTCCCCACGCTGTTCCATCCGAGCCACCGCTTTAACGAAGGCCACGAAGAGGGGATGGGGTCGATTGGGACGAGAGCGGAACTCGGGGTGGAACTGACTGCCGAGCATAAACGGGTGGTCGGCTACCTCCGCGATCTCCACCAGTCGTCCATCGGGCGAGAGGCCGCTGAGGACCAGCCCCCCCTCCTGCAACAGGTCGCGGAAACGGTTGTTGACCTCGAACCGGTGGCGGTGTCGCTCCTGGACCTCCTCGACGCCGTAGGCCCGGGCAGCCCGGGTGCCGGGCACCAGGCGGCAGGGATAGAGGCCCAGCCGCATCGTCCCGCCCAGGTTGACCACGCTCCGCTGCTCCGGCATCAGGTCGATGACCGGATACGGGGTATGGGGATCGAACTCGGTGCTGTTGGGCTCGTCCGACCCCACCGCGCGGCGAGCGGCCTCGATGACCATTACCTGCATCCCCAGGCAGAGGCCGAGGTAGGGGACCTTCTTGTCGCGGGCCCAACGAGCGGCGGCGATCTTCCCCTCGATCCCCCGGTAGCCAAAGCCTCCGGGAACGACGATGCCGCCCACCTCCTCCAGGACCTCCCACCCGCGCCCCCGTTCCAGGTCCTCCGAGTTCACCCAGCGGATGTCCACATCGTACCCCAGCGAGAGAGCGGCGTGGAGGAGCGCTTCCCGCACGCTGATGTAGGCGTCGTGCAACTGAACGTACTTGCCCACGATGGCGACGGGGAGGCGCGGCTTGGGCCGGCGGATCTCCCCGACCATCCTCTGCCAGTCCGTCAGATCCGGCGAACGGGCCTCCAACCCCAGCCGCTGGACGATGAAATCCCCCAATCCTGCCTCTTCGAGGATGAGCGGGACCTCGTAGAGGATGTCGACGGTCGTCAGGGGGATCACCGCCCGGGGCTCCACGTCGCAGAAGAGGGCGATCTTCTCCTGCAGCGCCTGGCCCACCGGATAGTCCGCCCGGGCGATGATCACGTCGGGCTGGATACCGAGCGAGCGGAGTTCGCGCACGCTGTGCTGCGTGGGCTTGGTCTTCAACTCCCCGGTGGCACCGATGTAAGGCAGGAAGGTGATGTGGATGAAGAGCGTGTGGTCGCGGCCGACGTCCCGCCGCATCTGGCGCAGTGCCTCCAGAAAGGGCTGCCCCTCGATGTCGCCGACGGTCCCGCCCACCTCGACGATGACCACCTCGGCGTCGGAGACCTCGCCCACGAGGGCGATCCGCCGTTTGATCTCGTCGGTGATGTGCGGGATGACCTGGATGGTGCCGCCCAGGTAGTCCCCTCGCCGCTCGCGGGCAATCACCTCGGCGTAGATCTGGCCCGCCGTCACGTTGCTGGCGCGGGTGAGGTTCTCGTCGATGAACCGCTCGTAGTGGCCCAGATCCAGGTCGGTCTCCGCCCCATCGTCGGTGACGAACACTTCGCCGTGCTGGTAGGGGGACATCGTCCCCGGATCGACGTTGAGGTAGGGGTCCAGTTTCTGGATCGTTACTCGCACGCCCCGCGCCTTGATCACCCGGCCGATCGCAGCGGCCGTGACCCCCTTCCCCACGCTGGAGAGAACCCCGCCCGTGCAGAAGATGTATTTGCGCTTCATCCCCCTGGCTCCCGATAGTGTGTTCCGCTGGGGGTATGATACATCGAACCGCAGAGAACGCAAAGGGCGCAGAGCCTCTGGGACTCTGCGCCCTACGTCTCCACGTCCTTGCTGCCCGTCGCCGTGTCCATCAAGCAGGGAACGGTCGGCAACGAGCAGCGAGCGACCAGCAGATCCGAATCACATCATCCCCAGTTCCTTCTTCAGGGCAACCCCCAACCGACGGATGCCCTCGACGATCTTCTCCGGCGGGCTGTAGGAGAAGTTCAGCCGCATCGCGTTGAAGCCGCCGTCTCCGTTGGGGTAGAAGTTGACCCCCGGCACGTAGGCCACCTTCTCCTCGACCGCCCGCTTGAAGAACTCGGTCGTGTCGATGGACTCGGGCACCCGGGCCCAGAGGAAGAGCCCACCCTGGGGATGGGTCCAGGAGCATCCCTCGGGCCAGAACTCGGCCAGGGCCTCCAGCATCGTGTCCCGGCGCTCTTTGTAGACGCGACGCAGTCGCTGGATGTGCGGCTTCAGGAACCCCCGCTGGCAGATGTCGTTGGCGACGAACTGGGCGAAGGTGCCGGTGTGCAGGTCGGCCCCCTGCTTGGCGAGGACGAACCGCTTCATCAGCACCTCCGGACAGACGATCCAGCCCAGCCGCAGACCCGGCGTCAAGGTCTTGGAGAAGGTGCCCAGATAGATGGTCCGTTCCGGCACGTAGGTACACACCGGCGGCAGGTCCTCCCCCTCGTACCGGAGCGCGCCGTAGGGATCGTCCTCCACGATGGGCAGGTCGAGCCGGGTGGCGATCTCCGCCAGCCGCTGTCGCCGCTCCAGGGAGAGGGTCGTGCCTGCCGGGTTGTGGAAGTTGGGGAGGACGTAGATGAACTTGGGGGGACGGCCGGACTCCCGCACCGCCCGCTCGTAGGCCTCCTCGATCTGATCCACCACCATCCCGTCGTCGTCCAGATCGACGGTCTGGTAGCGGGCACCGTAGGCGTTCCAGGCCTGGATCGCCCCCAGGTAGGTGGGTCGGCTGGTGATGACGAAGTCGCCCGGATCGATGAACACCTTGCCGATCAGATCCAGCGCCTGCTGAGACCCGTTGGTCACCAGCACGTTGTCCGGCACGGCCGGGACGCCGTACTTGTGCATACTGGTCGCCAGCCACTCCCGCAACGGCAGATACCCCTCCGTGGGGCCGTACTGCAGGGCCCGATCTCCCTCCGTGCGAATGACGTACCGGCAGGCCTCCTCCACCTCCCGCAGAGGGAAGAGTTCCGGGGCCGGCAGCCCGCCGGCAAAGGAGATGATGTCCGGCTGTTGGGTCAGTTTCAGCAACTCGCGGATGGCGGAACTCTTCATCCGCTTCACCCGACCGGACAGGTGGGGTCCCCAATCCAGGACGGGGATCTCCCGATCGAGGCTCAGATCGATCATTCAACACCTCCTGTTATCTTTTCTTCGCGTTCGCTGGAACACGGAAGCCGGGGAGGGCCGCGCCTTCCGTGCCCCCTGGCAAAAAATTACCGGGCGTCCGTACGCCCGGTACGCTACTCCTCATCAGCGTCCGCATCCCGCCAAGCCGAATCTCGACCATAAGGATTCCCCGCCGTATCCGCTCCCGCTGGACATCGCCGGTGACCGTCAACGGACGAATGCCCAGGGAGCCGATCCCTTCGGGCGACCTGTGGAGAAACCGACTCACGCCGACAGCGGGGGCCGATCGAGGGAGCGGAACACGAAGATCGTCTACCACGAGATAGCCTGCCACTGCCGGTGGGGCAGCGCACCCTTGCGCGTCTGCCCCGCCGTCCCCGATCTGGCGGGGGATGCAGGCACAGATCAACTCGTCGGTCGGAAAATCGGTGGCCAGGGCCATTTCCCTGTCGTTCCGAAAATATTCTAACACCGGAATCGCCTGGGGGCAAGTCGGCCGCCGAGAGACGCCCATTTGCCCTCCCACCGCCGCGATGATAGAATGAACAATCACCTGAAACGGTTGGCCCGGAACCGGGTTATAATCTATGACGACGCCCTCCGGCCCACGGGAGGGATTCCATCGCGGGGGGAAGAATCGTGGCTAAGCATCTTATCATCGTCAACCCCACCGCCGGGCGGGGGATCGCACGGGAGATCGTCCCTCGTGTTGACCGGCTGTTGAAGGAACACGGCGTCTCCTACGAACGGGTGTTCACGGAGCGACCCTGGCACGCCGCGGAACTGGCCCGCGAGGCGGTGGTCAGCGGCTACCGGGTGGTCGTCGCGTTGGGGGGGGACGGGACCTCCAACGAGGTGCTGAACGGGCTGATGGAGGCGCGGGAGGCGGGGAAGGGGGAGGCCGTGCTGGGGGTCCTCTGCGTCGGGACGGGCAACGACTTCGCCTACGGGGCAGGGATCCCGCTGGACCTTGAGGAGGGCTGCGCGGCGCTGGCCCGCGGCCGCACCCGGCTCATCGACGTGGGGCACGCCAAGGGACTGCGGTACTTCGGGAACGGGATCGGCATCGGCTTCGACGCCGTCGTCAACGTCCAGGCGTCCCGCTACAAGCGACTGCGGGGCTTCGCCGTCTACTTCGTCGCCGTGATACGCACGCTGCTCTTCTACTACCGCGCCCCCCTCACCCGCATCGAACTGGACGACGGGGTGATGGAACTTCCGGCACTGATGATCTCCATTATGAACGGCCGCCGGATGGGGGGCGGGTTCCTGATGACCCCCGAGGCGTCCCCCGACGACGGCCTGTTCGACCTGTGCATCGGGACCAAGATGAACCAGTTGCAGATGCTGGCCCTCGTCCCCCGCTTTATGCAGGGCACCCAGGTGGGGCACCCCCGCATCCGAATGGCCCGGTCCCGCCGGGTGCGGGTGACCGTCAAGGAAGGCACGCAGGTCGTCCACGCCGACGGGGAGACCCTCACGATGGAGGCGACCAACCTGGAGTTCGAGATCATCCCCCACGCCATCCGCGTGCTCTACTGAAGGAGGTCCCTGGTGTGGAGCCGTCTGCGATCCTGGCTCCGTCGCCTCCTCCGTCCTGTGATCCGGACCGTCGTGCGCCTTGAAGCGAGCGGTCTGGAACGGATTCCGCGGGCCGGCCCACTCATCGTGATCAACAACCACGTCAACTGGCTGGACGCGGTGCTCACCATCCTGTTCGCTCCACGGCACATCGTGGGGTTCAGCAAGGCGGAGAACTTCAGAAACCCCCTGATGGCCCCCCTGGTCCGCCTCGGCGGAGCGATCCCTGTCCGGCGGGGAACCCCGGATATGGCGGCGATCCGGGGAGCGCTGGACGCGCTGGCGGCGGGGAAGGCCCTGCTGATCGACCCGGAGGGGACCCGCAGCCACCACGG
>DROW01000007.1 GCA_011388675.1 Chloroflexota bacterium | reverse complement strand
TGGCCGTGGGTAGGGTGGCAGGATAGGAGAAGACGGTCGATGTGGGAATCCTGTTCCAGAGCACGCTGATCTTCCCCCGAGGCGTACCCCAGAGCGTCACCCGGCGCACACCGTTGGAGTAGTTCCAGTTGGTCACCATCGTCGGGGAGACCATATAGGTGGTCGCCACCTGGTAAGCGACGTAGGCAGGCCGGAGAGAGAGGTCGTTGCGGATCAGGCCGTAGTACTCCGCCATATCGGCATCGTGGGTACGGAAATAGAAATACCGCTCGACGTGAGCGGCCCAGGCGTTGGCATACGTCTGGATCACATAGGCCGCTGCCTCGTCCTGCGTAGCCGCCCAGATATAGGGGGTGGGATCAGGATCCACACTGTCATCATCCCACACCGGTATCCCCACCTCCGTCAGCCAGATCGGGTGCTCTGGCACGAAATCCAGCATCCCGTCCCGGACGGTCTCCACCAGCCAGTAGGCGTCCCACGACCGGCTGTAGGTGTGGAGGGACATCACATCGAAGAAGTAGTTGTTCTCCGCCGCCGCCGGGTCGTCGTTGAGGACGTTCAACACCCACCGATAAAAAGAGGGGTTCGCCCAAAAATGCAACCCTCCGAAGAGCACCGTGCAGTCCGGACAGGCCGCTTTGGTCGCCTGATACCCCACCTTGAGGAGTTGGGCATAATCGACCGAGGTCCCGCTCCAGGAGCAAATGTAACCCGGATCGCAGTAGTCCGGCTCGTTCCACACCTCCCAATATTTCACCCGATCCCCGTAGCGGGAGACGACCGTGTAGACGAAGTCGCCCCAGTAATTGCCAGGGTCATTCCACGGGAGATCGAGGCCTCTGGGAGGGCAGGTCTTAGGCTCCGCCGATGTGGATAACGTGCCAGCGGGGGGCGGTGGCGCGTATCGATGCGGAGAGGGCTGGGTAGGGCGAGACAGAGCCTGCCCTTCCAACTGACAATCCGGAGACACGGCCCACCCGGGGGTCCACAGGAGAATCCCGACGATGTTCACCCCTGCTGCGTGCAGGTCGTTCACCAGATCGTCGTAAGCCGAGAAATTCCACTGATCGTTGGACGGCTCGATGTTCGGCCAGACGAAGTCGAACCGGTCCCAGCGGGAGCCCGCGTTCAGCGCCAGCGTAAGGTAGGGGCGCTCCGGCGGATCGTAGAAGGAGTAGCACATCCCGGCCCGCCCATCGGGGTCGGCGACCGGAGGAAGCGGCGTCACATCCACCGGCGCAGCGCGATCCGGTCGCCCTCCAAAAACCGTCAGCCAAAGAAGAAAAACGGTCAGAATCCGCCAAACCCGCCGCATCTCTCCCCCCCGTCCCCCAGTCACCCAGTCCCCCAGTCACCCAGTCACCTAGCCCCCCACCCCCCACCAGTATAGCGAGAAACCCCATTGCCTGTCAACGGTTCCAGAGGAATCGCAACCGTGTCGTAACCGTTTCGGAACAATGGGAGAGGTTAACCACGACGGAGGAGCACCAGGAGGGCGAACTGAGGGAGGACCAACTGACGCCGCCACCGCCACGGCTGGCGGACGAGCCGGTAGAGCCACTCGAACCCGATCCGGCGGATCCAGGCGGGGGCACGGGGAACGACACCGGCGAGGTAGTCGAACGCCCCGCCGACACCGATCCCCACCGCAGCGCCGGTACGGGCCAGGTTGCGCGCGATCCACAGATCCTGCGCCGGTGCCCCGTAGGCCACTAGAAGCACGTCCGTCCCGGCGTCCCGCACCCGCCGGACGATCCCTTCCCTTTCCTCCGGCCGGGGACTTCCAGCGTAGGTGCCAGCGATCGTCACACCCCGGTATCGGGCGCGGAGCACCCCCGCCGCCCGGTCCGCGACGCCAGGCGCGGCCCCCAGCAGGAACAGCCGCCATCCCTCCCGGGCCGCTCGCGCCGCGATCGCCTCCACCAGATCCACCCCGGCCACCCGCTGACGCAGGGGACGGCCCAGGTAACGGGCTGCGAGAGTGATCCCCACCCCATCGGGAAGGCAGAGATGCGCCTGCTCCAGCACGGCGCGGAAAGCCTCGTCCCGCCGGGCAGCCATCACAAACTCGGGGTTCACGGTGGCGATCTGGTGGGGTCCCCCTTCAGCAACCCACCGGCCGATCCAGCCGAGCGTCTCCTCGTAGGTGACGTCGTGGATCGGAATCCCGAGGATGCGTAAGGCGGGAACCGGTGCGGTCGCCACCCCAACCTCCATCGTCAACATCGCAGAAGCACAAACCCCGAGGATCTCCAGGGGGAACTCTGCGTCCTTCGCGCCTCCGTGGGTTCCATTCAATACGGAACGGTCAGCGTCACCGTGACCCCCTTGCCGGGGGCGCTGTCGATGTCCAGCGTGCCGCCGAGGAGGCGGGCTCGCTCCCGAATGTTGCGCAGGCCCTGCCCACCCCGGACCGCGGTGGTGCTCAGGCCGATCCCGTCGTCCGCGATGCAGAGGCGCAAAGCGTCCTCTCCAAAGAGAAGACGGACCTCGACGCTGCGCGCCTGGGCGTGACGGGCGACGTTGCTCAAAGCCTCCCGCACAATCTGAAAGATGTGCCCCCGCTCCTCGGCCCCCAAGGGATGGGCCTCCTCCCCTTCGATCACCAGCCTCGTCTCCAGAAGCGTGTTGACCCGGAAGTCCTGGAGCAACGCCTCCAGACCCTCTCGCAGGTCGGCCTCCGGCAGGTCTCCTCGCAGGTTGAAGATGTAACGCCGGATGTCCTGGATCGTCTGGTTCAAACTCCGCATCACGTGGGAAAGCTGCACCTGCGCCGCGGCCGGGTCCTCCGGGATCGTCTGCATCACCCCTTCCAGCATCAAGCCGGCGGCGTAGATCGACTGAATGATCCCGTCGTGCAGTTCGCGGCTGATCCGCTCCCGATCCGCCATCAATGCCTGCGTCTGCTCCACCCCCTCGATCCAGCGCTCGATCTCCAACTGGACCAGGTTCACGGTGCGGACCATTCCCCACGTGATGCCGAGGCCGCTCAAGGCGTAGAAGACGGGGAGAAACGGGAAGCCGAGCATTTCGGCGAGCATCTGCAGGCCGAGGAGGAGGCCCAGCCCAGCCAGGCATCCCCCCGCAACTTGAAGGGGCATCCGAACCGAGGCAGGCAGGCGGGGCTCGGAGGAACGCAGGGCCTGTTCACGGAACCCTAACCCGGCCAGCACCCCTCCGGGCATCGCCATTCCGATACGGGCAGCGATCTCCGCCCTGGCCGCCACCTTCTCCACGGGGAATCCCTCGGCCAGGAAACCGATCATCCCCAGGGTCCAGACCAGGGGGATCAGGGTAGCCAGGTATCTTCGCCACGCAGGCTGCCTCTCCTCGGGCAGGGGGGAAAGCGCACCGAAGGCCAGCAGGGCACCGCACCCTATGCCCGCGACGAGCGCGCGTACCAGAGGAGGAAGGAGGGCCGGAACGCCGATCGCTGGGGCCAGCGCACCTTCCCAAGCGAGCAGCGCCTCGGCCACGCCGAAGACCGCCAGCAGCGGGAGCCGCCGAGCGATCTCCAGCCGCACCGTCCGTGGGGACAGCACCCACAGCACCACGCTCAGATAGAAAAACGCGGTCCCGTGCACGAACTTCAGCAGAGGTTCCCACTGCATCACCGCTCACCCGCTCGCCGCCCGCACCTCACGCCATCGGCACAACGAAGCGGGGAAGGCTCCCCTCCCCCGCTTGTTTCCGACCCCCAAGAAGCGGCAGCCCTTCGCACTCCCTCCTTCCATCCGTCAGGAGGCATCCCCGGCGATTGTAGCCCGATTCGAGGGTTTGTCAACCGCGAACCGCCCAGCGACCGTCCTCACGGTCAGCCTTTTGCAAACGCGAGGGGCGCGAAGGTGACCCTTGCGCCCCTCGCGAAGCAGGCATCACGCCTCTTCCCCTCCGGGCACCGTGATCTCCCGCTTACTCTGGCGCACGGCCCAGTAGAGCAGCAACAGAAGGACCACCCCAGTCACCAGCAGGGCCACCGTGTGGTCCTGGTATTGGACCAGGATGGGCGCAGCCAAGAGGCTGATCAGGTTGACCACCTTGATCATCGGGTTGAGGGCCGGACCAGCCGTATCCTTCAGCGGGTCGCCCACCGTGTCTCCGACCACGCCGGCTTTGTGCGCCTCCGATCCCTTGCCACCCAGGTGACCATCCTCGATGTACTTCTTAGCGTTGTCCAGCGCGCCGCCAGCGATGGCCATAAAGACCGCCAGCAACTGCCCGGTGAGAATCACGCCGGCCAGGAAAGCACCCAGCGCCTCCACCCGGAAGAGGATCCCCACCAGCAGCGGGACGGTCACCGAAAGGACCACAAGGCTGACCAACTCCTTCTGGGCAGCCGCCGTGGTGATCGCCACCACCCGGCCGTAATCCGGCTTCACTTTCCACTCCATCACGCCGGGGATGCGGAACTGACGGCGCACCTCCTCAACGACCAGCGAGGCCCCTCGGCTGACGGCCCGCAGCGCAAAGGCAGAGAAGAAGAACGGCAGTGCCCCACCCAGCAGGAAGCCGATCGTCCCCTCCAGGAGAGAGACCCGGATACCGGTGTTCAGCAGCTGGAACTCCTCCGGGATCCCCATCCGCGCCTGCACCAACGAGACGTCGGTGACGAAGGAGAAGAACAGGCTGGTCGCCGCGACGACCGCCGAGGCGATAGCCACCTGCTTGGTGATCGCCTTGGTCGTGTTCCCCACGGAATCCAACTCCGCCATAATGTGCATCGCCTCGGGATCCATCTTGGTCATCTCGGCGATGCCGTTGGCGTTGTCAGCGATCGGCCCGTAGGAGTCCATCGCCACGTTGTTGCCAGTGTGGGAAAGCATGCCGATGCCGACCATCGCCACGCCGTACAGCATATGGAGCGGCTGCCCTCGATAGACCAGATAGGCTGCTCCCAGGGAGAGGGCGATGACGATCACACTCCAGACACTGGTTTCCATCCCTACCGCCAGGCCGGAGAGAACCGTCGTCGCCGAGCCAGTGCGGGTGGAGTCCACGATCTCCTGGACCGGCTTCCGTTTGGCAGAGGTGAAGTAGGAAGTAATGGGATTGAAACTCACCGCCAGGCCCACGCCAACGGCATTGAGGAAGGCCAGCCGCCAGTCGTGGACGTACCACCAGGCGAAGAGGAAAGACCAGAGGACCGTGTTGACGCTGGAGACCTCGTAGGAGCGGAACATCGCCTCCTCGGCATCCCTGGCCCGGAGGAACCTGAGCGGGAAGTTCTCCCAGATGGGCACGGTGAAGGTCCCGAGGATCGAGGAAATGACGCCGATGGCGCGGACGACTAGGGGGTAGACGATCCAAACGATCTGCCCGGTCGCGTGGTAGAGGGCAATGCCCAGGATCAGCGTAGAAACGATGGTGACTTCGTAGGACTCGAAGATGTCTGCCGCCATCCCGGCGCAGTCGCCCACATTGTCTCCCACCAGGTCGGCCACCACGGCCGCGTTGCGCGGATCGTCCTCGGGGACTCCCTTTTCGACCTTCCCCACCAGGTCGGCCCCGACGTCGGCCGCCTTGGTGTAGATCCCGCCGCCGATGCGCATAAACAGGGCCACCAGGGTGCCGCCGAAGCCGAACCCCAGCAGCGCGTCGGGAGCGGCCCGACCAAAGATCATGAAAATGGCCGTCCCGCCCAGCAGCCCCAGGCCATCGGTGAGCATACCCGTGAAGGTGCCAGCCCGATAAGCGACGGTGAGAGCACCGTTGTAGTCGTGTCGGGCTGCCTCGGCCGCCACGCGCACGTTCCCTTCAATGGCGACCCGCATCCCCAACTGGCCCACCAGAGTGGAGAAAGCAGCACCTAGGATGAAGGCCCCTGCCCGCCCGATGGCGATCACCAATTGGGCCCGCTCGCCGAAAAGGTCACGTGCCTCCTGAGAGGGTGTGACGACGTACACGCTCAGGAAAAGCAGGATAACCAGCAGGCCGAGGATGGGAAGCATCGTCTTCAACTGCCGACGCAGGTACGCCTCTGCACCGACTCGAATGCTTTCCCACACCTCCTGCATCTCCTTGGTGCCCTTGTCCCTGCGGATCGTATCCCGCCAGAGCCAGAGGGCGTAGAGGAGTCCGATGAACGCAACGACGATGACTCCCCACAGCATAGATTGTTCGATAACGCTCAGTTCGCTCACGGCAACCTCCGAGATAATGGGATTTCAGCGACGCCTGGTCCATCGACCGGCCCCGCTTGTGGCCGAAAACGCATCCGCCGTCCAGAAAAGGGCGGCGGATTTTTACCTCGGTTGGGAATAGGAATGGCAAGGATTATACCCATCCCCACCCCCTTGTCAAATCGCGGAACCCACCAAGCGACCCAGGGCATCCCGCGAGGATCGCTCCACCTGCTCGTGGATCGACCGGCCGTGGGTGTCCATCGTCACGACCACCGGGAAGCCCTCGACGCGGATCACCCAGAAGGCCTCTGGGATCCCGAACTCTTCCTTCTTGTAGACCGTCACCACTTCCTTCACCGCGTCAGCGATCAGGCTGGCTGCGCCGCCCACGGCGTGGAAGTAGACCGCCCCGTGCTCCTGGCAGGCCTGGAGCGTCCGCGGCCCCATCCCCCCCTTGCCGATCACCCCCCGCAGGCCGAAGTGGGCGATCACGTCCGCCTCGTAGGGCTCTTCGCGGATAGAGGTGGTCGGTCCGGCGGCGACGAACTCCCACCGCCCGTCCTCCCGCTGGCGGACCACCGGTCCGCAGTGGTAGATGACGCCACCGTTCAACAGCCGCCGGAGTTCTTCGTAAAGAGCCCGCTCGCTCTCCGGCACCTCTTCGACCCGGATGAAGTTCTCAACCATATACTTGTGGGCTGCATCCCGACCGGTGACGATCAGGCCGGAGAGGTACACCGTGTCCCCGACGTGGAGAGCACGGATCGCTCCCTCGGGGATCGGCGTCTCCAACTCATACGTCGCCATCTCCGCCTCCATTGTACCTGACCACGCCATCCCGAACCTCCATCCTCGCCCGACGGCAGGCCCAGCACATATAGGCCACGGTGACGAAGTAACAGGCCGGGAGACGATGATAGGCCCCGATCTTGACGCCCAACAGCGTGGTCTTCCCCCCGAAGCCCATCGGGCCGATGGACAGTTCGTTGGCCTCCCTCAGCAGTCGATCCTCCAGCGCGGCCAACTCCGGCACCGGGTTGGTGTCGTCCAGGGGGCGGAAAAGCTGCTCCTTGGCATAGACATACCCGGTCCCGCGGTCGGCGCCAATGGCCACGCCGAGGATCCCCGGAGCGCATCCCTTCCCTTGGGCACGATACACCGCGTCCAAGACCACCTTCCGCACCCCCTCCAAGTCGCGCCCGGCCTTCAGCGGCGCATAGGGAAGTTTGTACTGCGCACTCACGTTCTCGCTTCCCCCTCCCTTGAGAAGAAGGTCTACACGAAGAAAGTTCTCCTCCCACTCCTCAAAGTGGAAGACGGGGAAACCGCGCCCCAGGTTGTTGCCACTGTTGCGACCGGTGAGGGGGTCCACCGCGTTGGGACGCAGGTAGGCCCGGCGCGTGGCCTCGACCACGGCCCGCTCGATCTGGCTCCGCAGGAGACGGGGGCTCGTCCCAACGGGATAATGGACGTAAAAGAGGGGCACGCCGGTGTCCTGACAGATCGGAGTGGACCGTTTCCGCGCCAGTTCCACGTTCTGGAGGATCGCATCCAGCGCGCCGGCGGCCGCCGTCCCCGGCTCCTCTCGTTCCCTCGCAGCGCGCAGAGCCATCTCTACATCGGCCGGCAGGTCCGTCGCCGCCCGGCGGATCAGTTCGACAAAAGACTCGACCCGGTCTTCCATCCTGTCCCCCAACTGCGACACAATACACGGAACACGCAACACGAAAATCAGACCTCTCGTGTTGCGTGTTCCGTGATGCCTACGGTTTCGGGATCGCCAGATCCTCCGGCCCCAGGTCCGACAACTTAAGATTCGGATTGGTGGCCTGGATCAGTTCGTGGATGATCTGAGCGTACTTGACCTTTTCCCGCGCTTGCCAGGCGAGGAAATCCGGACTAGTCCACGGCTTGTACCAGGCCCCCGGCCCCGCCGCCAGCGCGGGCCCCGGTTCGATCTTGAAGTAGCAGGGGGCGCAGACCCGCGCCATCTCCGCGCCCTCGTAGAACCGGTTGAACCCGCCAAAGGAATCGGAGAGATAGATGTGAAGGTCCATCGGGATGTCGATGGCCTGGCGGATGGAGGCCAGTTGCGGCAGCGAGAGGTCGCCCAGGGGGTTGAAGGTTGAGGCCCCCAGCATCTGAAGGACCTTTCCTCCCGCCGCGGAAGCGTGCCCGGCGAAGATACTGACCTTGAAGACCACGTCCTCGGGGATGTCCCCGGTCTTCTTCAGTTCGTTGACCAGCCAGAGAAGCCCTTCGTCGATGACCAAGAAGCCCCGAAAACCGATGTCGATGCAGCGAAGGAACTCGGCGATGACGAAGGAGAGTTGGTCGGAGCCGCGATACCGCAGGCCCGAGAGACCCCCCTCCGGCGTCACCAACTGCCGCCCGACGTCCCAGCCGGAGCGAGGACCAGGGGTGATGATGACCTCCAGTTTGGCATCCGCCGCCATCTGGGCGAAATCCCGCAATTCAGCATCGTCCAGCAGCGTGGATCCCATCACAGTGGAGATCAGACGGTGGATGGGCACCTTCCGCTTGTTCATCTCGTCGATAAGGGCCTCCAGCACCTGGGGCCTCTCCACCCCAGAGATCTCCATCCGGTAATGTGCTCCATCCGGGAATCGCTTCGGACTGTCCGGCAGGTCGTAAGCATCCCGCCCGGGGATTCCAACCTTCTCCAGCATCTTCTGAACTTCGTGCAGATCGCGCATTATGCTTCCTCCTCAGCCAAAGTGATAGACAGGCTAAAACGGACCCCCGTAACGGTCCGGATAAACCCTCTCCCAGGGATAGGATGACGATTCCAGCAACCCGGTGACGGTCACTGCCATCTCGTTCAACTGCATCCACGCGGGGACGAACTGGGCGACGGTGTAATAGTGCGTCCGCCCGTCGTAGGCGTCGATCAGATAGACCCCCGCCTCGTCGTAGCCGACGACGATGAACGTATGCTCCCACTGCACGATGACGGAGACGGAGCCATCGGCAGCGGTCCAGGAGGCCACCTCGGGGCGGAGCATCCGGTAGGTCGCCCAGACGACGACCGGCCGCCCGGCAGCCACCTCCGCCCGCAATCGTTCCATCCCTAACCAGCGATGGGCGTGGGCGTCCAGTCCGTACCGGCGCAATGTATTGGCGACGGGCCGGGCGTAGACCCCATACCCGCCGGGCGGCAGACTTCCTGGCGGGTCGTCCACATCGCCCACGAAGCCCTCGTGAGGGTTGTCGGATTGGGGCAGTGCGTCGAAGAAGGCCTCCTCCGCGATGGGCACCCCCCAGAAAGCAGCCAGGTCCACCGCCGAGCGGGCCTCACAACTGAGGGGACGCATCTGTCGATGCCCCAGAACCCCGGGGATGTATGCCTCCGTCGGCACATCAGGATCGGCCCGCGCCGGGGCAACGCTGCGCACCAACAACCCGAGAACGATCGCCGATCCCAGAACGAGGAACCCTTTCCTCATCATTCATCCCACAACAGAGACGAAGCCCCTGCCCCCGGGGATCACTCCCCTCCCTGCTCCAGCGCTGCGACGATGGCTTCTGCCTCCTCCACGGCATCCGGTGCCGCCTCAAAGACGGCGACCCTCTCCAGGTCCGCCTCGATGACCCGCGGGTTGGCGGAGAGATAGCCGATGACCGGCAGCGGGCTCCGCTCGGCGATGAAGACGCGGTCTCGCTCCGAGCGGACTTTGTTGCCCACTGCGTACAGCCGCTTCAACCCCAGGTCCTCGGCCAGTTCGCGGATCAGGCCGGCCACCTCCAGGCTGCGCCGCCCCGGCTCGACCACGACCAGCATCACGTCGACAGCCTGAGCCGTGGCCCGGCCGAGGTGCTCCACCCCCGCCTCCATATCCATAATCATCATCTCATCCCGATAGAGCAGGAGATGGGTCACCAGGGCCTTCAGCAAAGCGCTCTCCGGGCACATACAGCCGGAACCGCCCGCTTCAATGGTCCCCAGTTTCAACAGCCGCACCCCCTTATGGGCCACGCTGAACCGATCGGGGATGTCGTCCACCCGGGGGGTGAGGCTGAAGAAACCGCCGTAGGAACCCGGCTTCGCGCCCGTGCGCTCGTAGATCAGATCCTCCATCTCGGCGATCGGAGTCAACTTCTCCTCGAGTTCCGGCGGAACGCCCAACGCGCTTGCCAGGCCGCCCGCCGGGTCGGCGTCCACGGCGATAACAGACCGTCCCCGCTGGGCGTAGATGTGCGCCAAAAGCGCGGCAAGGGTGGTTTTCCCCACCCCACCCTTGCCGGTGATCGCCAGTTTCCGCAACGTCGCCACGATTGTTCTCCTCTCCCGATTCGATTGGAGGCCGGAACCGTCCCACGGTTAGGGACGCTCAGCGGACCGTTGGCGTCGCCTTCCGTCTTTTTCGGTGCTCGGCCGCTCCAGATTGTACCACACTTCCTTCCCGGCGACTAGTACCTCAACCCACGCTCCTCAAGGAGAAGGGTCACTCGACGATCCCCTTCTCCCGCAACACGGGCCGGGGGTCCACCAGATTCTTATCCAGTTCTGCGCTCTTCTCTCCCAGCCCGAAAGCCAGGGTCATCAACTGAGTGATGTAGAGGACAGGGATCTCGAAATCGAGGTTCATCTGCTTCTGTCGATCCCCGATGTTGACCTGACACAATGGACAGGCGGTAACGACGAGATCGGCCCCGTATGCCTTCGCGCTCTTCAGGACGTTGGCGGAGAGTTCAAGGGCCACCTCGGTCTTGGTGATGCCGAGGCTGGAACCGCAGCAGTCCGTCTTCGCCGACCAATCGATCGGTTCGGCCCCCAACGCTTCGACCACCTCGTCCATACAGGTGGGGTTCTCCGGGTTCTCTGCACCGGTGTACTTAGGCGGCCGGGTGGTGGCGCAACCGTAGTAGGAGGCCACCTTGAGCCCTTTCAGCGGCTTCTGCACCCGTTCCCGGATCGCGTCGATCCCCGCCTTTTCCAGCATCATCTCCACCGCGTGCATCACCCGGACCGTCCCCCGATACTCATAGCCGATCCGCTCGTTGACCTTCGCTGCCAGATCGGGGTCGTTTTCCATCATATAAGCACCGGCCCGGAACCGCTGGTAGCACCCCAAACAGGGGGCAACCAGTTCCCGCAATCCCATCCGTTCGACCAGAGCGAGGTTTAACACCGAGTAGTATCCCGCCAGGACGGGGTCGGTCGTGTGGGCCGGGGTGGAGCCACAGCAAATCCAGCCACGCGGCTCCGCCAACTCGATCCCCAACGCCTCGCACACAGCGCGGAAGGTATGGTCGTACTCGGTGGCGGTGGATTCCAGAGAGCAGCCGGGGTAGTAACCGATCGTGTTCGGCTTCGCCTCCACCCGGCGGACCCGCTTGGGCGGCCGGACGAACTCGGGCAAGAGGCGGATCTTCCCCCGGAGGATCATCTCCATCCCCAGGTCCATATCCTTCAGAGGCTGCAACGTGAGCATATTCATCGCCGCCATCAGCCCCGCTTCATAGAGGCGACCGGCGACGCCGATCGTCGTCAGGAAGGTACGGGTGAACAGTTCCACCTCCCGCACCGGCGGCTTGATCCCCCGTCTGCGAGCCTCGATCCGCAGCGTATCCATCACCCCTGCCACGTCGATGCCCTGCGGGCAGCGGGTGGTGCAGGTGACGCACGCCGCACACACCCACGGCGTCTTGGCCTCCAAGACCTGCTCGTCGTTGAATTGAATAGCCCGCATCACCTGATGGGGCAGAAGGTCCATATGGTGCGCCACCGGGCATCCACTGGAACACTTCACGCACTGATAGCAGAGGTACGGGTTCGACCCGGTATGCTCCTCCACGACCTCCGCCAGCGTTTCCGTCGCTGTTCGCTCTCTCGTCGCCATCCTCTTCTCCCAATCCGCAATCCGAAATCAGCAATCCGCTATCCCGACCTACACTTCTGGCCTCGGCAGCAGTCCTGCACCCTCAACAATGGGCTTCACCGCCTCCTCCCACTCGATCGCCATAATGTGCACGCCTGCAACCCCCTCGATCTCCCGGATCTCCTGGATCTGCTCGATGGCGATGCGGATGCCCTCCTTCCGCCAGGCCTCGCGGCGCGCCTTTTTATCCTCTTTGGGGATCCCCTTCACCGCCGCCTGCATCCGCTCCACGTACACGTCTGCCACGCGCATCCCAGGGACCTTGTCGCGCATGTACCGTGCCGCGCCCACGGACTTGAGGGGGCCGATCCCGGCCAGAATGTAGACCTTCTCGTGCAGCCCCATATCAACCACCCGCTTCATAAACTCCCGGAAGCGGTCCATATCCAGCACGATCTGAGTCTGAACGAAGTCCACCCCCGCTGCGATCTTCTTCGCCAGCCGGTAGGGGCGGAACTCGAAAGGATCGGCGAAGGGGTTAATAGCCCCGCCGATGAGGAATCGCGGCACCACCCCCTTGATCTCGTCCCCGCACTGGAACCGCCCCTCGTCCCGCATCTCCTT
>DROW01000006.1 GCA_011388675.1 Chloroflexota bacterium | reverse complement strand
GTTCCGATGACCATAGAGTTTGGCTTTACGGACGGACCGGTCAATACAGGATATGCGCCTTTGGCAGCGCTTTCGGCACATTACCAGCAGAATCTGACCTTCAAACCGCTGGCAGAGGTCGTGTTTCCGCTCCGGGCGCGGGAGTTTACCCCCTACGACAAGCTGATTCAGGTCTTGCTGGGCATCCTGGCGGGCTGCCGGACCCTCTCCGAAGTCAACACCCGCCTCAGGTCCGAGATCAGCCTGGCAAGGGTATGGCACTGGGGCCGCTTCGCCGATCAATCTAACCTCTCCCGCACTCTGGATGCGCTAACTCTAAAGCAAACGGACCGGTTGCGCGAGGCCATCACGCTCATCTGGCGCAGCCATAGCATGACGATACGCCATGATTGGCGCGGCTACCTCTGGCTCGACTTCGACCTGTCCGGTCTACCGTGTGGAAAACAGGCTGAAGAGAGCCAGAAAGGCTACTTCAGCGGGAAAAAAACGCCACCGGACGGCAGTTGGCGCGGGTCAGCGCCACCCGCTACCGGGAGACCATCTGGTCCGAGCTGTATCCAGGCAACCGGCATACAGTCCACTGCCTTCGGCCGGCCGTGCTGGCAGCGGAAGATGCTTTAGAGTTAACGCCCGCCCAGCGCAAACGGACCGTCTGGCGGTTGGATGGCGGGGCAGGAAGCGATGAACACATCCGTTGGCTCCTGGCGCGAGGGTACCACCTCCTGACCAAAGGGATGTCCGGTCGCCGTGCTGCGGCTCTGGCCAGGCAGGTCCGGCGCTGGGACGCCTATGGTGATGCCTGGCTGGGGGAGGTCGCCCCACCCGTCGACTACGGACGCCCTGTCCGCGTGTTCGTCAAACGGAGGCGAAAGAACGGCGCGTTCCACCATACCTACTATGTCTCGACGCTCTCCCTGCCCTCCAAGGGCCATTTTCTGGCCCTCTATGATGACCGCGGCGGTGCCGAGGTGGAACAATTCCGCGGCGACAAGAGCGGTTTGGGGTTGGCAGCACGCCGTAAGCGCCGTTTCCCAGCCCAGAAAGGCTTCATCCTGCTCACCGACCTGGCCCACAACCTGCTGGCAGATTTCTGGCACCGGGCGTTAGTCGGTACGCGATTTGAGGGCTACGGCCTGAAACGTATCGTGCGCGACCTGTTGGCGATCCCGGGCCGACTCGTTTTCGAGGCCGGTGAACTCAGGCGCGTCGAACTGCTAAGTCAAAAGCAATTCGCCGATGACCTCCTGATTTGCTTGGAAAGGTACTGCCTGAGCGATTAGAAACTGCCCGCTTTTGCACTAACTGAATAGAAATGCGCTACTTTTGCGCAAAAATAAGGTGCGAGACTACTGAAGATTGAGGGGAAGTATGGGATAGGTCGGGGGAAAAGTCAAATGGCCGTCCCGCTGCCGGACGGGCCGGTGGCGGGCGCTTACGGCGCACATCTTCACCGGTCAGATGCTGGACGATGAGACGGGGTTGATGTAAAGTAGGGAGCAGACGGCCGTCCGCCCCCCCGGTCCCGGGGGCACGACCGATCGGATGGGCCTGTGGTACCTGAGAGAGGCAGGAGACACACAGATGCAGGCGGATCTAGAGGCACTTGTGAGACAAATTGTCGTAGTGCTGTTGTTGGTAGTGTTGACTGGATGTTCAGGAAGAGAAACACCACTGTCACCTGGGGCGCTGCTGCCGCCAGCGGAATGGGAAGACGTGATTTCGACTTCGCGTCTGAGTGCGGCTCTCTCTCCCGATGGAAGATGGATAGCCAGCACTCTGGTGACAGAGGAAACAAGTCCCATACGCATTTACAATGCTTTGGACAAGAGCACGGTTTTCACTGCCTCCCTGCCACTGGGAGATATTGCTGCTGTGCTGGAGAGTTGGGCACCAGACAGTTCTGCGGTGGCCTTCGCGACCTTGGGGCAGATATGCCGGGGCTGTCCTTACACTCACATCCTCATCCTGGAGCCCGTGGAACCTCAACAATCAATGTCAATGTACCTATGCGAGATTCCACCAGGGAATCACAACTACCACATCAACGTCCAATGGTCTCCCCTAAGCGACCGGCTGGCCGTTCTCATCGACTGGCAGCGTCTGATCATCCTGGATAGACAGGCGGTTTTCCTGGCCGAGACGAATGCGACGCGGTGCGGAGCAGTCAACATCCTCGACGTGGAGATGACGGAGGAGGGGGTGCTCTATCTGACCACAGGGCCGCTGGTACCCTCACGGGTCGAGGTCTCGGAGTTGCACTATGATCTTGTCGCAGTTACAGGGGAACGGCTGGATCGTTGTCGCCGCCTGTACCGTAGCCCGGAGCGGTTCGAGATCCTGGCCTATGCGCCGCAGGAGCACCTGCTGCTGTTGGCCTTGCCCGGGGAAGAGGAAGACACGACCCGGCTGCAGGTTTTCGATCCGACACACGGGCAGGTGAGGGAGAGCATAGAGTTGGGGGCGAAGGTGAACGATGTGAGTTCCTTTGGGCCGTGGACGGCGATGGAGGTTTACAGCGAGAAGGAAGGGATCCGTTTGATGGTGTTCGACTGGCGAGACTTTCATCTTGTCGACCAGGGCGAGATCGTAGGGCTAATAGGGTGGCGGAGCAACGTGGACGGGTTTCTGGTGATCAGAGGGGACCCGGACGAGGAAAGCACCTGGTACTTCGACGTGATGCGGCCGTAGCGCACGTCTCTTGAGAAGATAGGGCGTCCCTATTCCTGCACTACCGGTTGGCTTCATCCTTCCCCATCGTGAGAGGTTGTCCTGCGGCGGGAAAAGCCTATAATGTGGCGGGAAGGGGGCGAGAGATGAAAGAGGGGATGCTTTACGAGCGTCTTTCGGACCAGCGGGTTCGGTGCAACCTGTGCGCCCACCGCTGCATGATCGCCGAGGGGAAGCGAGGGGTCTGCCAGGTCCGCGAGAACCGAGGAGGAACACTGTACTCCCTCGTCTACGAACGATTGATCGCCCAACATGTGGACCCCATCGAGAAGAAACCCCTCCACCATTTCTACCCCGGTTCCACCGCCTATTCCATCGCCACGCCCGGATGCAACTTCCGCTGCCAGTGGTGCCAGAACTGGGAGATCTCTCAAATGCCCCGCGAACAGCACTTCATTATGGGCCAGCCTACCACTCCGGAACAGATCGTCGCGGCGGCCCGCCGGACCGGCAGTCGATCCATCGCCTACACCTACACCGAACCGACCGTCTTCTTCGAACTGACCTACGACACCGCCCGCCTGGCCCACGAGGCCGGGATCGCCAACGTCTACGTCACCAACGGGTATATGACCGAGGAGATGCTGAAGACCATTCACCCGTACCTGGACGCGGCCAACGTCGACCTGAAGGCGTTCCGGGACGAGACGTACCGGAAGTACGTCGGCGCACGGCTGCAGCCGGTGCTGGATAGCCTCAAGAAGATGAAGGAACTGGGGATCTGGGTCGAGGTGACGACCCTGGTCATCCCCGGCATCAACGATGACCCGGCCGAACTGCGCGACGCGGCGGAGTTCATCGCCCAGGAACTGGGGCCGGAGACGCCGTGGCACATCAGCCGGTTCTTCCCCGCCTACCGGATGGCCGACGTACCTCCAACGCCGATCGCCACGCTGCAACGGGCCCGTGAGATCGGCGAGGAGGCGGGGCTCTGGTACATCTACGTGGGCAACGTGGCAGGGGAAGCCAACACCCTCTGCCACATCTGCGGGCACACCCTGATCCGCCGCTCCGGATACTGGATCCTGGAGCAGGATGTCACCCCCGAGAGCACCTGCCCCGTCTGTGGGGCGGAGGTGGCCGGGGTGGGTATGGGCCTGTAAGCCCGTAAACCCTGACACACCCCAGCGTGGCGCGAGGGAGACGGAGAGGCCACCGTCGAACCCCCGGCGCGGTCCCTCCCGCGCCTCGCCTACGCCAAACCCTACGGAGGGGCAGAAAATGGACACGACAGACCAATCCACCCGACGGGAGCGATGGGCGTGGTACCTGTACGACTTCGGCAACTCGGCCTACGCTGCCGTCGTTCTGCTAACCGTCTATTCGGCCTACTTCAAGGAAGTGGTGGTCGGCGGCGCGGAAGGCTCCCGATTGTGGGGGATCGCCGTGGGGATCGCGATGTTGGTCGTCGCCGTCACCTCGCCGGTCCTGGGGGCCATCGCCGATTTCTCCGCCGCGAAGAAGCGGTTCCTCCTTTTCTACACGGTGCTGGCCTGCCTCTTCACCGGCCTCCTCTTCTTCGCCCGCGCGGGGACCATCCTCATCGGTATGTTGTTCTTCATCCTGGCCGAGATCGGCTACCGGAGCGCGCAGGTCTTCTACAACGGGCTGCTGCCGGAGATCGCCGGGCCGGAAGAGGTGGGCACGATCTCCGGGATCGGCTGGGCGGTGGGCTCGGTGGGCGGGATCGTCTGCCTCCTCCTCATCCTCCCCCCCATCGTCCTGGTCGGGAGCGACCTGGTTACCCGCCTGTCGCTGGTGGTTGCGGCGGTCTTCTACGCCCTGTTCGCCCTGCCAGCCCTTATCTGGATCCGGGAACAGGCTCGGTCCCACCCCCTGCCCGAGGGCGAAACCTATCTGACCGTCGGCTTCAAACGGCTGTGGCGCACGTTCAAGACCGCCCGCCGCTTCCGGGAGTTCGTCAAGTTCGTCGTCGCTTTCCTCATCTACAACGACGGGGTCATCATGGCCCTCGACTTCGCCGCCATCATCGGGACGGTCCTGTTCGGAATGGATCAGGAACAACTGATCCTCTTCATCATCCTGGTCCACGTGACGAGCATCGCAGGTGCTTACGGACTGGGGCTCTTGGCCGACCGGATCGGCTGCAAGCGAACGCTCATCCTATCCAACCTGATGATGATCGGCCTAGTGCTCTGGCTCTTCTTCGGCCGGTCCTCGCTGGAGTTCTGGATCATCGGCGCGCTGGCCGGGATCGCGATGACGGGCCTGCAATCGGTGAGCCGGACGATGGTGAGCGTGCTGAGCCCACCGGGACAGAGCGCGGAGTTCTACGGCTTCTTCGCCGTGGCGGGCCGCACCTCCTCCTTCATCGGCCCGACCGTGTACGGGTGGGTGGCCGCGGAGGGAGCCCTCTGGTATCGGGCACAGGGACTGGCGACCCGGGCGGCGGAGCAGGCGGGACAGCGGCTGGCGATCCTGAGCATCGCCGCCTTCCTCGTGGTCGGATTGCTGATCCTGCTGACCGTGAGCGAGACGAAAGGACGGGCCGCCGCCAGGGCAGAGACCTGACGACGCCCCCCGTGGCCCCGGGGTAAAGCGCTGAGGAGGTGCTTATGGGAACGGTAACCCGCGACGACCTGGTAACGTACTTGGACGAGTATCTCCGCATCGCGGAGATCGAGGACACTTCTCAGAACGGCCTTCAAGTAGAGGGACCGGAGGAGGTCACCAGGGTCGCCTTCGCCGTGGATGCCTGCCTGGCCGCCTTCGAGCGGGCCGTTGCGGAAGGGGCTCAGATCCTCATCGTGCACCACGGGCTGTTCTGGGACAAGCCGTACCGCCTGGTCGGCCCCTTCTACCAGCGGGTGCGTACCCTCATCGAGGGAAAATGTGGCCTCTACGCCGCCCACCTCCCACTGGACGCCCACCCCGAGATGGGGAACAACGCCGAAATGGCCCGCCTGCTGGGGCTAAAGGAGGTCCGGCCCTTCGGGAAATACCACGGCGTGGAGATCGGCGTGGCGGGGGTTCTGGAGCCGCCGCTGGAGATCCCGGCCCTGATCGGGCGGCTGATCCAGGCGTTGAACCGCCCACCGGTCCGCGTACTGGCCCACGGGCCCGCGAAGGCCCATCGGATCGGCTGCATCTCCGGCTTCGCCGTCTCGATGATCGATCAGGCGGACGAAGCGGGGCTGGACACTTTCATCACCGGAGAGACCAGCCACGCCTACTACCACCTCGCGGCCGAGAGGGGGTTGAACGTCCTCTTCGGCGGTCACTACGCCACGGAGACGCTCGGGGTGAAGGCGCTGGCCCGCCACCTGGAGGAGCGGTTCGGCCTGGAGACCGTCTTCCTGGACATCCCCACAGGGATGTAGGTCAGGCCTCCGCGCGGGACGGGGAGAGCGGGCGAAGGGTCACGTGAAGGTAGGCGAAGTCCCCCTGCGGGGGGATCAGGTCGGCGACCTCGACCACCTCGAAGCGCATACCACCGAGTTCGACCACCTCCCCCACCTGCGGGGGAGCGTCTTGGTTGAGAATCGCGCCGGGATGCGCCCCGCCGACGACCACGTAACTGACCTTGTAGATCATCGGCCCCTCCGTCTACCGCCGGGCGAACGTCCTGGGCAGGTTCCGATGGCGTAGTTTGAAGGAGAGGTCGCGGGCGATGTTCCGCATCACCACATAACCGATGTGATGGTCCGCCTCACACAACCGCCAGAAGGCCTCGCGGGGGATGACGAACAGGGTGGTACCGTCCTCAACGCAACGGATCGTCGCCGAGCGGGTGCCCTGATCGACCAGAGCCATCTCGCCGAAGACCTGCCCCCGCCCCAGTTGGACCACCGGCGTGGGCTTCGGAGGGCCCGGCACATCGGCCACGTCTCCGCCGGAGACCAGGACCTCGACCATCCCCTTCTGAATGACGTATAGTTCGTCGGAGGGGTCCCCCTCGGCGATGATCGTCTCCCCGGCCCGGTACGTCCTCACCTCGCCGATGGACAGGATCTGAAGGATCTTCTCCTCCGGCAGGCCGACGAAGATCTCGCTCTCCCGCAGCAGCCTGGCAACCTCACTCATACACGCCCCCTGTTCTCGATCTCACCGCAGAGGCGTGGAGGGCGCAGAGAAGTTTTGTACGTTTTAGGAGAACTCTGCGTCCTCCGCGTCTCCGCGGTTTTTATAGAGCCGAGCCCGCTCCACGTACCAGGCGGCAGCCATCCGTATCCGCTCCAGGTCCGCCGTCTCCAGCGGGCGGACCACCCGCGCTGGTACGCCGAGGGCCAGCGTGCGCGGCGGGATGACGGTTCCCTCCGTGACCACCGCGCCTGCCCCCACGACGGCCTCCTCTCCGACGACCGCTCCGTTCAGCACGATCGCCCCGATGCCGATCAGCGCTCCGTCCCCGACGGTCGCTCCGTGGATCACCGCTCGATGGCCGATCGTCACCCCGGCCCCCAAACGAGAGGGGAAACTCGGATCGGTGTGGATCACCGTCAGATCCTGCACATTGGTCTGCGGGCCGATGAGGATGGGGGCCTCCTCCGCCCGCAGCACGCAGCCGAACCAGACGCTCGCCTCCGCCTCCACGGTCACGTCCCCGACCAGAACGGCGGTGGGGGCGATGAAAGCGGTAGGATGGACCCGCGGCTTCCTCACGGCTTTCCTCCTCTCATCTGGATTCTAGCACAAACGGGGCAGGAGGAAAAGCCCACAAAGGTCATCCTCAGCACAAAAAGGACCGCAGGGGCCTCCGTCTCCCCTGCGGTCCCTGCGACCTTCTGTATCCGCGCAGCAAACTACCGCTGGCGGATCTTACCCTCCGCCCGCCGCTCGGCGATGATCTGGGCCGCCAGGTCCTCGGGCACCGGCTCGTAGCGGAGGAACTGCATACTGAAGGTGCCCCGGCCCTCGGTCTGACTGCGCAGCGCCGTGGCGTAGCCGAACATCTCCCTCAGCGGCACCTCCGCCTCCACCGCGCTAGCCCGTCCCCGGGCCCGCATCTCGGTCACCCGGCCGCGCCGCTGGCCGACGCTGGCGACGATCGCGCCGATGTGTTCTTCAGACACACTGATGCTCACCGCCATCACCGGCTCCAGCAGCGCCGGGTCCCCCCGCGTTACCGCCTCCCGGACCGCCTTCGACGCAGCGATCTGGAAGTCCATCGCGGCGGAGTCCACCTCGTGATACCGTCCACCCAACAGAGTGACCTGTACGTCGGTCACGGGATAGCCCGCGATGACCCCGCGCTCCAGCGCGTCCATCACCCCCATCTCCGTCGGCCGCACGAAGTCGGTGGGGAACTCGGACGGGGGCGCGGCGTTCTCGAAGCGGACCCCCGCGCCGCGCTCCAGCGGCTCCACGCGCAGGACGACCTCGGCGAAGTGGCCCCGTCCCCCCGTCTGCTTCTTGTACCGGCCGACCGCCTCCGCCGCCTGACGCACCGTCTCCCGGTAGGCGACGCGGGGCCGGCTGACCACCGGCTCCAGGCCGAACCGGGTCCGCAGCAGGTCGATCGCCACCTCCAGGTGCAACTCGCCCAACCCGGCCAGGGTCAACTCCTGCGTCTCAGGGTCGTACCGGGTGACCAGGGTCGGGTCTTCGCGGCAGAGTTGCCGCAGCGCGTTCCGCAGCCTCCCCCGCTCCTTCGGCGACGCAGCGCTCACCGCCACCGCCACCACCGGTTCGGGGAACCGGGTCCGCTCTAGGATGATCGGATGCCGGGGATCGCAGAGCGTATCGCCCGTCACCGCCGACCGGACCCCCACCAGCGCTACCACATCGCTGGCCTCCATCCGGTCCACCTGTTCCCGTCGGTTGGCGTGCATCCGGTAGATCCGACCGACTCGTTCCAGTTCGCCGGTGCGCGGGTTGTAGACGCTTTCGCCAACCCTCAACTGACCGGAAAAGACGCGAACCCACGTGAGGTGCCCGACGTGCCGGTCGGTGACGATCTTGAACGCCGCCGCGCACAGGGGGACGCCCGGGTCGTCGGGACGTTCGGCGAGTTCCTCCTCGTCGCCCGGCACGACGCCGACGACGGGGGGCATATCCACCGGCGCTGGGAGATAGTCGACGATGCCGTCTAGCAGGGGCTGGATGCCGATGTGCACACGGGAGGCCCCGGCGAGGATCGGGACCAGCCGCCCCTTGATAGTCGCCCGACGCAGTGCCCGGCGGAGCGTAGCCGGCTCCGGCTCGATCCCCTCCAGCCGCTGCTCCAGCAGCACGTCGTCCGTCTCGCAGATGGCATCGATCAACCGTTCCCGAACGGGCGTCAAGGAGGCCTGTAGATGGGGCGGCACCGGTTCCTTTCTCGGATCGCCGTCTTCCCCCTCCCAGAGCAACGCCCGCCACTCCAGCAGATCGACCAGGCCGACGAGGGCTCCGCCTTCGTAGACGGGCCACTGGATCGGGACACCGTTCGGCGTCAGCCGCTCCCGCACCTCATCGAGGACCCGCTGAAAATCGGCCTCGCTCCGGTCCAGTTTGTTGACGAAGAGGATGCGCGGGAGGTGTTCCCGATCGGCGAGCCGCCACACGGCCTCCGTCTGCGGCTCCACCCCTCCGACCCCGCAGAGGAGGACCACCGCGCCGTCGATGACGCGGATGGACCGCACGACCTCGGCGGTGAAGTCGATGTGGCCCGGCGTATCGATCAGGTTG
>DROW01000005.1 GCA_011388675.1 Chloroflexota bacterium | reverse complement strand
CCCAGGTCGGTGTGCGAGAGTTGAAAGCCCGCGCGTCGGAGATCATCCGCGCGGTGCGGGATCGACGTGCCCGCTACGTCATCACTTACCGCGGGCGACCGGTGGGGCTGTTGCTCCCGCTGGAAGAGGCGGGCGGGGTGGAGGGAGCCGCCGGGCCGGGGACGAGTGCCTGGGAGGAGTTGACCCGGCTGGGGGAGGAGATCGGCCGCGGATGGCAGTCCCCGCTGACGAGTACCGAACTCCTGACCGAAATGCGACGGTAGGAGAGAGCGGTGGCCAGCATCTACACGGTGGACGCCAGCGTGTTTCTCAACGGGTTCAACCCCTACGAGCCGGGGCATGAAGTGAGCCGTCGGTTCCTGGAGTATCTGCGGGAGCAGGCCCTGCCCCTCATCGAGCCGACGCTTCTCCTGCCGGAGGTGGCCGCTGCGGTGAGTCGTGGTCGGCAGGATGCGGACCTGGCCCGCCGTTTCGCCGGTGCGCTGAGCCGGCTTCCCCATCTGTTGCTGATCCCTCTGAATGAAACCCTTGCCCAGCAGGCCGTGGCGTTGGCGGCCGACCACCGCCTGCGCGGAAGCGATGCCGTCTACGCCGCCGTCGCCCTCCGTTTCGGAAGCACCCTGGTCACCCTGGACCGGGAGCAGCGGGAGCGGGTCGCCGACGTGATCCCCACCCGCCTGCCCGCGGAAGCGCTGGAAGACCTCCGCCCTTGATTGCCAAAACGGAGTTCATAGGGTATACTGATAGCAGATTATCTGCATTTACTGAAAAGCAGCCAGAAACGAAACCCAAAAGGAGAGACCCGTGGACGAGACCGTTCGGGTGCGACAGCGCGGCGTTTTGACCCTGCCCGCCAGCCTGCGGGAGAAGTACGGCATTCGACCGGGGGATACCTTCCGCCTGGTCGATCTGGACGGCATCTTCGTGCTGACGCCGATGGTGCCGATGGTGCCGGAACTGGCCCGCGAGATCGAGCGGATGCGGCAGGAAGCAGGGTTGACCCTTGAGGAACTGCTGGAAGGGCTGCGGGAGCAGCGGAAGCGGTACGTCCAGGAGCGATACGGGAATGCCGAAACCGCGTAGGCCCCGGGTCTTCGTCGACGCCGACGTCCTCTTCGCCGGGGCCGCCTCCCCCACCGAGCACGGGGCCAGCCTCGTCGTCCTGCGGATGGCCGAGATCACGCTGGTGGAAGCGTTCGCCTCGGAGCAGGTGGTCGCGGAGGCGGAGCGGAACCTTGAGAACAAACTGCCGCAGGCACTGCCCACCTTCCGACTTCTCGTGAGCCGTTGCCTCCGCGTGGTCCCCGACCCCCAGCCCGACGACCTGAAGCCGCACGCGGGCCTGGCCCACCCGGAGGACCTGCCGATCCTGGTGGCCGCCCTCCGCGAAGGGTGTCGGTGGCTGGTGACCTTCAACCTTCGGCACTATCAGCCGGGCCATCCCGACCTGACCGTCCTGCGCCCGGGCGAGTTCGTGCTGCGCGTGCGCGACCTGCTGGCCTACCTGGACGCCGAGGAAGAGGAATGACCCAACGTCGTTTGATCAGAGGAAGCCTTCCCCCTGAAGAAGGTCTCTGAGGACTCCCGCCACGAGAAGAACGTCCGCCACGGCCACATCAGCACGCTCCACTCCTGGCCGGCCCGCCGTCCGCTGGCCGCCTGCCGGGCGGCGATCATCGCCGCGCTGATGCCCGACCCCGGCGACGAGAGGGGCCGCGCCGAGTTGTGCAAGAAGATCGAATCGATCACCCGCCGGGGGACGGAGAACGGCCCGGCGCTCGATTCCTTCCGTCGGGAGATCCGCAAGGCCTTCGGCGGACGCGCGCCTCGCGTGCTCGACCCCTTCGCCGGAGGTGGCGCCATCCCCCTGGAGGCGATGCGGCTGGGCTGCGAGGTGATCGCCAACGACTACAACCCCGTCGCCTGGTTCATCCTCAAGTGTACCCTGGAGTTTCCCCAACGGCTGGCGGGGAAGACTTGGCCGCTACCCGAGTCCGAAGGGGAGCAACTGCCCCTACTGAAAGAGCCGCAGGGAAAACCCGGCGACCTGGCCGACCACGTCCGCTGGGGCCGGTGGGTACTGGCCCACGCCCGCGAGGAGTTGGCTCCCTACTACCCCACCATTGACGGCCGGCCCACGGTGGCCTACCTCTGGGCCCGCACGGTTCCCTGCCCCGACCCTCGCTGTGGGGCGGAAGTGCCGCTCCTGAAGACCCTATGGCTGTGCAAGAAGGCGGAGAAGACCCTGCCGGACACCCCCGAGAACCGCGCCCGGCCCGACTTCCTGCGGATCAAGCGCACCCGCAACACAACAAAGGTGGTCATCAACGCGCGGCGCGCCCTGCGGCTGGTGGTGGACCCCGAGCGCCGCCGGGTGGATTTCGAGATCTGGACCCCCGGCCCGGAGGATGAGGTGCCTCCCGGCACGATGGCGGGGGCCAAGTCCCGCTGCCCGGTGTGCGGGGTGCAGATCCCCAAAGCGTACATCAAACGGTGCGGCCACGAGGGGAAGATGGGGGCGCGGATGACCGCCGTGGTGGTGGACGCGGGGTACGGCAAGGAGTACCGGCTGCCCACGCCGGAGGAGATCGAGGCGGCGGAGCGGGCCGCCGAGGCCCTGCCGGAGGCAGCAGCCCAGATCCCCTACGGCCTGCCGACCGAGCCGTTGCCCGGTCCGGAAATCCTGGGAATCCGAGTTCCCCTCTACGGCTTCAAGACCTGGGCCGACCTCTTCACCCCTCGCCAGTTGCTGGCCCTCGTCACCTTCGTCAAGTGGACCCGCGCCGCGCGGGAGGAGATGCGGCGGGTGGGGTACCCCGAGGAGTGGGTGGAGGCGGTGGAGGGGTATCTAGTGAGTATGGTTGACAAGTGTGCAGACTACGGCTCTTCTCTTGCCAGATGGGAAAACGGTGGAGAATTCATCGTGCCCACATTCCAGCGGTTCGCCTTGCCCATGCTGTGGGACTTTGGGGAAACGAATCCATTGCGTCCCGTCTCCGGTTCGTGTGAAAATCAGTTGGATTGGGTGACGCGATACATCGGCCACGCCCTGGAAGCGACAGGCGCCCGAGGTCCGCGAGACCTTGGGTGTCTAGAGCCGACGGTACTGTGCCGCTCGGCTACAGATTCCCGAGGCTTGACAAACCTCGGGAATCTGGTGGACCTCGTCGTCACCGACCCGCCCTACTACGACGCCATCCCCTACGGCGACCTCTCCGACTTCTTCTACGTCTGGCTGCGCCGCACGGCGGGGGACCGCTACCCGGAGATCTTCACCGCCCCGCTCACCGCCAAGGACGAGGAACTGGTCCAGCAGAGCAAGAGCGGCGAGGCCGGACGCAAAGGGAAGGAGGAGTACGAGGCCGGAATGGCCCTGGCCTTCCGTCGCGCCTGGGAGGCCCTGGCCCCGGACGGGCGGATGGTCGTCGTCTTCGCCCACAAGGACCCCGAGGCCTGGGAGACGCTGGTGACGGCGATGATCCAGGCCGGCTTCACCGTCACTGCCTCCTGGCCGATTGATACGGAGCGGGGAAGCCGAATGCGTGCCCACGGGAGTGCTGCCCTCGCCTCTTCCATCTGGCTCGTCTGCCGCAAGCGGCCGGAGGGGGCAGGAGTGGGCCGCTACAAGGCCGTGCGGAGGGCGATGGAGGAGCGGATCACGGAGCGGCTGCGGTACTTCTGGGACATCGGCATCAGCGGGCCGGACTTCGTCTGGGCCGCCGTCGGCCCCGCCCTGGAATCCTACTCCGCCTACGACGAGGTCCGCCGCCTCGATGGCTCCCCCTTCACCGTCCGCCAGTTCCTGCGCGAGGTCCGCCGGTTGGTGGCCGACTTCGCCCTGGGCCGCATTCTCAGGGGCCGCTCCACCGAGGGGCTGGACGAGTGGACCCGCTACTACCTCATCCACCGCAACCACTTCGGGATGGAGCCGGCGCCGGTGGGGGAGTGCATCCTGCTCTCCCAGGGGTACGGCCTGGATCTGAACGACCTGCGCGGGCCGCGGGGACTGCTGGTCAAGGCCAAGGGGACTGGGCTTCGGACAGGAGTTCGGACATAAGGGGTAGCAAAAACCTCCCGGTTGGGGCAGAATAAGGGAGAATCGAAAACCCACTCATCCCAACCAGGAGGTTGAGATGAAGCATATCCCATTTTACCGAATTGCCAAGTTGCTGTTCGACGAGCCGGCGGTGGT
>DROW01000004.1 GCA_011388675.1 Chloroflexota bacterium | reverse complement strand
CCCGGGAACTCTCCCGCAGGGGCCACCAGGTCTTCGTCTTCTACCGGCACGACGAGGGCCAGGGCTGGGAAGAGAGAGAGGGCTTCCTCGCCCGGCGCGTATCGCGTGCGACCAGCGAAGGGAGGTCCTCCCCCCTTGCGCAATTTCTGGACACCTTCTTCAACCTGGACATCGAACGGGCATTTGGGGAATTCCTCGACGAGGTCCAGCCGGACCTCGTGCATTTCCAGCACCTGATGTCACTTTCGTACCGTCTGATCGGAAGGGCAAAGCGGGGTGGGCTTCCGACGCTCCTCACACTGCACGACTACTGGTTCCTCTGCAGCAACTCCCAGTTAATCTGGCCCGACGCACGGATCTGCCAGGGGAAGGCTTGGGGACTGAACTGCGCCCGCTGCGCACTAGCACGGCTGGGCACGGCCAGCCAACCGCTTCGGCTCGCGGCCGCCCCACTCCTCCAACTGCGCGACACACTGGTGCGCCGGGCCGCCCTTCGGGCCGACCGTCTCATCGCTCCCTCCCGCTTCCTCATCCAGCGGTATCTCGAAGCAGGCTTCCCTTCAGAGCGGCTCGTGTACCTCGAAAACGGGATCGACACAGAGCGAATCCGGCGTCATCCCCACCAGCCCTCCCCCGACGGCCGCTTACGTTTCGCCTACATAGGCTCCCTGGCCTGGCAGAAAGGGGTCCACATCCTGGTGGAGGCCTTCCGGGGGCTCCCGCCGGAAAAGGCCGTGCTGCGGATCTACGGTGACCCCACGGTCTTCCCTGAGTACGCCGCGCGCCTGCGACGATCGGCGGATCGGCGCAACACCACCTTTGAAGGCCCGGTGCCCAACAAAGAGGTCGGACGTATCCTCGCCGAAACGGACGTGGTCGTCGTTCCCTCTCTGTGGTACGAGAACTCCCCGGTCGTGATACAGGAAGCGTTCGCCGCGGGCGTGCCGGTGATCGCAGCCCGCGTCGGCGCGCTGACCGAGAAGATCTCCCACAACGTGAACGGGTTGCTCTTCACCCGAGGAGACGTAGCCGCCCTACGCGAGACCCTCCGCGATCTCGTAGACCAACCCGAACGCATCAGGCATCTCCGTGAGGGGATCCCCCCCGTAGAGGGAATAGGCCTACACGTCGAGAACCTACAGAAGATCTATCGGGAGGTCGCACGGTGAGACGACCGATCCTCGTCACAGGCGCTATCCGATCCGGAACGACCTGGGTCGGGCGGATGATCGCCGCATCCCCCCAGGTGGGATACATCCACGAACCGCTAAACCCCTGGGAGAAAAGCAAGAACCGAGGGATCTGTGATGCGCCGATCCCGTTTTGGTATTTCTACATCACGAGGGAAAACGAGGCACCATATTACCAACCGATCAAGAGATCCCTGGAGTTCCGGTACAACCTGTTCAAAGGGCTGATGGGAGCCCGCTCGCGGGCCGATGTGAGAAGGATTCTCAGGGAATACCAGACGTTCCGCGCAAATCGCGCCAACAACGCCCGTCCTCTGGTGAAAGATCCTTTTGCCCTCTTCTCCGCCGAATGGTTCGCGGAGAGATTTGGTGCCGAGGTCGTCATCCTGATCAGACATCCTGCCGCCTTCGTCAGCAGCGTCAAGAGGCTCGGGTGGGGGTTCCCCTTCTGGCACCTGCTACGACAGCCCCTCCTCCTGCGGGACCACCTCCGGCCCTTCGAGGAACAGATCAAGGAATACGCGCCGGAGAAGCATCCCTACATAGACCAGGCAGCCCTGGTGTGGAAGATGCTGTACCACGTCGTGCTTCGCTACCGGGAGAAGCACGAGGACTGGATCTTCGTCCGGCACGAGGACCTCGCGCGGGACCCAATGGGGGGCTTTCGAGCGCTGTTCGAGAGGCTGGGATTGGAGTTCTCCCCCCGGGTTCAGGACGCGGTTCGGAGATCGACAGCCGCCTCCAACCCCAGCGAGGTACCCGCCGAGAGAGCGTTCTCGATCCAACGGGACAGCCGAGCGAGCATATGGACCTGGAAGAAACGGCTCACCGCAGCGGAGATCCAACGAATCAGGGAGGCCACAGAGGAAGTGGCGCAGGCTTTCTACTCGGATGAGGACTGGTAACGTCTCCATAAGCCCGTCGGACATCCCATCGAACACAGAGACCTAAACCCTAGATCGGCCAAGAAGCGTTTCAGGATGAAATCCCTCTCGCACTTCCTCCGGCGAATATGGATACACTTCCCTCTCCTTGTCCCTCTTTTCATCGGTATATTGACCAGAACATACGCTTTGAACTTCGGAGGGCGGTATGGAGTCCTCTTCGGAGACGAACTGACCGCCGCCCGCGAGACCTCGAAACTGGTGGCTGGTCCTTGGCCAGTCGATGTGAGGCCTAGCGGCCAACTGTTCTACCTCATCAGCGCACCTTTCTATTACGCTCTTTCCGTCCTACAAAACCACTCCTTCTGGCCCCGGCTCGTCTACGATGTCCCGGTCTTCCACCGCGTGCTTGTAGGGAGGGGCCTCAACGCGCTGTTCAGCCTGGCGACGATAGCCGTGGTATTCCTGACCGCGCGCGAGTTATGGGGAAGAAAGGCCGCTTTCTGGTCTGCCCTCCTGCTCGCCCTCTCCCCCACCACGAACGTCGAGGCCCATTTTAACGCTACCGCGACGTCTATGCTTTTCTGGTTTTCCCTCACCCTCCTTGCCCTTGCAAAAGCGCCGTTTCGCGCATCCAAACACCTATACCTCGCACTGTTCACGGCAAGCCTAGCGTTCTTCACCAAACCCAACGGCCTCATCGCCATCGCAATCGTAGGACTATGGGCGGCGGAACTGCTCTTCGCCCAGATCCGGCACCTGAGCAACGCGATGCGGCGCGTCCTCTTGCCTCTGGCATCGATCATCGCCCTGGCTGTCCTGGTGATCGCCCTGCGGGGCCAATGGCTCGTCCACCTAATGTCGACCTTCCTGTGGCACTACAGCAGGGGGACGCAACCGATCTACGCCTGGCGGTGGCTCCTCCTCCACGAGACAGCCATCATCGTGCTCGGGACGCTGGGGGCGGTCCGCGCAGGGGTAGACAAACGCTTGTTGTACCCGCTCGCCCTCACAACGGTCGGATACGCGCTCGGCTCTTTCGCGTTCAGAGTCTTCTACGTGCGCTGGCTGCTGCCCATCGTCCTCGTCGGTGCCCTTTTCGGAGGCAGAGCGACCACCCTCCTCCTCTCCGCAGGCACAGAGAGAACAAGGAAAAGGCAGATCGTGGCCGCCCTCATCGCCATCGTCCTCCTCGCTATGGGGGCCGATACCCTCGCCCTCACCACCAACCTCACCCGGGACGTGCGCGAGCGAGCCTGGTTGTGGCTACTGGAGAACGTCCCTCCGGGTGCCCGGATCGCCACGCGGGGGAATTGGCTGTCCTACGGGGAACCCGCTCTGAGGTATCGGGTCGAGTCATTGGAGGAGGTCCCCGAACGGCCGGACTTCTTCGTGCGCGAGGGAATGAACTACGTGATTCTGTGGCGTGGCAATCTGGACTACTACAACTGGCGCGCGACCGCCCAATGGGTAGACCCCCGTCGGAAATATGCCCCTCTCTACGACTCCTTCGAGCACCTTACCACAATCTCAGGGACCATCCTCCACATCCCGGTACGTGTCGAGTTCGACGTCCTTCGGATAACCGAAAATCCCATCTACCCGCTGGATCGGGTCGTGCTGGGCGCGGGATGGCACGAGGTGGAAAAAGAGCAGAGCAGCGGAGCCGATTTTCGCTGGATGAGCGATCGGGGACAGGTATTCTACAACTGGTCCGGGGAAGGGCCCTCCCGAAGGGTTCTTTCTTTCGACGCCTACGTTTTCCGCGACAGAGGCCAGGTATCCATCTACACCAACGGGCGACGGGTGGGCACTTTCTCGGCGGACCGCGAAGGCACCCTCCACCACGCGGAGTATCCCATCTCCCTCACGCCCGGCCTGAACGAGATCTCACTCGTCGCCGAGAGGGGCTGCGGTCGCCCGATCGTCTACAACCCCGAAAGCAAGGACATCAGATGCATCAGCATCAAGGTCGCCAACATCGCTCTGGCCCCATTCGAGCCATCCGAGGACCCACCTGATGGAAACGCGGAAACCCGCGATGGCGCTGACGTATGGCTGACGAAAAATCCGCTTCATCTGTCCAATCCGCCCGATGGAAACGGAGAAACCCACGGTAGCGCTGACCTCCATTGAGGCCATCTGGCTCGGCCTGACCGCTTCCGCGACGGCGTTGGGCCTGATCGGCGTTGGGCTGGCCCGGGCGGGATGGTTCTACCCCCTGCCACTGATCGCGGGAGCGGTGGTCGCCATCCTGGTAGGGTGGAGCACGTGGCGTTTCCTCCACCCCTCCGCCATCCCTTCCCCCCGGCGGGAGAGGCTTTTCCTGGCGATTCTCCTTCCAGCCGCCCTCCTCCTTTTTTCCTGGCCCGCGGAGCACTTCCCGATGATGGGCGATTCTGCCATCTACCCCAACACCGCGATCGCGCTGATCCGAAACGGAGGGCTGGTCTACCACTATGAGCCGCTGGATGGGTTGTCTCCTGAACAGAAACGGCTCTTCTACATCCCCTCCGACCGTCAGTTGGCCTCTCTTCAGATCCACTCCTACCAGGGCCTCCTCTACGGGGCTTTCTACGTGATGGACCCCTCTCACAACACCATCGTCTCCTCCCGCCCTCCACTGGTCATCGCGTGGATGGGAATGGCAGGGCTTGTCACCGGCCCGAAGGGAATGCTGTATATCACACCGCTCTTCGGAGCGGCGAGCCTCGTCACCCTTTATTTTCTCGGTCGGCGGCTCTTTGACGGAGGGACGGGAGCCCTAGCCGCTTTGTGGCTTCTGGTCAGTTTCCCTCAACTCCACTTCTCCCGCACGCCCTACGCGGAGGTCGTCGGGCAGTTCTTCGTCCTCAGCGCCCTGTACGGCTGGGTAGCCTGCTGGCAAGACCGCCACCCGATCTTCGCATTGCTCGGGGTATCTACGCTAACGGCAGCCTTTGCCGCGCGACTGGACGCCATTCTTGTCCTGCCCACCCTGGCCCTCTTTACGCTGATGCTGATCGTTCAAAGGGACCGGAAGAACCTGGCGGCTGTCGCGGCCACGCTGGCAGGGGCCGTTGGATTCACCGGGTACACGATCAACCGACCCTACGTGGGAGCGACCTGGGAATTACTGCGGGCAGGCCCTCTTTCCCTCTTAGATCGCCTGAACTGGACAACGGCCGGGCTGGGCGGCATTGGGGGGCTTCTTCTGCTCTCCCTGCTCGTGTCGATCCTGAGGAAACACAACGTAGCCGAAAAGGCGTGGCCGTTCCTGCGATGGACGTTCTCCGCACTCATCATCCTGGGCGTCGGTTACGCATTGTACGTCCGACCATTAACCCCCGAATACATCCAGACCGTCAAGGGATGGATACCGAGCCACAACGAAGAACTACTGGCCCTCACCGCCCGATACGTGAGTCCGGTGCTCGTCTGGACGGCCGCCGCCGGGGTGGTTCTCCTCCTATGGCAACGACGGGTGCGATGGGAACAGATCCTCTTCTTAGGCTTCACCGTTCCACTCGGCGCGATCTTCTTCTGGAGATATACCACGGCTCCCGTCTACCCGGTGGCTCTGCGCCGGCTGGTTCCGGAGGTTCTGCCTGGCCTATCCCTGCTGGCCGCATCGGCCCTGCGCCGGCTGGGGAAGTCCCCTCGATGGGGCTGGGCTGCGATGGCCATCGCAGCCATTCTCAGCGTGCTGCTGGTCAGCGTCTCCGGGGCGTACTGGTTCCACAGAGGAGCATCTGGAGCACTGGAGACGCTGGACGAGATGGCGGCGCATCTTCCCCCCGATTCCGTGGTACTGTTCGAGCCCTTGCAAGAGGGAGCGATCACAGGGTGGTTTGCCGCACCCCTGTGGTCGCTTCACCAGCGACGTGCCTTGCTCCTGAACTCCCCTCCACTGGACGAGGCCACGCTGAACAAAGCGATATGCCTCTGGCAGAAAGAGGGCAGGGAGGTATACGTTGTCTCGTGGCGGGAGCCATCGGAATGGTGGCCGGGGCAGTTCCACGGTCAGATGATGGACACAGTCGGCTGGGACTCCAGCATCGTGGGCCAATCCCGGAGGTTCCCTCCCTACATCTGGCGCTTCAACTTTACCTTCTCGATTTACCGATGGGAGGGCCAATGCCCCTCAGGGTGGAAGTGACCGGCACTTGCGAAACGAAGGCAAGCGGGCCTGCAGGGAGCCTCTAAAGGTCAGCGATTGCCTCTGAGAGGGCTGAAAGTGCCGGTCACCTTCCAGATCACCCCCAGCAGATCAGTTGACGCATTGAACCGGTGATGTTAAAATGTGCCCCGCATTCGGCCGTATGAGAGGACGGTCCGGTGAAACTGGTAATTCAGATCCCTTGTTACAACGAGGAAAAGACACTCCCCCAGACGATACGAGACCTTCCGCAGGCCCTGCCCGGGATCGACGAGATCGAACTCCTGGTCGTAGACGACGGGAGCACTGACCGCACCGCCGAGGTGGCGCGGGATCTGGGAGTGCATCACATTGTCCGCCTGAAGCGGAACCGCGGGCTGGCGCACGCTTTTATGACGGGCCTGGAAGCGGCCCTGGAAATGGGCGCAGACATCATCGTCAACACCGACGCGGACAATCAGTATCGGGGGGAGGACATCGAACGGCTGATCCGGCCGATTCTGGAGGGGCGGGCCGACATCGTCGTTGGCGACCGAGGCGTGGCCGCGCTGGAGCACTTCTCTCCCCTTAAGCGACTGCTGCAACGATGGGGCAGTTGGGTCGTCGGACGGGCAGCAGGCCTCCCGATACCAGACGCCACCAGCGGGTTCCGCGCCTTTACCCGTGAGGCGGCCCTACGGCTCACCGTGCTGAGCGACTACACTTACACGCTGGAGACCCTGATTCAGGCGGGGGCCCGCCGGATGGCGGTGGTCTACGTTCCGGTGCGCACCAACCCCCAGACTCGGCGGTCTCGTTTGATCCGCAACATACCCTCTTTCCTCGCCCTTTCCGCCGTTGCCATCCTTCGCTTCTACACGATGTACCGCCCTCTCCGAGTGTTTATGACCCTCGGAGGAGTGCTTATCATCAGCGGCATCGCTCTAGGGCTGCGATTTCTATACTTTTTTGTCCAACGCGGAGGGGCAGGCCACGTCCAGTCGCTGATCCTGGCGGCCATCCTGACCATCGTGGGGTTCCAGGTCTGCCTGATCGGCCTGATCGCCGACCTGGTGAGGATGAACCGGAAGATGCTGGAAGAGGTGTTGTATAGGGTACGGAAGGCGGAAATCAACCAGCCATCCACGGAGCAGGGGGGTCAAAATAGATGCGAATAGCCATTATTACATCCACATATCCTAGATTTCGTGGCGATGGCGTCGGTTCCTTCATCCACTCGCTCTCACAAGCCCTCGTCCAACATGGGCACCATTTAACAGTGTTAGCCCCCTACGATCCAGACGTAACACCGGGGTGGCCAAACGAGGTAAAGGTAAAACGTGTCCACTATATCTGGCCAAAATCCTGGGCAATCGTAGGTCACGCCCGCTCGCTTGCCAGCGACGTACGCCTAAGATGGCATGCATATCCACTTGCAGCCTTGTTCGCATTATCTGCCACACTTCACCTCTACCGGGAAGTCCGTAACCAACAAACAGACATCATTTACGCCCAATGGTTGCTACCCGGAGGCTTCATCGGAGCGATCGTAAGTTACCTTACAGGCATTCCTCTTGTTGTCAGCTTACACGGATCCGATGTCTTTCTAGTGGAACGATATCCAGCATTCCGGCCCGTGGCTCGCTTCGTCTTACACAAAGCCTGCCATGTCATTGCATGCAGTACTGATCTTGCGCGTCGCGTCTTACGACTAGGCCTCTCTTCCGAGTCCGTGAGTGTCATTCCCTATGGAGTGGATCACAAAAGATTCACACCACTAGCCCCTAAAGCCAAATTACCAGTACCTAATAACCATCACATTGTAATGGCAATAGGGCGTCTCGTACGCAAAAAGGGATTTTCCTTTCTTCTAGAGGCGGCGCCCTTAGTCCTCGCAAGACATCCGGATGTGCATTTCGTTATCGCCGGGGACGGAGATTTGAAGGAGGAGCTTAGGAACCTTGCTGTCTCTCTGAAAATACAAGAACATGT
>DROW01000003.1 GCA_011388675.1 Chloroflexota bacterium | reverse complement strand
TACCCGATGCCGGAGAACCCTGGGGAAGGGCCACTGAACCCCTCCCAGAATCGGGCGCTCCAGTGCGCGCTGGCTGTGGAGGATCTCTTCCTCATCCTAGGTCCACCGGGGACGGGCAAGACTCGGACCATCACCGAGATGGTGAACCGACTGGCCCGGGAGGGGAAGAGAACCCTGGTCACCTCCAAGAACAACCTGGCCGTGGACAACGTCCTGACCCGGCTGAGGGGATTGCGCGTCGTCCGCATCGGCCACGAGGATCGGGTGGCCCCGGACGCCCGCCACCTGCTGATCGACGAGCAGGCCCGCGCGATGCAACGGGAGATCGTGGCGTCCACCGAGAGGGCCTTCCAGTTGCTGAAGGAGGCCCAAAGTCGCTGGAGGACGGCAGAGGAGCCAATCGCGCGGCTGCGGGAGGCCGCGCCTCGCTGGACCCGGGCTCGGGCGCAGCGTGAGGAGGCCCGAGGGACCCTGCAGGTTGCCCAACGGGCGGTCTGGAACCGGTACCGCTTGCCTCTGGATCAGCGGCTGGCGGAAGTCCGGAAGGCCCACCGGCGGGCGGTGCGGGCCGTCCGTCGGGCCGACCGGGCCGTGGCCCTGCTGGAGCGGGCGCTGGCCCTGCGGGGATGGCCGGCCGTCGGGACGGCTGTGGTGGCGGTGAGCGGCTGGCTGGCCGGCTGGGCCCGCCGTGCCCGACGCCGCGCCGAGGCCGAGCGGTCCGCCTTCCTGCGCCTCGCCCGTCGCTACGAGGAAGAGGTGGCCCGGTACGAGGCGGCCGTTCGGGGGTCGCCTCCGGTGCTCTCGGCGAAAGAGCGACTGCAGGAGGCAGATGACACCCTCCACTCCCTCATCACCGCCGTCCAGGAGGATCTGAGGCAGGTCCACTCCACTCTCACCCCCTCCCCTGTGCCGCTACCTGAGCCCACCGTCGAGAGCCCCGAGGCCCTCCTGGCCCACCTGGAGGAACTGGACGCTCTCAGGGAGGTGGTGGCCTGGCGGCATCGGCTGCTGGCCGAGTGGCGGGAACTGCTGCAGGAGCGGCGGCAGGCCCTCTACGGGACCCTCATTCGCTCCGCCGACGTGGTCGGTGCTACCTGCATCGGGATCGCCACCAGCGCCCGCTTCCGCGACCTGGAGTTCGACACCGTCATCGCCGACGAGGCCGGGCAGATCACCGTGCTGGACCTGCTGGTCCCGCTGGTCCGGGCCCGCAAGGCAATCCTGGTGGGGGACCACCGCCAGTTGCCCCCGTTCGCGGACGACGACGTGCGGGCTCTGCTGGATGAGGAGGACGAGGAGAGCATCGCCCTGCTGGAGAAGAGCCTCTTCGAACGGCTCTTCGAGGAGGCCCCGGATACCCACAGGGCGATGCTGGACACCCAGTACCGAATGCCCGGCTCCATCGCCGACTTCGTTTCCACATTCTTCTACGAAGGGAAGTACCGCACCGCCCCACCGCTCCAGACCGACCCGGAGACCGTCCTTTTCTCCCGCCCCTTGTGCTTCGTGGACACGCTCCACCGGAAGGCGTACCGCGAGCGGAAGGGCGGTGGGGAGGAGGCGGGCTACCGGAACCCTGGAGAGGCCCGGCTGCTGGCGCGGCTGGTCGATGCCTTCCTGAACCGGGAAGGGTCGGTCGGCGTGATCGTCCCCTATCAACTCCAGGTCGCCGAGGTGCGTCGCGCCCTTCGTCGGCGACGCCCCGACCTGAACGAAAGCAACCTGCGGGACATCGTGGCCACCGTCGATTCCTTCCAGGGGAAGGAGAGGAAGGTCATCCTCTTCGGCTTCACCCGCAGCAACGACTGGGGCGGCGTCGGATTCCTGCGGGAACTCCGTCGCCTCAACGTAACCATCACCCGCGCCCGCTGCCAACTGGTCCTGATCGGCGACCGGCGCACGCTGGTCAACGCCACCGATCCCGATTTCCGTGCGTTCGCCCAGGCCCTGATGGAGTACGTGCAGGAGCGGGGGCAGTACCTGACCGTCGATCAGGCGGAGGAGGTGCTCCGGACCGATGGCTGAGGAGAAGCGGAGGCCGATCTACCACTACCGCAAGGCGCTGGAGAGGCTGGCGGAGACGCCCGGCCTCGTCCCCCGCCGCCTCTTTCGGGTGATGTTCCCCCTCCACCGCGTCCGTGTGCGGGGGCAGGAACGTCGGGCGGAGGACTTCGAGGAACTGGAGTGGTTCGTCATTCGCGCCATCGGCTACGGCCGGCTGGACACGGTTCCCGCCCTCCAGTCCTTCTTCGGGCTGGACGAGCGGATGGTCCGCTACGTCGTGGACGGGCTGAAGGCCATCGGCCACTTGCTTGAAGACGGGGAAGGCCGCCTGACCCTGACCCGGCTGGGCCGGGACTCCCTGCTCGACGAGCGGCGGTACGAGGTCCACGAGAGCCACCAGATCCTCTACTTCGACGCTTTCACCTGCCATCCCCTTCCCCGGCTTCACTACCGGCTGCGGTTCCTCACCCCCGGCGAACTGGAGGAGCGGGACCGGGCTCTGTACAGTTTCGAGCCGTGGCGGCCTGAGGCGCTGGAGGAACTGGCCCATCGTCCCGACCGGGCCGAGTACAACGTCCCCGACGAGGTCCAGACCCTGGAGGCCCTGGAGGTCGGCACGGCCTACCTGCCGATGTACATCGTGGAGGCGTACCACCACAGCGAAGGTAGCCTGCTGCGGGTCTTCAGCAACGTGCGAGGCCGACGGGACACCTTCTTCGAGAGCCTCCTCTCCTCCCATCCGGAGATCGTCGCTCCCCTGCTGGAGGACCCCCGCCCGCCTGAGAGGACGATCGCCGAAGCCCTGACCAAGGGGAAGAGGGTGCAAGGGGCTTACCGCCTGGAGCAGACGCCGGCGGGGGGATGGCGGGTCGTGATCTCCGATGGGGGGAAAGAGGAAGGGCAAGCCGACGGTACCCTCCGGCTGACGGACCTGGGAGAATATCTCCTCGTCGCCGATTACTGCGTGCAGATCTGGAGCGAGGACGCCGCCGTGCGTTTCCAGGCCGCCTGCCTCAAGGCGCTGGAGAAACTGGAATACATCCGGCGGGACCTCTCGCCCGACCAGGTCCAACACCTGGTTCAAGCCATCTTCTCCACCCTGGCCGTTTCCCCACCAACCGTCGGTGCCTTGATCACGATGGCCCGCGAGCAAGGGAAGGGGCAGGCCCTGGAGCGGCTGACCCGGGTAGCCGAGGCAGGCTCCGAGGGTTTCTGACCCCTCGCAGGGACTTTCAACGCCGACCGGTCGGCTCCAGAAGGGCAGAAGTGCCGGTGACCTTTAGGGTTGATAAGCCCTGTCCCCGAAGGCCCAACGGTTGCACGGAGACCTCGCTGTAGTATAATGAATGCACCTACCCACGACCGGAGGCATCCCGAATGCAAAAGTACAAAGCATTCCTCGGCCTGACGCTCGCGCTGCTCCTCCTCGCCGCGTGTGGGCCGGAGACCGCGTCTCCCGTGGCTGCCCCCACGACCGGAGCCAACGCAGAAGGCCCTCCCCCCACACCGATCCCGGCCTCCCCCACCCCCGAACGCCCGCTGGCCGCCCTCGTCAACGGCCAGCCAATCTACCTGGTGGACTACGAGCGGCAGGTCGCCCGATACGAGGCGGCAAGGGTTTCCCACGGCGAGATCGACCTCTCCACCGAGGAGGGGCAAGCCCGGCTGCTGGAACTCCGCCGAGACGTCCTCAACGGAATGATCGAACAGGTGCTCATCGAACAGGCAGCGGCCCAGCAGGGGATCACCGTAAGCGATGCAGAAGTGGACGCTGCGCTGAACCAGATGATCGCGGAGATCGGAGAAGAGGCCTTCCAGCAGCAACTGGAGGAAAACGGGCTTACACTGGAGGAGGTCCGCGAGGGTCAGCGGGCCACGATGATCTACCAGAAGGTCTTCGAGTGGGTTACCTCCTCGGTGCCCGAGAGAGCCGAGCAGGTCCACGCCCGCCATATCCTGGTGGATACGCAGGAGGAAGCAGAACAACTGCTGGCCCAACTCCAGGCCGGGGCGGACTTCGCCGAACTCGCCCGAAAGTATTCCCGAGACGAGACCACCCGTGAGGCGGGGGGCGACCTGGGTTGGTTCCCGCGCGGCGTCCTGCTCTCCACCGAGGTGGAAGAGGCCGCCTTCAGCCTGAACCCCGGACAGATCAGCCCCGTCATCCACAGTCCTCTCGGCTATCACATCGTCCAGGTCCTCGAACGGGACCCCGACCGGCCCCTCAACCCGGAGACATTGCACCAGATCAAGAGCCAGGTCTTCCAGGAGTGGCTGGAGAGCCTCTGGGCAGAGGCCCACATCGAACGGTTCGTCGACGTCTCGCCATAAGCGGGGAGGTGGGCGAGCAGCCCTCCGGCGCAGCCCGCCGATCTTCCCCCGAACGAGAAGAGAGGGAAAGCAGAGGGAGAAGCGATGAGAACCGGCGGTTCGACTCTCTTCAATTTTCTAAGCATCGGCCTGCTCGCCCTGACGATCGTGACCCTCATCGGGTATCTGGTGATCCTCGTCGACCCTTACGTCTTCTTCAACCCCTTTCCACCCCCCCGGAGGCTGGGGGAGGTCCCGCCGACTCCCGCCGCTTCCCCCACCCCATCGCTGCCACCAACCTGGACACCGACGTCTACCTTCACGCCGTTGCCCTCCCCCACCCCTCGCCCCACCCACACGCCGACCGGCACCCCGACCCCTACAGCCACCTGGCCCCCCACCCCGACCCCCACCCCACGGGTTACCCGGGCCCCCTACCCCTTCACCTGTGAGGTGATCTACCGCCGGCCCGAGTATGACCACTGGTCGGGCGTGGCCGGCCACTTCCAGGACCTGGACGGCAATCCGCTCCCAGGTTACCGCGTCCGCGTCCAGTGCCCCGGCGTCCCCCAGGTCTTCGATCTGGTCGCTGGCGCGGACGCCCGGTTCAACCTGATCTACGGCAACGAGGCCGCCTGGGAACGATCCTGCGACCCCACCGCCTACCGCCCGCTTCAGATCCAGGTGCAGGTGTGGTGTAAGGAACCGGACGCCCAGGGCAACTGTGCCCCGCTCTCCGAGCCGATCACCGTGGAGTTAGGCGGCTACGCCAGTGCTTCCCTCGGATACGTGATCTGTACTCTGAACTGGGAGGAATGGCGCTGACCCACACGGGAGGAGGTACGTCAGGGAACCGGGTACCGAATGTGCTGACCGTTCTCTTGCTGATCGCCAGCGGAGTGGTGCTGATCGGGTATGCCATCATCGCGGTGAACCCCTACGTCCCGATCAACCCCTACCCTCCTCCTACCTCCCC
>DROW01000002.1 GCA_011388675.1 Chloroflexota bacterium | reverse complement strand
GGTGGTGGCATCTACGCCAAACTCAACAGCGGCTACACCATCCGCATCGAGAATTGCCGCATCGTCAACAATACCGCCAGCGGGACGTATGGCGGTGGCGGCGTCTTCGCCTACAACGATCCCAATGTCATCCTCATCAACAACGTCATCACCGGCAACACCGCCAGCGGCGGCGGTCAGGCCTACGGTGGCGGAGTACAGCTGGTAAGCCTTTCTTCCTGCACGGTGACCGGCAACGTCGTGGCCCAGAACTCCGGTACCGGCGGCCTCTACGTGAGTTGTAACTCCCCCACCGTCAGCGATAACCGGGTGTGGGGGAACAGTTCCGGGCCGGACTACACCGCCGGCGGGCTGTACGTCGAGATCCGCACTTCCGGCAGCGGCCTGGTGAGCGGCAACGTCATCACCGGCAACTCCCATACCTGTGGCTCCTGTTCCTATGCCGCCGGCGGCCTGACGGCGAGGGGCTCCCTCACCGTGCGGGGCAACGTCATCACCGGCAACACCGGCGCTTACGCCGTCTACGCCGAAGGCAACGTCGTCTTCGAGAACAACCTCATCGCCGACAACCAGCCCGGCGCCGGCTACGACGCCGTGCATCTGGATACGGACTCCAACCTCTACTGCAGCACCAGCGATGCTCACACCTACCGCTTCGTCCACAACACGGTGGCCCGCAACGGGAACACCACCGCCGTGAAAATCCCGGCCCCGCCCAACACCAACTGTCCCGCCACCGCCTACATCACCAACACCATCATCTACAGCCACGCCGTAGGGGTGAGGGCCGTCTCCAGCAGCACGGCCCACGTGGCCCACTCCATCCTGAGCAACACGGTCGACATCACCGGCGACGTGACGCTGGGCACGCAGGTGATGACCCACACCGATCCCCTCTTCCTGGCCGACGGCTACCACATCGCCGACAACTCCCCGGCCAAGGACGTGCTGCTCGCCACCGGTTTCGATTATACCGACATCGACGGCCAGCCCCGCCTGATGGGGCCGTTCGCCGACATCGGGGCGGACGAGGCGGCCTACACCGCCACCCTCGCGCTGAGCAAGGCCCGCGTGGGCAGCGGCCAGGCCCACCCCGGCCAGCCCATCACCTACACCCTCGCCGTCTCCCCCCTCAAGGGGACCGTGTGGACGGCCGACGTGCGGGTGGTGGACCGCATCACCTCGGCTTACCCGCTGGCCGGGATCAGCGGCTCCGGCCCCAACGTCGCCTGCCAGGCCGCGAGCAGCGTCATCACCTGCACCTTCCACAACGTCCCCACCGACGCCGTCCGTGCCGCCACCGTCGTCGTCACGCCCGCAAAGCCGATAAGGGCGACAACCCAGGGCGTCTCCTCTCCCGATAACCTGGGGATCCTGATCCCCGACAACGGTTGTGGGAGCAACAACTACGCCGAGCACACCCTCAACGTCAACGCCTCCGGCACCATCGTGGACGTGGATGTGTTCATCGGGAACCTGCAGCACACTTACGACGGTGACCTGAACATCTACGTGCGGGGGCCGGACGGCACCGAGGTGGAACTCTCCACCGGCAACGGCGGCAGCGGCGACAACTACATCGACACGATCTTCGACGACGAGGCTGCCACCTCCATCACAAACGGCAGCCCGCCCTTCACCGGGCGGTTCCGGCCGGAGGGTTCGTTGAGCGCTTTCGACGGCAAGGACCCCAACGGCAACTGGACACTACGAGTGTGCGATGCAGCCGAGTACGACACCGGCACCCTCAACGGCTGGGGGCTGACGCTGACGCTGCGATCGCCGCTCACCCAGGCGGTTTCGTGGGTGATCACCGACACCGCCTCGATGGAGGTGCTGGACGCCTACGATCCGGTCATCACCGACAACGTCGCCGGGCCGGTGGCCGTCCCTGCGCTCTACGCCCCCGACCTGTGGGTGACCAAGGCGGGGCCCTCTTTCGTCGAACCGGGCCACACCTTCACCTACACGCTCCGCTGGGGCAACCAGGGGCAACTGGCCGCCGAAGGGACCGTGCTCACCGACCGCCTGCCCTCCCAGGTGAACTTCGTCGCCGCCACCGGCAACCCGGTCCGGGTCGACCGCTACCTCACCTGGACCCTGGGGACCGTCAGCACCGGCACGGCCCAGACCTACCTGATCACCGTCACCGTCCCCGATGGAGTCAGTGGGGGCATCGTCCTCACCAACACCGCCGGGCTGAAGACCATCACGGCCCTGGACCCCCTGGCCAACAACCTCGCCACGGTCACCACGACCGTCTACTACACGGGTGGGCACAACTTCACCGTCCGAAAGAGGGCGAAGCCCGTCTCGGTCACGCTCCGTCCGGGGGATAACGTCATCACCTACAACGTCACCGTCCAGAACATCGGGACCGAGGCGGCTCAGATCACCGCGCGGGACCCGATCCCCCAGGGAACCCGGTACGTCCCCGGCTCGGCCCAGATCGTCCAGGGCTCGGGAACGGTGCAGGTGCAGAACGACACGCTGCTGATGCAGAGCAACCTGAGCCCCGGCGATAAGGTGGGAATGCAGTTCCAGGTCCGGGTGGTCTCCCCCGACGGGGCCGCGCCCGGCCTCATCCGCAACCGGGTGACCATCACCGTGCCGGACACCATCTACCAGTGGACGGCGCAGCGAGACACGGTCGTCAAGTACCACGACCTGGGGGTGGAGGTGCAAACCCGCCGCCAGGTGCTGTGGCGTCGCTCCCAGTCGTCGCTCAACATCCCGGGCGTCGTCATCTACCGCAACGCGGGCACCGACGCGGCGGCCCAATCGGTCCTCAGCCTGCGCGCCGAGGGCGGTCAGTTCGTCGGAGCCTATCCACCGCCGGACGAACAGCCCAGCCCCAACGAGTGGCGGTGGAACCTGGGCAGCCTGAGCCCCGGGGTATCGGGGACGATCCGCTACACCTTCACCACCTCCTCTTGGTCGGCGCACGGGTACTCGGTGACCGCCCAGATCCGCGACACCGACATCCCCACCGATACGGCGTATGGGGCACCCGACACCTTCACCGCCCGCATCTACCCCTTCCGGGTGCAGACCGAGCAGTCGAGCCGCTCGCGGTACTACCTCAACGAGCAGGGGGCGCGGGCGCTCTACGAGTACCTTCTGCTCTATGAGTACGAGCACACCGACCCCTCGCTGCCGCCCCTCTACGACTACCACGTGCGGACCGACTTCCCCGTCCGACTGGACCGGGTTCAGGGGTGCCACACCTGGCCGCCGATGAAGTGCCAGATCAGCAGTGGGAACGCCTTTTCCACCACCACCACCTCGCCCGCCTGGTCGGGCGATCAGAACTGGATGAACGTGCGGGCCGAGGGGGTGATGACCAACTCCCGGATCTCGGCGACCACCACCTGGAGCGGCATGGTGGGCGGGGAGACCTTCTCCGACACCGTGGGGGACGTCGGGTACGACGCGCCGCCCCTGCTCCCGCCGTACCTGATCGACCTGGGCGGCGGGCAGCACACCCCCGGTTGCTACAGCGCCACCATCGCCGCCAACCCCAACACGACGGTCACCCTGCGGACGAGCGATGGGCAGTACCTGGGCAGCGTGCGCACCAACGTTTACGGCACCGCTACCATGTCCCTCTCCCTGCCCGAGGGGGCGTACAACCTGTACGCCGTCTCCCAGTGGGGCTCCCAGGCCGAAACCTCTACCGTGCCTATCAACACCAACAACGTCCCCTGGGACCCCCAGCGTTCCTACTGGACGGGGAGGGTCCAGGCCGGGCCGCTGGCTGGGGAGATGATCACTTACCATTTCGTCGGCACCAACGGGCTCTACTCGACGGAGGATTGGGAGATCCCCGGCGTCTACGGCTTCTGGAACACGACCCTGCATCTGTACGGCAGCGGCAGTTTCTGCGACCAGGGGATCTTCTCGCCGACGGTCACCGCCGACGGCGTCACCCACTCCCCGGTCACCACCCAGGCGCTCCCCTGTGGGAACACCGCCTATGACTTCAACATCGGCTCCGCCCACACCGTGGAGATCTGCGCCCGCTGTGTGGACGGCCAGACGGTCTACAAAGAGAAGTGCAGCGGCGGCAGCGTGCTGATCGACCCCGACGGCTTCGTCTTCGACGTGGACAAGGGCGGCTCCTACGACCCCGAGACCGGGATGTTCGCGCCGGTGCAGGCAGTCTCCGGCGTGACCGTGACCTGCTACGTCTCGATGCCTGAGTGGGGTGGATGGGTGCCCTGGCCGGCCCATTTCTACGGCCAGGTGAACCCCCAGAACACCAACGCTACCTACCCCGACGGCATCACCACCACCGGCTACTTCGCCTTCTTCACCCCGCCGGGCGACTACTATCTGGAGGTGGAAGGCATCCCCGGATACCAGCGCTGGCGCAGCCCGATCATCCACGTCATCACCCAGATCGTCCACGTCAACGTCCCGTACACGCCGTGGCCGGAGGAGGCGGCGGCCACCGTGCGCCTCACTCCCGACGGCCCCGACCCGGCGGTGATCACGGTGACCTCGGGCAGCGCGGTGGAGTGGGTCTCGACGATCCGGGAAACCGACACCCTCACCAACGTGGTGCGCTGGACCGAGAACCCCATCCTCCGCCCGCTGAGCGCGCTCGATCCGCTGCAGAACCCCCTCGGCTTCGACGGGGGATACCTGGAGCCGGGGGAGACCTACCGGCGGCGGTTCAGGGAGCCCGGCGTCTATACGTACACCGACGCGGCGGGGCACCAGGGGACGGTGGTCGTCGTTCCGCACAGGGTCTACCTGCCGCTGACGTTGAGAAGGCGGTAGGTTTTCGCCACGGCAACGGCAGGGGGCGGGGTCGTCCCGTCCCCTGCCGTCCCAACAAGGGTGGAGGTCAATCGCTCCGGGGGGAGAGGCACGATGCGCCCATCACCGGCCTCCGTGCGGTGGGTGTGCGTCGCACGTGCCTGCCCCCACGATAGACAGGAGGAAAACCGATGAACGTCAAACGACTTTCCGCTATGCGGCGGGGAACGGCAACAGTGGCTCTGATGGTCGTGGGGCTTCTCCTGATCTCGGGATGTGCCGGGCAGACGCCCCAGCCTTCCCCCGGCGAACACCCCACCCCTACGAGCGCTATCCCCCCCACTCCCTCTCCAAGCCCACCTCCTTCCCCCACCCCCGAACCCACCCCCACGCCAGCCTTCCCGGTGTGGGCCAGCACGCCGTACCCACCTCCATCGGAACCGCTGGGACCGGAAAACGTGGATCAAGCCGCCCTCCTGGCCCGTTGGGGCAAAGGCAGGATCCAGGAGATCGCCTGGTCCCCCCAGGGCGACCTGCTGGCCGTCGTCTCCCCCCTGGGGTGTTTCCTCTACGACGCCGAGACGCTGGAGGAGGTTCGTTTCCTGACAGGAAGCCCCTTCGAGGAGGCAATTCTGGGACCTTTCGTCAGCGTCGCCTTCTCGCCCGATGGGCGGCAGGTGGCCGTGGGGCAGACGTTCGCCCCTTACACCCTGATCTGGGACGTCGAGACGGGCGAGATGGCCTCCGTCGTCCCCGACAGCGCCTTCAGCCTCGCCTTTTCCCCCGACGGGCGGCTGCTGGCGATGGGCCAGGAGTTTAACCCCGAGGTCCGCGTGTGGGACGTGGAGGCCCAGGAGGTGACCGTGCTGAGCAGCGGGGTAGTGGACTCGACGGGGGACGTGAAAAGTGTGGCCTTCTCTCCCGATGGGCGGCTGCTGGCGGCGGGCATGAGCGACGGGACGGTGGCTGTGTGGGACGTGGCGACGAGGGCTCTCCTGTTCACGAGGGCCCACACAGACCTCGTAACGGGGGTGGCCTTCTCCCCCGACGGGCGCTTCCTCGCCTCGGGAAGTTGGGACAGCACCGTCCAGATCTGGGATCCGGAGACGGGCGCCCTCCGGCGCACGCTCTCCCTCGACGACTGGGCCTGGAGCGTGGCCTTCGCCCCCGACGGGCGGCTCTTCGTGGGGAAGTTCGAGGGGACAGTGGAGGTCTGGGACCCGGAGACCGGACAACGCCTCGCGACCCTCCAGCACGAGCCCGAAGGTCACATCAACAAGGTCCATAGCCTGGCCGTATCGCCGGACGGGCAGCGGCTGGCTTCAAGCACCGAGGGAAGCCTCCAGATCTGGGACACGGCGACGGGGGAGCGGCTTCACACCCTGGAAGGACACGTCAGCCCCATCGCGGCGATGGACCTCTCGGCGGACGGGCGGACGCTGGCCCTGGGCACGGCCGCCGATACGGTGCTCGTGTGGGACGCGGCCGACGGCACGCCGTTGCATACCCTCCGCGGGCTCACCCACGACGCGGAGGCGGTCGCCATCTCGCCTGATGGCCAACTCGTCGCTGCGAGCAGCGAGGGCGGCGACCTGCTTCTCTGGGATGTGGAGACCGAGGAGGTCCTGTACGTGCTGAAGCCCGCGGAGGAGTGGGCGCTCAACGTCGTGGATGGGTTGGCCTTCTCCCCGGACGGCGAGACGCTGGTCTCGCTCGCCTCCCTCGACCGCCAGGTGAAGTTCTGGGACCCCCAGACCGGAGGGCTCGTGCGGACCCTGGAGGCACCGGACGAGGCGATGGCACTGGCCCTCTCGCCGGACGGCCGCCTCCTGGCGGTGGGGGATTCCTACGGGAACGTCGTCGTCTGGGACCTGGAGGCGGACAAACGCCTGTACACCCTCCCCCTTGATGAGGAAACACACCAGAGCGTCTACAACCTCTCCTTCTCCCCGGATGGACAGTTGTTGGCTGCCAACGTGGGGGTCGATGTCAAGATGGTGGACGTGGGGACAGGGGAGACACTGTACACGCTGGAGATGGAGGGTTATCCCCCTGTGACCTTCTCGCCGGATGGGCAGCTCCTCCTGGTCCCCACCGGTGAGGGATTGGAGATATGGGCCACGGAGACAGGGGAACCTCTGGTCACCTTGGAGCCTGCACTGGTGGAGTGGAGCGGGGCGGAGTTCTCGCCTGACGGGAGAGCGGTCTTTCTCAGCGCGTGGGACGGGGTTGTGCGGGTGTTCGGACTGCCCCCACGAGGTGATTAGAGGAACGCCTCCGCCACAGCCTCGATTGTCCGGCGTTTTCCCCGCTCCTGCGCCTCAGCGACCACCTCAGGCGGCAGGCGGGAGGCGATCTCCTGCAAGAGCGTCTCCGCCTTCTCCCGCACCCACGCCTCCGTGGCCGGATGGACCAGGGGAAGGGAAAGGACTTCCACGGCTTTCTCGTCCTTCCCTTCCCCAATCAACACCTCCGCGAACTCCACCAGCACGTCCAGCGCCAGAGGGATCGCCGAGACCTCCAGGGCCAGCCGCAGGGCTTCCCCGAAGCGCTGTCGGGCCAGGGGGTATTTCCCCTCCGCGCGGGCGAGGCTCCCCAGGCTGCTGAGGGCGATGGCGATCCCCGAGCGGTCGCCGATCTGTCGGCGGAGGTCCAGGCTCTCCTCAAGGTACCGCCTCGCCTCGGCGTGCTCTCCCAGGAGGCGGGCCGCCTCGCCCAGGTTGCCGAGGGCGAGCGCCGTCCCCCACAGATCCCCTTCCTCCCGAAGGATGGCGAGGCTCTCTTGGTGGAGCCGCTTTGCCTCAGCGTAATTCCCTCGCCCGTGGGCGACCAGCGCCAGGTTCTGCAGGGCCCGCGCCTCTGACCTGCGCGCTCCGATCTCCCGGCTGAGCCTCAGGCTCTCCCGGCTGAACCGCTCCGCTTCCTCGTACTTCCCCACCAACCGCTCCGCGATACCCAGGTTGTTGAGGACGATCGCCTCCAGCCACCGGTCGCCCGCGGCCCGGTAGTGGGCCAGGCTTTCCAGAAAGAGCCGCCTCTGCTCCTCGAAATCCCCCCGCATCGCAGCCAAGATGCCCAGGTTGTTCAGGGCAAAGCCCACCTCCCACCGGTCGCCCACCCGCAACGCGATTGCCAACCCCTCCTTCAGCAGGGCATAGGCCTTGTTCTGGTCGCCCAAATAGCGGACGAAGAATCCCTGGCGGGAGAGGAGCCGCCCCAGTGCCCTCTCGACCGCCTCCGTTCTTTCGAGCCCCCGGAGTCGGTCGACCGCCTTCCCGAGGAGGAGTGCTCCGTCCTGGAACCATCCCCGTACCTCGTAGAAACGGGCCAGCATCCCCACCGCTTTCCCCAGGTCATCCACCCTTCCCCGTATTATCGCCCATTCCCAGCCCGCTCGCACGTTGTCGATCTCCCGAGCGATCTGCTCTAAACCTCTCCTTTCCCCTTGCCTTAAACGGGCTTCCTGGTCGTGGAGGAAAAGAGCGTAGTAAGCGCAATGCCGGTCCCGAACCTCCACCTCTTCCTCGGGATGTTCCCGGAGTTTCTCTTCTGCGTATTGCCGCAGCAGTTCGTGGACCTCATATCGGTTCGGACCGGTCCGGTGCAGGAGTGACTTCTCCTCCAGCGCTACGAGCAGTGTAGGGAAACTCCTGGCGACGAACGCTCCAGCCTCCGACGAGAACCCACCGCGAAAGACCGAGAGCGCCCGGAACACCCTCTGTTCCTCCTCCGAGAGGAGGAGCCAGGAAGAATCGAACACCGCGCGCAGGCTCCGATGACGCGGCGGAATGTCCCGTGCCCTGGCGGTCAGGAAGTCCAGGCTCTGCTCCACCCGTTGGGCGATCTCCTCCACGGGAAGGGCCTGGACCCAGGAGGCGGCCAGTTCGATCCCCAGAGGAGAGCCCCCCACCAACCGGCAGATGCGGGCCACGGACCGAGCCCCGTTGTCGAGGGAGAAGTCGGGGTGGACTCGATGGGCGGTTTGAAGGAAGAGACGGGCTGCGCTGTAGGTGCGGAGGTTGGAACCTTCGTCTCCCTGGGGCGGGATCTCCAGCCCTCCGACGGGGAAGAGATGCTCCCAGCGGAGTCCAAGCCGTTTTCGAGAAGTGACCAAGAACTTCACGTCTGGAGCGGTCTCCAAGATCCTCGCCAGCAGCGTGGCTCCCTCCAGCAGGTGCTCGAAACCATCCAGGATCAGGAGCATTTCCTTGTCCTGCAAGTAGCCCAGAAGCCACGTCGTCAGGCCCGTCCCTCCCCGCGCGGGAGCCCCCAGCCTCTCCAGTATGGCGGTAGGAAGGAGCGTGGCGGAGGAAAGTCCGTTGAGCGGCACGAAGTGGACGCCGTGCAAAAACCGCTCGTTACATCTTTCCGCCGCCCTGAGCGCCAGGCGGGTCTTACCGATGCCGCCGGGACCGATCAACGTCAGCAGTCGGTAGGTGGGGTCGAGCAAGAGGCGGGAAAGGCGGTCCAACTCCGCTTCCCGGCCGACGAAGGGGGTGGGTTGAGCGGGAAGGGGACGACGGTGCATCCGCCGTGCGACCAGGATGCGTTCGTACAATCGCTGGGTCTCTGCCGATGGCTCTACGCCGAATTCCTCTGCCAAGATCCGGCGACAGGCTTCGTATTGGGCCAGGGCCTCGCTGTACCGTCCCATCCGGGCCAGCAGGAGCATCCGCTGCCGATGAGCGCTCTCGTGCCAGGGATCCAGCGCCAGGAGCCGATCGACATAGTGGAGCGCCAGGGGGTATTCTCCCCGCCCGAGATGGTGAGCGGTCAGCGCGCGCAGTGCTTCTAGCGCACGGGCGTGGAAATATTCCCGTCGAAGGGCGGCCCATTCGTCGAACGCAGGCGCATCTCGGACGAAGAACCCTTCCAAGAAGTTCCCCCGATAAAGCGCCAGTGCGTCCTTCATTGCGCCGATCTCCCCGCTCCTGATCCCCTCCTCGAACGCCTCCACGTCCGCCCAGTAGGGGGCCTCCCGGTTGAAGGCCACGGTGTGACGGGAGATGCGCAAGTAGGGGGAGAGGACCCGGCGGATCTGAGTGAGGGCCTGGCGGAGGTTGGTCAACGCGCTGGCCTCGGATTTCTCTCCCCAGAGGAGGCCAGCCAACGCGACGCGGGAGTGGGGACGGTTTGTAACGAGGAGATAACAGAGCAGAGCCAGCGCCTTCAACGGAAGCATCCCGGTGACCGGCTGGCCGTTCCGAAGGATCTCGACCCCTCCCAGAAATCGGACCTCCAGTTTCTCGCCCACGATCGTCCCCCGGCTGCTTGCAAAATAGGGTATTCGAAGTGAATCACACCACCCGGAAGGTGACCGGCACGTTCAGCCCCCTCAGGGGTCGTTGCCGACCTCTAGAGGCTCCCTACAGGCACTCTTGCCTTCGTTTCGCAAGCGCCGGTCACCTCTCCTGCCTTCCACTTCGAATACCCGAACAGTGCAGGGCAACCTCTGCGTTTTCATGGTATCTTGTTGGGCCGATTGCGCAAGTGGTAGTCCCTTGGGGCCAGGGCTTATCAACCCGGAAGGTAACCGGCACCTCTGCCCTTCTGGAGCCAACCGGTCGGCGTTGAAGGTCGCTGCGAAGGAGCCGAGACGCACGTTTGAGGAAAGTGCCGGTCACCTCACTTGCTGAAACCTTCGCTTTGTGATAGCCTAAGATCGGGCAAACCTGCGGGACGACGTTTTTCCCTCCGTTTCGTCACATCCGTATGGACCTTCTCTTGCGCGGGCTGGCTATGGACAGCATATACGACGTGATCAACAAGGGGTCGTCGCGGCGGGGGCGACACCTGGCGAACGATGTCGCCGTGGGCCTGGCCTACCTCGCCACCCTCGCCGCCCTAGAGGAGACGGTCTTTTTCCTCGCTCAGCCCGGTACACATATGCCGTGGTTCGCTCTACCCGGGTTGAGCCTGGCCCTCCTCATCGGCTTTGGCCTCCGTTTCCTCCCTGCCGTGGTTTTAGGCGGGCTGCTGGTCGGCCTCGTGATCCGCCCCCTTCCGCTCCCCTTCCTCCGGCTTCTGGCCCTGACCCTTCTCACGGCCGCGGGGTACGGTGTGGGTGCAGCGATGACGACGCGGTTCCGGTGCTGGAGGATGGAACGGGTCCGCCACGTGGCCTGCTTCTTCTTCGCCATGCTCGTCGCTGCGCTGATCTCCGGTCTGGCAGTCGTGTGGCTGATCCCCCACTCCGAGCCGTGCCTTGTCGCGGCGACGAGGGAGGGCCTCCGGGAGATCTTCAGCATGATCTGCCTCACCCCCTTCTTCATCATCCACGTGGTCCCGGGGATCATCCGGCTGAGCAAGCGGAAGCCGTCTCCGGTCGCGCCACGGGAGAAGAGATCCCCTCTTCAATTGCGGCTTCTGATGCTGGGCGAGATCGGCGGGAGCGCTATCCTCCTCTGGATCGCCCTGGGGCCGTTGTACAGCGGGCACCGGCTGTACTTCCTCTGTTTCGTCCCGCTCATCGAGGTTACCTTCCGGTACGGCCTGCACGGGGCCACCATTGCCACGCCGACGATCGCGGCGGCCGTTGTCCTATCGGCCCGCCTGTACGGCACGGGGACGGAGCCCCCCCTGGCCCTCTCCCTTTTCATCCTATCCCTCTCCCTGACGGGGCTGCTGATCGGGACGCTGGTGACCGCCCGGGTCCGGGTAGAGGCCTCGCTTCAGCGGCGGACGCGGGAACTGGCCTTGCTCAACCGCGCCGTCCAGGCCCTCGTCTCCACCCTCGATCTCGACCAGGTGCTCTCCATCGTCCTTGAAGAAGTCCGCCAGGTCCTAGGGGTCGTTTCCACCTCCGTCTGGCTGGTCGATCCGCAGACCGGGGAACTGGTCTGCCGACAGGTCACCGGCCCCCGCAGCCATGTAGTCCACGGGCTGCGGCTGGCGCCAGGGGAGGGGTTCGCTGGCTGGGTCGTCCGCCACGGCAGGAGCCTGATCGTCGCCGACGCACAAACGGACCCTCGCCATTTCCGAGACGTGGACCAGTGGACCGGACTGGTGATCCGATCCGCCATCACCGTGCCACTGGAGGTCCGCGGACAGGTGATCGGCGTCCTGCAGGCGGTGGACCGGGAGGCAGGCCGGTTCGGTCCGGTGGACCTGGCACTCCTGGAGCCACTGGCCGCGACGGCTGCGGTCGCCATTGAGACCGCCCGGCTGTACGAGCAGGCGCGGGAGGATGCAGATACCAAGGCGCTGCTGTTGAGGGAGGTCAACCACCGGGTCAAAAACATCCTCTCGACCATTGTGGGGCTCCTCTACGCCGAACTGCGGTACATGGATGCGGAGGTCCAGAAAGCCTGCCGTTCCCTGCTGAGCGGGCTGGTGGCCCGTGTACAGGGCCTCTCCACCGCCCACACGCTGCTTTCCACATCCGAGTGGCGTCCCATCCTGCTCAGCGACCTCGCCACGCACGTCATCCGCTCGACCCTGCAGGCCCTGCCACGGGGGAAGAACGTCTTGTTCGAGGTAACCCCCTCGCCGGTCCGCATCGCGCCAGAGCAGGCCCACCACCTGGCCCTCGTGCTGAACGAACTGGCGACCAACGTGGTCAAACATGCCCTCCGAGGGCGGGATACAGCGACTATAAAGGTGGGAATCCAGAGCGACGGAGGTGAAGTCGTCCTCCAGTTCCGGGACGACGGACCGGGCTACTCAGATGAGGTGCTGCGGATGAACCGACACGGCGTGGGATTCGACCTGGTCCGCAACCTGATCGAGCGCAACCTCAGAGGGGAATGGAAGTTATATAATGATAACGGGGCAGTCGTTGAGATCCGCTTCAAAGCGGTGGCGGAGGAGAGGTGAGGAGGAGCACGCGGTGGTGAAGGAGCACAAGGACATTCGGGTGCTGATCGTCGAAGACGACTACCTGGTCGCCGAGATGATCAAGGGGTTGGTGCGGGAAGCGGGCTACAGTGTCGCCGGAGAGGCGAACAACGGGCAGGAAGCCGTCGAGATGACCCGTTCCCTCCGGCCGGACGTGGTCCTGATGGACATTCGTATGCCCGATCTGGACGGCATCGAGGCGACGCGGCGCATTCAAGCAGAATGCCCGACGCCGGTGATCATCCTCACCGCCTACGAGATGCCGGAACTGGTCGAGCGGGCCGCGGAGGCGGGCGTGGCCGCCTACCTGGTCAAGCCGCCCGACCTGCGCGAACTGGACCGCTCTATCGGCATCGCCGTCGCCCGGTTCCAGGACCTGATGGAACTGCGCAGGCTGAATCGGGAACTGGAGAAGCGGAACGAGGAGTTGGACGCCTTTGCCCACACCGTGGCCCACGACCTCCAGAACCCGTTGGCGCTGATCATCGGCTTTGCCGAAGCGTTGCGCAGGTATCACGCGACGATGTCGAAGAAGGAGTTCGAGGAGAGCCTGGAGATCATCGAGCGGACGGGGCGCAAGATGAGCCGCACCATCGACGAACTGCTTCTCCTGGCCAGGGTGCGGGACGAGGAGGTAACCCTGGAGACGCTCGATATGGGAACCATCGTGAAAGAGGTCATCCAGCACCGCCTGAACCACCTGATACGAAAGTATCAAGCAGACATCATCCTCCCCGATCGCTGGCCGCAGGCGCTAGGGTACGGACCGTGGGTCGAGGAGGTATGGTACAACTACATCAGCAACGCCCTTCAATACGGAGGACGACCGCCGCAGGTCGAATTGGGGACGGACGTGCTGCCGAACGGGATGGTTCGTTTCTGGGTGCGGGACAACGGGGCGGGGATCTCCCCAGAGGAGCAAAAGAACCTTTTCATCCCCTTCCGACGCCTGAAAAGGGGGCAAGAGCGCGGAGGAGGGCACGGATTGGGGCTTTCCATCGCCCGCCGCATCGTGGAGAAACTGGGCGGGGAGGTCGGGGTGGAAAGCGAGGTCGGCCAGGGCAGCCTCTTCTACTTCACGCTGCCCCAGCCCCCCCGGAGAGGCCGAAAGCCGGCCCGTTCCGGTCGTTGATCGAGTCGGAGACACCGAGGACGCGACACACGCTCCGGACGAGGTCCCGGATCTCAAACGGTTTGGTGATGTAATCGTCCACGCCGAAGACGTGGAGGCCGATCGTCCTCTCGATCGGCTGGGCGCGGACCGTCACGATGACGACCGGGATGTTCTTCAGTTCCTCGTCGGCCTTCATCCGACGATAGACCTCCCACCCGCTCATCCCCGGCATCATCAGGTCCAGGAGGACCAGGTCCGGCTTGGCGCGCCGCATCACCTCCAGCCCCTCCGGGCCGCTGACCGCGCCGATCAGCCGGAACCCCTTGGGGCGGAAGATCAACCGCATCAAGGTGATGATCTCGGGATCGTCGTCGATGCACATAATGAGTTTGGAACCGTCGTCCATTCCCCGCCGCCTTTCTAACTGCCCACGGCCCAGCCCAGGCTTTCCAGGCCGATCTCCAGCGCGGGCCGCCACATCGACGGGGCTCCCAGCAGCATCCGCAGGTAGGTCCACATCGGACCCGGTCGCAACGCCCAGGACCTGAACGCCCGCCGGGCCCATTTCTCCAGTTCCTCCGCCCCCAGGTGGGGGTAGTCCAGCACCGTCGAGCGGTCCATATCCACCTCCTCCCACCGCGTGCCGGGGCGGAACCATCCCTTTTCGACCACCTCGAAGAAGAAGGGAGAGCCGGGGTAAGGAGCGGCGATGTGAAAGAGGGCAAGATCGAGGGGGAGCCGTTTGGCGAAACGGATGGTCTCTTTGATGGTGTCCTCCGTCTCCCCGGGGAGGCCGATGATGAAGTAGCCCCAATTGCGAATGCCGGCCTCGTGGGCCCAGCGGAGGGCCCGCTCCACCTGGTCGAGGGAGATGCCCTTGTGCGCCCGGCGCAGGATTTCCTCGCTACCCGATTCGATCCCCCAGGAGATCATCCAGCAGCCAGCCCTCCCCATCATCCGCAGCATCTCCGGGTCCACGAAGTCCACCCGGCTGTTGCAGGTCCACCGGATCCGCAGCCCTCGCTGGAGGATCAACTCGCACAGCCCCATCACCTGCTCCCGGCTCACCGTGAACAGGTCGGCGTACATGTGCACGGAGCGGACACCCAGATCGACCAGGAGTTCCAGTTCTTCGAGGATGTTTTCCGGGGAGCGGAAGCGGACGGAGGAGCCGTAGGAGACGTGTTTGATGCAGAACCGGCACCCACCGGGGCAACCCCGGCTGGTGACGACGAAGGCGTAGGGGCCACGGACCAGAGGAGCGCGGTACTTCTCCAACGGGAGGAGGTCGTGGCGGGGGATGGGCAGGTCGTCCAGGTGGCGGATGAAGGGGCGGTCGGGGTTAACGACGATTTCGCTGCCATCTCGCCAGACGAGACCCTTGATGTGCCTCAGGGTTGCGGGTCTCGGAGTTTCAGGTTTCAGGTTGAGCCAGGCGGGTTGCCAGTCGGGATCGGCGTCGGTGAAGAGTTTCCGCAGCCGCGCTGCGAACCCCGGCTCCACCCCCGGCCACCACCTCTGCTCCCTGCTCCCTGCTCCCTGCTCCTTGTTCCCTTCCAGCGTGTCGATCAACTCCCGCAGCGTCAGTTCCGGCTCCCCCCGCAGGGCGAAGTCCAGGCTGGGGAAGGCGCGCATCGTCTCGCGGGGGATGGGGGTGACGTGGGTGCCGAAGGCGATGGTCGTCGCGCCGAGGCTGCGGGCTAGGAATGTGCCGTACATATCGTTGCGCAGCGTCGGCGCGGTGACCTGGGTCACGTAGTACCGGGGCCGCTTCTCCTCCAACAGTCGCTCGAACTCGGCCCAGTCCATCCGCAGGGGGATGGCGTCGATCACCTCGACTCGGTAATCGGGGAAGAGGGCGGCCAGTTGGGCCAGGCTCACCTGGGGCCAGATCATCCCCTCCCGCGACCGCCGCCCCACCCGGTGCTGGCTTCGGATCCAGATCCCCCGGTCGGGGGCGGGCGGGTTGACGAAGAGGATGTCCACCGCCCCCCCCGGGCGGGCCTCCACCGCTCTCCGCACCACCTCGTCGGCGTCGGGAAAGCGGGGGGGGTGAACCCGCTCCCGCATCCCCGCCCCACGGTTTACTCGCTGCACGGGGAGCCCTCCATATCCTGGGCCACCTGGACCTCGCGCTGGCTCAGTTCCGCCAGCACCTGCATAATCAGCCAGAAGACCGCGAGTTGCAGGCCCACCAGACTGACCATCGCCGCGCCCAGCAGGTAGAGCCAGAGCCGCTCGACGGGCCAGCCAGTGAGCGAGAGGGTCAGGCTCGCCGCGCCGAGGGCCAGACCAGCGACGAGGGCCGTCAACCCCATCCACCCGAAGTGGCGCTCCAACGGCTGCTTGAAGAGGGGGCGACCGAGAAGGCCCTGGCGAACCGGGCGTTTGTGGAAGAGGGAGACCAGATAGTTGAAGGTAGCCCCCAACGAGAAGAGGGTTACGCCGGAGACGGCGCTGAGGGCAGCGGTGAAGACGGCGACCACACCCCACGGTCCCAGGCGGGTGATGCCCGAGAGCCGCATCCCGACCACCACCGCGCCGATCAGGCCGGTAACGGCCAGCAGGAACAGGCCGAGCCCGCCGAGGATACGGACCGGGTTGTAGTTGAGGGCGGTCCAGACGATGGTGCTGAAGAACCGCATCCCGTCCCGGACGACGCTCAGTTTCGACCGGCCGACCCGTTCTCTGTAGGGGATCGGGACCTCTTTCCACCGGATGTCCTCGTGGAGCGCGCGGGTGCTCATCACCGGGGTGAAGTTCAGCCCGTCGGGCAGGGGGTAGAGACGGGGCAACGCTTCGCGGCGGATGACCCGCATCCCGCTGGCACTGTCGCTGACCCGGTGGTTGCCCAGAAGGCTCACTAAGTTGGCGAAGATGAGGTTGCCGATCCGGCGGACCAGGGGCATCTCGTTCTCCTCCCCCGCCATCCGCGACCCGATCACCAGATCGGCCCCTTCCTTCAGGGCTACCTTACACAGTTCCGGGAAGTGCTCCGGCGGGTAGGTCCCGTCGGCGTCGAGGAAACCCAGCAGGTTCCCCCGGGCGTGGCTGAAGCCGGTCTTCAGCGCAGCCCCGTACCCCTGGTTCACCTTGTGGCGGATCAGACGGACCTCGGGGTAGCGGGCAGCGATCTCCGCCGTCCGATCTCGCGATCCATCGTCCACGACGATCAGTTCCAGATCGTCCACCCCGACCTCCGGCAGCCGCGGGCGGATGGAGAGGACCCGTTCGATGATCTGCGCAATGCCCCCCTCCTCGTTGTATGCCGGAATCACTACCGAAAGTACATTCATATTGCGACCTCCCAAATCCCTTGATCTCCCACTCCCCCAGTCACCCACTCACCCAGTCACCCAGTCACCCGGGCAGGCACCCCTACGGCCACCGTGTGCGGCGGCACGTCCCGGGTGACCACCGCTCCGGCCCCCACCACCGCTCCCTTCCCCACGCGCACGCCGTCCAGCAAGATCGCGCCCGCCCCGATCCACGCCCCATCCTCCACCACGATCCCCTGTGCCGAGATCCCCTGGCGGATGATCGGCTGGGTTGGATCGTCGAAGAGGTGGTTCACCGCCAGGATCTGGACCCGCGGGGCCAGCAAAACCTCGTCGCCGATGTGGACGCCGCCCTGTCCGCGGATCAGGCAGAACTCGCCGATGAAGCACTTCCGACCGATCCAGATCCCCGCGTTGGGCAGGTCGCGGAAGTTGTAGACGTGGAGTTCGCTCCCGTGCATGACGAAGGTCTCGTCGCCGATGAAGATCCCCTGTGGGCAAGCGTGGAGGTAGACGCCGTGGTCGAGGTAGACGTGGCGGCCCAGGTGGATGTTGGCCGGCTGGGCGAGACGGACGTGGTCCTCGATCACCGGCAGGCCGTCGCTGTGCAGGATCAGCCGATAAGCCAGCGCCCGCAGGCCGATGCCCAGCAGGCCGGGGACGCCGTGCAGGAAGAAGTAGAGCGTCTGCTCCAGCACGTAGCGGCCGATGCCGGTGGACTGGCCTCGCAGGTAGTAGCGCAGGCGGCCCTCCCGGGCGGCAGCGACGGCCGCGTCCGGCGCCCGGGATACGGCCTCCATCTTCTGGGTCGTCAACATCCAACCGTCTCCTCCAGCGGAACGGTCCGCCGTTGCCGTTCCAGACGCAGGATGCGGCCCACCGCGGCCTGCAGGTCGGGCACGACGGCGAACCCCCGCTCGCCGTGGATCAGGCAGCGGAGCAGTTGCCGCCGCCCCCGGCCGGTGAGGACCAGGAACCGACGGCACCCCACGGCCCGCCCGGCCCGCATATCGCTCTCCGCATCCCCGACGAGGTAAGACCCCTCCAGGTCCAGTGCCAACTGCTCCGCTGCCCGGAGGAGCAGGCCAGGCCGGGGCTTGCGACAGGAGCACCCCTCGTCGGGGCGGTGAGGGCAGTAGAAGACGCCGTCCACCCGCCCTCCGTTGGCCTCGATCGCGCTGACCATTCGGGCGTGGATCGATTCCACCACTTCGGCCGGCACGATCCCCCGGTTGATCGCGGATTGGTTCGTGACGACGACGATCCGCAGGTCGGTCTGGGCCAGCCGGGCCAGGGCGTCGAGCGCGCCGGGGAGGAAATGGAACTCCTCCCAACTCTTCACGTAGTCCTCTCGGTTGCGGCAGACCACCCCGTCCCGATCGATGAACACGGCCCTGGGCATCGTCGTCCCTCCGCCGGGGGCTACGGTCGGTGCCCGTTCGAGCCCCCCTCCGTCCCGCCGGAAGAAGGCCAACGCACGAGGGTTTGAACCCCCAGGTCCAGCATCAGGCTGACGGGAGGCTCGATCCGCTCCAGTCGTTCCCGTAGCACCGTGGTGATGAGATGGCACAGGACCAGGTGGACGTCCTCGATCTGCTCCATACAGTGGGAGGGGACGACCACCGGCACGTCCACCATCGTGCTCAACCTCCCGCCGTCGAAGCCGGAGAAGCCGATGGTGATCCCGCCCATCCGGTGAGCCAGTTCCACCGCGTTCAGCACGTTAGGGGAATTACCGCTGCCGCTGAAGGCGACGACGACGTCCCCCCGCTGGATCAGGTTGCGCAACTGCTCGGCGAAAAGATCCTCATACGCCGCGTCGTTGCTCCACGCCGTCATCAAAGGAACGTTGTCGGTGAGGGCCATCACCCGGAAGCGGGGACGACCGGGCCGGATCGTTCCCTTCGCCAGGTCGCAGGCGAAGTGAGAGGCCGTCGCTGCGCTCCCCCCGTTGCCCATCGTGAAGACGGTGCTCCCCACGTAGTTTGCGCTGAGCAGCACGTCCGCCACCTCTCGTATGGCGGCGAGAGGAAGGTTCCCCAATACCTCCTGCACCTCGTCCAGATACCTTACGACGCTGTCCCGTTCCAATCTTCTCCTCCTCACCCAGATTTCCTCACCGTTCAGGCACACGGCATCAGCGCATGCCGCGAACGATGTGGTAGATCGCTTTGACCCGAAACTCCCGGTCGCCGCAGGCCTGGATAAACCGACGGATCTGTTCCCAAATGACCGGATCGGAGGAGAGGGAGTACACCCTCATCCCCCCCAGATGGCGGACCGTCAGTACCCCCCGCTTCGCCAGGTCGTCCAGGTCCGCTTCAACGTTGGCGGAATTCCGGCCGATGTAAAGGGCGATGTTGCCGGCGGTGTCGGCGGCGTGGGGGTTTTCGTAAAAGAAGTGAAGCAGATCCCACTTGGTGAACGAGTCCACCTGCGCTCGAAGAAAGGCGAGGAGTTCCGGGTCCACACCCGCCATCAGACGGCCGATCGGCTCCCCGTGCTCCTCCTGCTCCGCTTGCTTCACACGATCTTCCATCTTATCGAGACCTTCAGACAAACCGGACGAAGAAAAGGGAAAGCGACCTTGACTTCGTTGGAGGGCCGAGCCGGCTCCCATCATCAGTAGGCCCCCCGTCCCTTGACCACTACCAAGAAGGTGTTGACCAGCAGCCTCAGGTCCAGCCAGATGGTGTAGTTACGGATGTAGTACATATCCAGCCGGACCCGTTCCTCGTAGGAGAGGTCGGATCGGCCGCTGATCTGCCACAGGCCGGTCATCCCCGGCTTGACGGTAAGCAGGTTATGTCGCCACCGTCCGAAGTGGCGCAATTCCGCCGGAGTAATCATCCGGGGCCCCACCAGGCTCATCTCCCCGCGGAGGACGTTGAATAACTGAGGCAACTCGTCCAGGCTGTACCGTCGGAGGAACCGCCCCAGCCGCGTGACCCGCGGGTCGTTCCGGATCTTGCCGGTCTCCTCCCATTCCCTCTTCAACTCGGGGTGGGCCTCCAGGTAGGCGTCGGCGTCTTGGATCATCGTGCGGAACTTGAAGGCATCGAACTCCCTGCCGCCCAGGCCCACCACCCGCCGCCGGTAGATGATCGGCCCCGGGGAATCCAGCCGGACCAGGATGGCGATGAGCAGGAAAAGGGGAGAGAGGAGAAGCACGCCGATCAGCGCTCCCCCGTAGTCGAGCAGAGTCTTGAGCACGGCGTCGATCCCGGTGATGCGGGTCCGGTTGAGGCTCACCAGAGGGATGAAACCGACCTCCTGGACTTGTACGCCGGTGGTGAAGAGTTCGTACAGGCCGGAGGAGAGCCGAATACGCACCCGGCGGTCCGTCCCCCAGTCCCGGTAGAGATCCAACAACGTCTCGCGGTCCAGGGCGGTGGGAATGACGACGATCTCCTCCACGCCGTACCGTTCCACCACACCCTCCAGCCCCTCCGGCCGACCCAGCACGGTCAGGCCGTCCACCCGGCTCCCCAGCCGCAGGTTGGGATCGACGAAGCCAACCACTTCGAGTCCGGCGCGGGGGACGGAGCGCAACTGCTCGGCGACGACCCTTCCCTCCTCGTTCGCCCCCACCACCACCGTCCGACGGACGAACAACCCCCGCTCCCGAAGCCGGTAGATCAGCCGTCGGTAGCCGAAACGGGTGCCGACGACGGAGACGACGGAGAAAAGCCACAGGATCATCAGCCATCCACGGGAGATGTCGTACTCCGTGCGCCGGTCGAGGAAACTGTAGAGGATGAGAGCGACCAGGCCCAGCGTGCTGGCGTTGACCGCGCTGGCGTACTCCTGCAACCCGCCGAAGATGTGGTCGGGGTGGTACAGCCGGTGGGCGGCGAAGATGAGCAGCCACATCGGCACGCCGACGTAGACGAGACGCCGATAAAAGATCACCGAAAACGGCGCGTGGTACGGGATCAACTGGAAGCGGAAGATGTACGCGGCGATCAGGCTCCCGCTGATGCAGAGAGCATCCAGCAGAACGAGAGGCGCGACCGCCCAGAAAATCGACGGGCGGGCTCGCCTCTCCGCAACCGCCGGCCGCTTCTTGATCGCGACCGGCATCCCGCTTGCATGCTGAAAGTCCTCTCCCTCCAACTGTGCCATACCCTCCGCTTTCCCGTTCTACAGAGTAGAGGGGACCCTCCCGCAGACCTCGCCCCGTGTTCCTCCAGCCGTCCACCCCCCTAGACGGGTAAATCTGCACGTGCCGTCCAGTGCTGCAGGAGGGTCTACCCCAGGGAATTTCCCCCAACGCTCATTCTAGGGAAGATACGTCAGAGTTCGGTGAGGAACTTCCTGAAAATTAATTAGAGTGCGACTGAAACAGGTTGAGCAGGAAGTGGCGCAGGCCGTCTAGCCTGCGCGAGGCCAACTCATTTTGGTCACGCCCAATAATTGGAGTGCGACCGGAACGGATCGAGCAGGAAGTAGCGCAGGCCGTCTGCCTGGGCGGGGCCGTTCGAAGTTCCCTGGAGCAACAGCCCCACCCCGCCCGCTGGACGAGCGAGTCGGGCGGCTTCTAGGGCTTTTCTAATGTTCTGCTCACCATAAACCGACCCCAGGCTAATAGAATGAGGGCGAAATCCCAAAGGAGTGAGGAGATGTCGGTAGAAGCCTTGATCCGCCGTTACATCCTGGAGAACTTTCTCTTCACGGACGACGAGAGTGTGCTACAGGACGATACTTCTTTCCTGGAGGCAGGGGTGGTGGATTCGACGGGCGTGCTGGAACTGGTGATGTTCGTCGAAGAGACGTTCGGCATCACCGTCGAGGACGAGGAGATCCTGCCGGAGAATTTCGATTCGGTGAGCCAACTGGCTGCCTACGTGCGCCGAAAAGGCGGAGAGGTGCCGATCGATGTTGGTGAACGAGTTCTTGCAGCGTAGCGCGGACCGTTTTCCGGACAAGGTGGCTCTCGTCTGTGACGGCCATCGCTGGACCTACGCCGAGATCGAGGCGCAGGCCAACCGGATCGCCAACGGCCTTCTGGACCTGGGGCTGCGGCGGGGGGACCGGGTGGCGGTGTGGCTGCCCAACTCCGTCGAGACGGTGGTGGCAATTTTCGGCATCCTGAAGGCCGGGGGGGTCTTCACCGTCGTCAATCCCACCACCAAACCGGGGAAACTGGCCTACATCCTCAACAACTGCGAGGCCTGGGGCCTCTTCGCGCCCGCCCGCCGGATGGAGCAGATCCAGGGCCTGTTCGAAGCCGTTTCCTCCCTCCGTCTCGGCGTTCTCTGTGGCCCTGCTTCCCCCGCTTCCTCGCTTCCTTCCTTCCGCGCCCTTGAGTTCCGTCACCTGCTGGAAACCTACCCTCCCGATCCTCCCCCCACCCGCACCATCGACATCGACCTGGCCTGCCTCATCTACACCTCCGGCAGCACCGGCGACCCCAAAGGGGTGATGTCCACCCACGCCAACGTCGTCTTCGCCGCCTCTTCGATCATCCAGTACCTGGAGAACACGCCCGAGGACATCGTGATCAACGTCCTTCCTCTCTCGTTCGACTACGGCCTGTACCAGTTGCTGATGGTCTTCAAGTTCGGCGGCACGCTGGTGCTGGAGCGGTCCTTCGCCTACCCGGCAGCGGTGCTCAAGCGGATCGAGGAGGAGCGCGTGACCGGGTTGCCGGGGGTGCCGACCCTCTTCGCGATGCTCCTGCAGATGGACCTGAGCCGGTTCGACCTCTCCTCCTTGCGCTACCTGACCAACACCGGCGCTGCCCTGCCGGTGGAGCACATCCGGCGGTTGCGGGAGGCTTTCCCCCACGCCCGCCTCTATTCGATGTACGGCCTCACCGAGTGCAAGCGGGCGCTGTACCTTCCGCCGGAGGAACTGGACCGTCGCCCCGCCTCGGTCGGCATCCCCATCCCCGGGACCGAGGCCTGGATCGAGGACGAGGAGGGCAACCGTCTCGGCCCAGGGGAGGTCGGCGAACTGGTGATCCGCGGCTCCCACGTGATGCAAGGGTACTGGGGCGATCCGGAGGAAACAGCGAAGCGGTATCGGCCGGGTCGGTATCCGGCGGAACGGCTCCTCTACACCGGCGACCTGTTCTGGATGGACGAGGAGGGGTTCTTCTATTTCGTCGCCCGTAAGGACGACATCATCAAGAGCCGTGGGGAGAAGGTCGCCCCCAAAGAGGTGGAGAACGTCCTCTACCAGTTGCCCGGCGTGGTGGAGGCCGCCGTCGTCGGCGTGCCGGACGACCTGCTGGGCCAGGCGGTGAAGGCGTTCATCGTCTGCGGCGACGGCCACACCCTCACGGAGCGGGACGTCCTCCGCCACTGCCGACAGCACTTGGAGGACTTTATGGTCCCCAAGTACATCGAGTTCCGCGAGAGCCTGCCCAAGACACCCTCGGGCAAGATCCGACGGTCGGCCCTGAGGTAGATGCGCGATGTGCGGCATCGTCGGCACGGTGGATTGGACCGGAACACGTCCCCCTGAGATCAACCTGCTCCGGCGGATGCTGGGCATCATCCGCCACCGTGGGCCAGACGAGTTCGGCGTGTACGTCGACCGTAAGGTAGGCATCGGCTGCGCCCGTCTGAGCATCATCGACCTGAACACCGGCAGCCAGCCGATCCCCAACGAGGACCGCACTCTGTGGATCGTTTTCAACGGTGAGGTCTACAACCACCCCGAACTGCGGGCAGAGTTGGAGCGGAGGGGCCACCGTTTCTCCACCCGCACCGACACGGAGGTCATCCTCCATCTCTACGAGGATCTGGGGCCGGAATGCCTCCACCGGCTCAACGGTCAGTTCGCCATCGCCATCTGGGACACCCGCAAGGAGGAACTGTTTCTGGCCCGCGACCGGTTGGGGATCCGTCCCCTCTTCTACGCCCTCCCGCCCCAGGGGTTGGTCTTCGGCTCGGAGATCAAGGCGGTGCTGCTCGATCCCCGGGTGGAAGCGCGGCTGGATCCCTATGCGCTGGCCCAGGCGTTCACCTTCTGGGCCCCACTGGCACCGCGCACCTCCTTCCAGGGGATCTGGGAACTGCCGCCGGGCCACTATATGCGGGTCCGCGCCGGCTCCCACACCGTCGCCCGCTACTGGGGCCTCTCCTTCCCCGAGGCAGGCCAGGAGGAGCGGATCGATGTGGAGGAGGCGGCGGTTCAACTGCGGGATCTGCTGGCCGACGCCACGCGGCTTCGCTTGCGGGCCGACGTGCCGGTGGGCAGTTACCTCAGCGGCGGGCTCGACTCCACCCTCATCGCCGCCCTGATCCGTCAGCACGTGCCGGATACTCTCTGCACCTTCTCTATCGCCTTTCAGGAAAAAGCCTTCGACGAGCGGCCCTACCAGGAGGTCGCAACGGCGTTCCTCAAGACCGCCCATCGCCGCGCCGAGTGCTCCAACGCCGACATCGGTGCCGTTTTCCCGGAGGTCGTCTGGCACGCCGAGGCCCCGCTCCTGCGCACCTCCCCCGCGCCGATGTTCCTCCTTTCCCGATTGGTCCACGAGAGCGGGATCAAAGTCGTTCTGACCGGCGAGGGGGCGGACGAGTTCCTGGGCGGCTACAACATCTTCAAGGAGGACAAAGTCCGCCGTTTCTGGGCCCGTCAGCCCGATTCGGCCTGGCGTCCATTGCTCCTTCATCGATTGTACCCCTACGTGGCCGACCTCTCCCGGGGTGGCGGTGCGTTCCTGCGGGCCTTCTTCCGCCGCGGACTGACGGAGGTGGACCGGCCTGGCTACTCCCATCAGATCCGCTGGCAGAACACTCGCTCGCTCCACCGACTCTTCTCCGCCCCGCTGCGGAAGGCGCTGGGGGAGTACGACCCCATCGAGGAGTTCCTCTCCACCCTCGACGGCGCGTTGTCCCGCTGGAGCCCGCTGGCCCAGGCGCAGTACCTGGAGGTCGCCACGTTTATGTCCCCCTACCTTCTCTCCTCCCAGGGCGATCGAATGATGGCGGCCAACTCCGTGGAGGGCCGCTTTCCTTTTCTCGACCATCGGGTGGTGGAGTTCTCCGCCCGTCTCCCGCCGCACCTGAAGATCCGCGGGCTTCAGGAGAAGTACATCCTGCGCAAGAGCGCGCAGGGGCTCCTCCCACCGGAGGTGTGGCGGCGACGGAAGCAGCCCTATCGCGCTCCCATCCATCCAGCCTTCCTCAGCCCTCCCCCGGACTACGTAGAAGCGGTGCTCTCGCCGGAGGCGATCCAGGAGGCGGGCCTGTTCGACCCGGCAGCGGTGGCTCAGTTGGTGAGAAAGTGCCGGAGCGGACGTCGGGCCGGGGAGCGAGACGATATGGCGTTGGTGGGGGTGCTCTCCATCCAGTTGCTCCACCACCTGTTTGTCGCAACCTTCCCCCCGCGCCCCGTGCGGGAAGTCGAGCCCGTGCGGATCTGCAGGGGAGATGGGCGGCGCGAGCCGCTCGGAAAGGCAGAGATATGCACACAGTGATACACACCGTCCAGGAGCGGGCGGAAGTGGGGAAAAGCGTGAAACGATGTACCCGATGCGTTCTGCCGGAGACCTTCCCCGGCATCCAGTTCGATGAGGAAGGGGTATGTCAGTATTGCCGACGAACGCCGCCGCCGGAACGTCTGGCTGCGCAACGGGCCCGCCTTCGCACCCGCTTCGAGACGCTGGTCCAGCAGATCCGCGCGCGGCCAGGTTATCACGCCCTGATGGGGTGGAGCGGCGGAAAGGACAGCACCTACACCCTCTGGCTCCTGAAAGAGCGGTACGGGCTGCGGGTCCTGGCCTTCACGTTCGACAACGGCTTCGTCTCCCCGGCGGCCTTCAAGAATATGCGGGTCGTGTCCGAAAACCTGAGGATCGCCCACGTCATCGTCAAGCCTCCCTTCGACATGCTGCGGCGGATCTTCCTCGCCTCGATACAGTCGGACCTGTACCCGCTCCGCGCGCTGGAACGGGCCAGCGGCATCTGCAACGCCTGTATGTCCCTCGCTAAGGGGATCGGCCTGCGGATTGCCCTCACCCGTTCGATCCCACTCGTGGTCTACGGCTGGTCGCCGGGGCAGGTCCCCCTCGCATCCGCCCTCTTTCGCACCAATCGTTCGATGCTCGAAGCGTTCCTCCAGACGGCGAAGGCTCCGCTGGAGGAGGTAGTCGGCGAACAGGCCCATCCGTACTTCCCATCGGACCGGCTGCTGGAGGGGGCCGGCTCGCTCCCCTACTTCGTCTCCCCCCTGGCGTTTCTGGAGTACGACGAGGAAGAAATGCTCCGGTCCATCCGTCGATTGGGGTGGGAATCGCCTCGGGACACCGACCCCAACTCCACCAACTGCCTCCTCAACGGCTTCGCCTGCCAGGTCCACCAGCAGAAGATGGGGTTCCATCCCTACGTGATGGAACTGGCCGGGCTGGTTCGGGAAGGATATATGAGCCGTGAAGAAGCCCTCGCCCGCTTGGAGGAGGAGCCCGCGCCCGAGGTGATCGCGGCCGTCTCGGTGAAACTGGGGAGCATCCCTTCGCCCGGGAGGGGGAGCGTCGGATGAGGCTTCTCTACATCACCCCCTACGTCCCCTCCCCCATCCGCACCCGCCCTTACAATCTGATCCGCGCCCTGGTGCGCCTCGGTCACCGGATCACGCTGTTGACCGCGGCGGGCACCGGGCCGGAAGACCAGCGGCAGGCGGACATGCTGCGGGAGTGGGGCGTGGAGGTCGAGACCTTCTCCGTTCCGGCGGCCCGTTCCCTCTGGAACTGTCTGCGGGCGCTTCCCACCTACGAGCCCCTGCAGGCCGTCTACGCTTACCATCCCCAGATGGAACGTCGCCTGCGGACGTTGCTCCGGGAGAGCGTTTTCGACATCGTCCACATCGAGCATCTGCGGGCAGCCCGGCTGGTGCGGGCGGTGAAGGGCCATCCGGTGGTCTACGACGCGGTCGACTGCATCACCTTCTTGTTCGAGCAGACGGCGCGGGCCAGCCCGGAGCGCGCGGCGCGGTGGAAGGCGCGGCTGGATCTGGCCCGCACCCGCCGGTACGAGGCCCGCCTGCTGACCCAGTTCGACCACGTGGTGGTTACCTCCCGTCGGGACAAGGAGGCCCTGGAGGCCCTGGCCCGACGGTATCTCCCCCCCGAGGCCCGCCCCGCACCCGTGACGGTGGTCGCCAACGGGGTGGACCTGGAGTATTTCCGCCCCCTGGAAGGGGACGGGCGGGACCCCCACACCGTGGTCTTCACCGGCAAGATGAGTTATCACGCCAACGTGGCGGGCGTCCTCTACTTCGCCCGCGAAGTGCTGCCCCGTATCTGGGCGAAGGCTCCCTACGTCCGGTTCCAGATCGTGGGCAAGGACCCTCCAGAATCGGTGCGGCGGCTGGCGGCGGACGGGCGGATCGAGGTGACCGGCTACGTGGAGGACCTGCGCCCGTACCTGGCCCGGGCCGGGGTGGCGGTCTGCCCCGCCCTGTACGCCGTGGGCATCCAGAACAAGGTGCTGGAGGCGATGGCGATGGCGACCCCCGTGGTCTGCAGCCGGGCCGCGTTCGCCGGACTTCAAGCAGAAGCGGGGCGGGACGCACTGGTCGCCGACGATCCAGACACCTTCGCCGAATATGTCCTGCGCCTCTGCACCGACCCCGACCGCGCCCGTCGTCTGGGAGAGGCCGGGCGGCGGTACGTGGAAGCGCACCACGACTGGGAAGACAGCGCCCGCCAGTTGACCGCCGTCTACGAGGCGGCACGGGCGGGCAAAAAGGAGGCCGTATGAAATCGATCGACCGTCGTCGGTTCCTGAAGGGGGTCCTCGCTGGCCTGGGGGCGTGGCTTCTGGCCCGCTGCCGGCCGGCGGTTCCCTCTCCCCCCACCGTGACGTCCGCCCCCCCTACGGCGGGCGTCGCGCCCTCGCCGACCCCGACCGGGGCCCCTCCCACGCCTGCCCCGCAGGCGGCGATCGCCCCCACCGCGACCTCCGTCCCCTCTCCGACCGCCACCGCCACCTCCACGCCGTCCCCTACCGCTCCCCCTTCGCCGCCCAGGGCCAACCGGGTGGCCCACGTCCACTCCCCCGCTGCCACGTACTGGGATTTCGCCAGCGGGTGGTACGGGGACCACGTGGACCAGGCCGTGGTGGACGCGATGGTTGAGGAAGGACTGCGCCAACTGACCGGCGCATCGTCGGCGGCGGACGCCTGGACGGTTCTGCTGCCCGATTACCGGCCGGGTCAAAAGATCGCCATCAAGGTCAATTTCAACAACAGCGACCGGAACGGCGGGAACTGCTCCCAGCAGGGGAACATCATCGACGGGCTGCCGCAGCCGGTGCTGGCCCTGGTCCGCACCCTGGTCGAGGGGCGCGGGGTCGATCCGGCCGACATCTGGATCTACGACGCCACCGTCGGTCGAGGACGGTTCCTGCCCGATCGGTTCCGCCTGCCCATCCAGGCGGCCTATCCGGGGATCGTCTTCTGGGGCCGGAAGGAGTGCGCCCAGCCTCCCCCCTTCGACCACGTAGACGAGAGCCTCCGCATCTCCTTCTCCGCCCCCACCCTGACCGACCGCTGGCTGACCGACCTGCTGTACTGGGCCACCTATCTCATCAACATCCCCATCCTGAAGCGGCACGGCATCCATCCGGTGACGCTGGGGTTCAAGAACCACTTCGGGAGCATCGACAACGTGGTCCGCGGAGGGGAAGACGACCTTCACCAGTACCTGACCACGCGGTCGCCCTTGTACCAGCCGACTCTCAGCCCGCTGGTGGACATCTACGCCAACCCCAACATCGCCGGCAAGACGGTGCTCACGATGGGGGACGGGCTCTTCGGTGCGCCGGGGGCGGTCCAGCCGCCGATCCCGTGGAAGACGTTCGGTGGCGCGCCCAACAGCCTCTTCTTCAGCCGGGACCCGGTGGCGATCGACTGCGTGATGTGCGACCTATTGCGGAGTGAATGGCGTGGGATCCCTGGCGATGCCTACGATTACCTGCGGCTGGCGGCCGACCGGGGGCTGGGCACCTTCGAGGCCGGCGATCCCTGGGGGAGCGGCTACAGGTACATCGACTACGTCCGTGTGGACCTGTGAGCGGCGCGGGGAACGCGGAAGGGCCACCCTACATTCCCGAGAGGACTCAGTATCCTCCGGGCCTGCGCGGTGTTTCTGAATAGCAGGGAAATGGGGGACGGGAAGATCCGGGTCCTGGGCATCGCGGGGAGTCCCCGGCGGCGTGGGAACACCGAGACCCTTCTCGACCGGTTCCTGGCCGGGGCGAAGAGCGTCGGTGCGGAGGTGGAGAAGGTGGTCGTGGCGCGGCTGCGGATCGCGGGCTGCCGCGCCTGCGACGGATGCTGGGAGGACGGTCGGTGTGTGGTCCAGGACGACTTCCAGCAACTGTGCGAGCAGATCGTCGACGCCGACGTAGTCGCATTGGCCGCTCCCCTCTACTTCTGGAACCTGCCCGCCCAGGTGAAGGCCGCGATCGACCGCAGCCAGTGCCAGTGGGCGCGGAAGTTCATCGTCAAGATCCCCCTGCGGCCCACCCTCTCCGGCCGGCCCCGCCGCCGTGGGGTCTTCATCTCCGCGGGCGGGGAGGCCGAGCCGTACTTCGACGGAGCGGTGCGCACGGTGAAGGGTTTCTTCGGCGTCTACGAGGCCGACTACTGGGGCGAACTCCTCGTCGGCGGGGTGGACGCCAAAGGGGACGTACTGCGCAACCCCCACGTCCTGGAGGAAGCCTTCGACCTGGGCACACGGGCGGCCACGTGGGACGACACAACCATAGGGAAATGACCTCCACCCCCATCCCCCCGCTTCATCCGCTTCATCCGCTCAATCCGCTCCACCTGCCTCATCCGCTCCATCTGCTCCATCCGCTCAATCCGCTGATCCCTCCCCCTGCGACACCGCAAAGCACAGGAATTAGACCATGACCAAGCGTCCCCCCCGCCCCCGCTGCGCCAGCCGAATAGCCGGCCGGCAATTGCTGACCGTGCTTCTGGCGGTCGCGGGCGTGACCGACCCCGAGCGCGTGCTGCGGGAGAGCCGGGTGTGGGTAAACGGCCGCCCGGTGCGAGATCCGAGGGCGCGGGCGGACCCCCTTCGAGACGAGATCGCCCTGGATGGCAAGCCTCTGGGCCTTCCCTTCTGCCGCTACATCTTGTTTTACAAGCCCTACGGCGTGATGTCCTACTTCACCGACCGGCTGGGGCGGTCCACCCTAGCCGACTACGTCCCCGTCCCCGGGGTCTACGCTGCCGGGCGGCTCGACTTCGACAGCGAGGGGCTACTGCTACTTACCGACGACGGCTGGCTCATCCACCGGCTCACCGACCCCCGCTTCGGCCATCCCCGCACCTACCTGGTCCAAGTAGAGCGGGTCCCATCCGCGGAGGCGCTGGAAACCCTTCGGCGGGGCGTAGTCGTTGAGGGCCGCCGCACCCGCCCGGCGGAGGTGGAACTGCTGGCGGAAGAGCCGGACCTGCCGCCCCGCCCCGTGCCTATCCGCCATCGGAAGAACGTCCCCACCGCGTGGCTGCGGATGGTCCTCTACGAAGGGCGCAAACGGCAGGTGCGGCGGATGACCGCCGCCGTCGGCCACCCGACCCTGCGGCTGGTCCGGATCGGCATCGGCCCGCTGACGCTGTCCGGGCTGCGGCCGGGCCAGTGGCGGGAACTCACGGAGGAGGAACTCCAGGCCCTCGCCGCCCTGCTCAGGCCGAAGCGACGATCCACCGCAAGGAACACGGAGAGAAGGTGACAAGGGGCCCTCGTGCCCTTTGCGGTTTTTGCGATTCAGACAAACAGCCCTGCGGCTCACGGGGCTCGCAGGGCTGTTCGGCAGTGATGTCGCAGGTTCGTTCTACGCCTCGCCGCACAGATGCAGCAGCCGCTCCCAGCGGCGGTCCACCTCCGCCTGTAACTCGTCGATGATGTGCCGGTTCTCCGGCCGGAAGAGGTGGCGGAACCGACCCTGTCGTTTCAGCCATTCCTCCACCGGTTTCTTTTCCTTCGGCTTGTAGGTCAGCCGCCATTCCCCGTTCTCCACCTCGTACAGGGGCCAGTAGCAGGTATCCACCGCCAGTTGGGTGATCTCGATGGTGTCGTCGGTGGGGTGCCGCCAGCCCCGGTTGCAGGAGGAGAGGACGTTGATAAACGCCGGGCCACCGCAGTTGACCGCCTTCCGCACCTTTTTCATCAGATCGCGCCAGTGGCTCGGCGCGGCCTGAGCCACGTAGGGGATGCCGTGCGCGGCCATGATCGCCGTGAGGTCCTTGCGGAACTGCTGCTTGCCGGGGATCTTCTTGCCGGCCGGGGAGGTCGTGGTGTGGGCCCCCATAGGGGTCGCGCTGGATCGCTGGATGCCGGTGTTCATATAGGCCCCGTTGTCGTAGCAGATGTAGAGGAACTGGTGGCCGCGCTCCGCCGCGCCGGAGAGGGCCTGGAGACCGATGTCGTAGGTTCCACCATCGCCGCCGAAGGCGATGAACTTGACGTTGCGGTCGGGGATCTTCCCCTTGCGCACCAGAGCGCGGTACGCCGCCTCGATGCCGCTGATGGTGGATGCTGCGTTCTCGAAGGCATTGTGCATCCAGGGCACGTTCCAGGCGGTGTACGGGTAGATGGTCGTCGCCACTTCCAAGCAACCTGTGGCGTTGGTGATGACCACCGGATCGTCGATCGCCATCAGGACCTGTCGAACGATGATGGAAGCCCCGCATCCCGCGCAGAGGCGGTGTCCTGGCGTCAACCGCGTAGGCTGCTTGATCAGTTCTTTCAATGCCAACTTGGTGGCCATTTTCCTACTCCCTCACACTCAGGTACGTCACCATCCGCTCCACCTGGCCCGTCTCCGCCGCGCGGAGCATATCCCGGTAGACCGACTCGATCTCGCTGGGCAGGATGTCTCGTCCACCCAGGCCGAAGACGTAATCGGCCATCGGGATGTGGACCCCGTGGAGGGCCATCGCTGCTGCCAGTTCCAGGAAGAGGGGGCCAGCGTTGCCCATCGAACCAAAGGAGATGGACCGGTCCATCACGGCCACCGCCTTCAGGTGGCGCAGGGCGTCGACCAGTTCCTTCGCGGGGAAGGGACGGAAGACGCGGGGCTTCAGCAGACCCACCTTCAGCCCCTCCGCGCGCAGTTGGTCGACCACGACCTTCGCTGTGCCCGCCGTGGAGTTGACGACCACTACGGCGACCTCCGCGTCGTCCAGCCGGTAAGCCTCGAAAAGGCCGTAGTTCCGGTTGAACTTCCGGTTGAACTCCTCGGCCACTTCCTGGATAACCCGATGGGCGTTCTTCATCGCCTCGACCTGCTGCCGCTTGTGCTCGTAGTAGTAGTCGTAGAAATCCAGCGGACCGTAAGTCTTGGGATGATCGACGTCCAGGATCGACCACTGGGGGCGGTACTCCCCGATGAACGCCCTCACATCCTCATCCTCGTAGATCTCCACCCGCTCCATCCCGTGGCTGGTGATGAACCCATCCTGGCAGACCGCCACGGGCAGGAGGACGTCCGGGTGCTCGGCAATGCGGACCGCCTGGATGATGTTGTCGTAGGCCTCCTGTGCGTTCTCGGAGAAGAGGATGATCCAGCCGCTGTCCCGCATCCCCATCACGTCCGAGTGGTCGCAGTGGATGTTGATGGGAGCGGAGAGGGCCCGGTTGACCAGGCTCATCACGATAGGCAGCCGGTTGGAGGCAGCGATGTAGACGATCTCCCACATCAGCGCCAGGCCGTTGGCCGAGGTCGCGGTCATCACCCGCGCGCCCGCTGCCGACGCGCCGACGCACGCGCTCATCGCGCTGTGCTCGCTCTCCACGGTGACGAACTCCGTATCCACCAGCCCGTCGGCGACGAACTCGGAGAACTTCTGCACCGTCGAGGTTTGCGGCGTAATCGGGTATGCCGCAACCACGTCCGGGTTGATCTGACGCATCGCCGTCGCAACGGCATCGTTACCGGTCAGTGCTTCGAACTTGCTCATCGCCCTACTCCTGGAACTTCCCTTCTTCGACCATCCGGATGCACAGGCGGGGGTCGTCCCGCGCCAATTCCTCTCCGGCCTCCCGGCGCACCTTGGCGTTCACCGGGCAGACCGAGGCGCAGATGCCACACCCCTTGCAATGCTCCAGGTCGAACCCCAGCATCTTCTCGTTCTCAGGGTCGACCAGGATACTGGAATCCGGACAGTAGAGCCAGCACGTGAAGCAATGGATACACTTTGCCTCACCGAACACGGGGCGGAACGCCCGCCAGGTGCCGGTGGGGTACTCCACCGCATTGCCCGCTTCCAGGATCATCCCGCCGATGGGGATGTCCCGCCAACCTTTTAGTTCAGCCATTGCCTTTGCTCCTTACCGATAAACTGCGGAATGCGTGATGCGTGACACGTGATGCGTGATGTGTGACACGTGATGCGTGATGCGTGATGCGTGATGCGCGGCGTTACACCACATTATCCCTCTTCGACCTCCTCCGCCGCCCGGCGCATCGCCCGGATGTTGGCCTCGACCACCTCCGGAGCGACCTTGTTGCCGAACCAGTGGCGGATCTGCTCCTCCAGCGCGCTCAGGTCGAACAGGCCTGTGGCGCGGGCGAAGGCCCCTAGCATCGGGGTGTTGGTGATCTCCCGCCCCATCTCCTCGATGGCGATGTGGCTGGCGTCCACCGTGAAGACCTTGCCGGTGTGAAAGCCCGTGATCTCGCGCACCTCTTTGGGACTCATCGAGGTGTTCACCAGGAGGATCCCGTCCTCCTTCAACCCCTCCGTCACGGGGACGGTGCCGAGGAGGGTGGGGTCCAGCACCAGCACGATGTCCGGGCTCTCGATCTGCGAGTGGATGGTGATGGGCCGGGTGCTGAGGCGGGTGTAGGCGCGGATGGGCGCTCCCATCCGCTCAGGGCCGTAGTCGGGGAAGGCCTGGAAATACCGACCGGTGCCCAGGGCGGTCTCAGCCAAGAGTTTCCCTGCCGTGACCACGCCCTGTCCTCCCCGACCATGCCAGCGGATCTCGATCAGTTCTTTCATAACGAACCCCCTTGTTGGAGCAACTTGTGTACTGAAGTTCCAAACAGGTATTTTGCCACAGAATTCCATTTTGCGCCAGCAAATCGCTGCCCACGAGCGCGTTTCAGATTCGAAGTGGAAGGCAAGGGAGGTGACCGGCACTTGCGATCTGAGGGGGTTGAACGTGCCGGTCACCTCCCGAGTAGCGTGATCCACCTCGAATATCCCGCGGGGGGTGAATTTGCCTTCCGCTCGATTGAGGGTATAATAGAGCCCCCTGACGGGGGCTAGAAGAGCACGACGGAGCCAAAATTGGACGAAAACAGTGAAGAGGCCGCCATCACTCATAGGACGGTGAGGCGGTTGAAAAAGAAGGGCTGGTTGCGAAAGCGGCTAGAGGTTGCCCTCCCACGTTTCTTCGCCTGGCTCGCGGTAGCGACCTGGCGAGTGGGCGGGGATTGGCGGGGGATGCGGCCGATTTTCAGCCGCATCGTCGCTCACCTGGCCGTTTTCGCTATCGCCTACGTCGTCCTGGTGGCCGGCAGCGTCCACTGGCCGGTGCTTGCCGCTCACCCCCTCCCTGGCGCCCTGGAGGTCGGTGCGTTCGGGGAAGCCGCATTGCCCGCAGAGGCGACCCCGACGGAGATCCTGGCCCCCGAAGGCGAACCCTCCTCACCAGATCTGTGGGCACCACTAACCCGCAAGACAGAACTCCACACGACGATCCCCGATCGACCTCGGTTGGAGGTCATCACCTACACCGTGCAACTGGGAGACACGGTCCAGGCCATCGCCGAGCGGTTCGGGTTGAAGCCGACCACGATCCTGTGGGCCAACCCGGCGGTGGAGGACGCGCCAGACCTGCTGCGGATCGGCCAGGAGATCATCATCCTCCCCATCGACGGGGTGTACCACACCGTCCAGGAAGGGGATACGTTGGAGTCCATCGCTGAGAAGTACAAGGTGGACGTGGAGGCGATCACTTCCTGCCCGTACAACCATCTGGAGCCGCCCGACTTCGCTATCGAGCCGGGGATGAAACTGATCATCCCCGGAGGGGAGAAGCCCTACGTGCCACGGGTCATCACCAGTTACACCGGCCCCATTCCGGAGGGGGCTCGGGGCACCGGGCTGTTCCAGTGGCCAGTGCTGGGCTACATCACCCAGGGATACTGGTACGGGCACCGGGCGATCGACATCGGGGTGCCCGTGGGCACGGCGGTGCGCGCGGCCGATGCGGGGTTCGTCAGTTTCGCTGGCTGGACCGATGTGGGGTACGGCTACCTGGTGGTGATCGACCACGCCAACGGCTTCGCCACCTACTACGCCCACCTGAGCAACATCTACGTCGTCGCGGGGCAGGCGGTCGAGCGCGGGCAGGTCATCGCTGCCTCCGGCAACACCGGCTGGTCCACCGGCCCGCACCTCCACTTCGAGATCCGGTACAACGGAGTACAACAAAACCCGCGCGCCTACCTGCCGTAGGGCGCGGGTTCCCGCCGACTTATCCCCTTCGGCAACGGTCCCTCCAGATCCGCCATACCATCTGAAGGAACCGTATCGTGTCCCACAGGGGGTGGAAGTTGCTCGGCTTGCCGATGCCGTAGATGGTACGGATCGGTACCCAGGCGATGGGCAGCCCCAGCCGGACCGCCTCGGCGATCATCTCCACTTCCATCTCAAACCCCGTGCTGGTCAGCCGCATCCGCTCCAGGAGGCGGCGGGTGAGCAGCCGGTAGCCGCTCTGGTTGTCCTGGATCGGCACGCCCAACGCGCGGGAGAGGAGCCAGCACCCCAAGGGCTGAGACCACCAACGGGGCCACGGCATCTTGGAGAAATCCCGCGCGCCGATGATCAGATCCCCTGCACCGGCCTCGAAAGCGGCCAGGAACTTGGGAATCTCCGCCGGATCGTGCTGTCCGTCGGCGTCCAGGGTCAGTACGGCGTCGTATCCGTGTTCCAGGGCCCAGGCGAAGCCGGTCTTCAACGCGGCCCCTTTGCCCCGGTTCTCGGGGTGCCGGACCACCATCGCCCCTGCATCGCGGGCCGCCTCGCCGGTCTCATCCACCGAGCCATCGTCTACCACCAGGACGGGCAGGCGGGCCCGCGCTCCCCTGACCACAGGGCCGATGCGCTCCGCCTCGTTCCAGGCGGGGATCAGCGCCAGTACAGCGGATCGGTCGGTCGACGATGTTCTGGGTTCGGTCACGTGAGCACTCCTTCGCGGATCCACTTCTGCACGGCGCGGGCGATCCGTCGATCGGCGACGGACATCGGCAGCGCTTCCAGGTCGGCGGGAAACACCCAGCGCAGGTCGGCGCATTCCAGGCAACGCGGCTCGCCCCTCCGCAGCGCGCAGCGAAAGGCGTGGAGGGTGATCCGGAAGTGGGTGTAGGCATGCTCCAGGGTGAGCAACCGTTCTCCCACCTCGACCTCGATATCCAACTCTTCTTTCAACTCCCGGGCCAAGCATTCCTGCAGGGTTTCGCCATCCTCCTGCTTCCCGCCAGGGAACTCCCACAGCCCCCCCAGGAAGTCGTCCTCCCGCCGACGGGCGACCAGCACCCGTCCGTCTTCCCGGAGCAGAACCCCCGCCGCCACCTGGTGGTGAGGGATGGACCGGGCTGTCGATCGCTCGGGGAACTGTTCCGCTGCGCCGATCCGGTGAGCACGACAGTCGCCTGCCAGCGGGCACCGGCCGCAGCGGGGGGCACGCGGCAGGCAGACGGTGGCCCCCAACTCCATCAGCGCCTCGTTGAAGAGGCCCGGTCGATCGGGGGGAAGCAGGGAGCGGGCGTAGGCTTCTAACCGTCTCCGCACAGCGGCCCGACGGGGATCCCCCTTCACAGCGAAGAGCCGGGCCAGGACACGCCGGCCGTTGCCGTCCAGCGCCACCACCGGCTCCCCGAAGGCAATAGAGGCAACCGCGCCTGCGGTGTAAGGCCCCATCCCAGGAAGGTCCAGCAGCGCCTCGTAAGCGGACGGCAACCGGCCCCCGTACTCCGCCACAACCCGCCGGGCGGCAGCGTGGATGTTGCGGGCACGGGCATAGTACCCTAATCCCTCCCAGACCTTCAGCACCTCCTCCAAAGGGGCCTCCGCCAGCGCCTCCAGCGTGGGGAAACGGTGCAAGAAGCGGCCGTAATACGGGATGACGGTCTCCACCCGCGTCTGTTGGAGCATCACCTCGGCAATCCACACCCGATAGGGGGTCCGGTCGCGCCGCCAGGGAAGATCCCTGGCGTGCTCAGCGAACCAGGCCAGCAGCCGTTCGGCGATCCCCACCACGGCAGGCTCTCTTTCCATACGGGGATGATGATACCACAAGGGGG
>DROW01000001.1 GCA_011388675.1 Chloroflexota bacterium | reverse complement strand
CCACCCCTTCCCCCTCACCGACATCCACCGCTACACCGACCGCCACCCGCACGCCCACTGCCACTCCCACCCCCACTTCCACCGCCACACCCACCGCCACGTCTACTCCCTCCCCAACGCCTACCCTTTCTCCCACTTTCACGCCGACGCCCACGCTCCCCCAGCGAGCCCTACACACCTTCCGAACCTATCCCGGAACAATCGCCGCCGGGTTGGCAGCACTGCTGCTGGGCTGGAGCCTTGCGCGGAGGAGCAGATAAGAAGCGGAGAGGCAGAGAAGTAAGAGACACGGAACACGGAATACGGAATACGGAATACGGAATACGGAATACGCAACACGCAACACGCCACACACACCAGGGAGGCCCCGATGCGCACGTTGATCCAAAACGTAACTGCGATCCCGCTGGACGGAGAGAAGGAGGTCCTGCGGGGGGTGGACATCGCCATTGAGGGGAAACGGATCGTCGCCGTGGGGCAGGCTCCGCCGGACTTCGCCGCCGACGAGGTGATCGACGGGCGGGACCTGCTGGCCGTGCCCGCGTTCTTCAACGCCCACACCCACGCCTCGATGACCCTGGAGCGGGGATGGGCGGAGGATCTGCCTTTCGACCGCTGGCTGAACGAGAAGATCTGGGTGGCGGAGTCGGCCCTGGAGCCGGAGGCCGTGTACTGGGGCGCGGCGCTGGCCTGCTGCGAGATGATCCGCTCCGGCATCGTCGGTTTCGCCGACCACTATTTCTGGATGGACCGGGTGGCGCGGGCCGTGGAGGAGGCGGGGACGAAGGCCCTGCTGGCCTGGTGCCAGTTCGGCATCGGCAAGGAGCACGAGGTGGGCGGGGCGGTGCTGGAGGACACCCTGGCTTTCATTGAAGAGTGGCACGGCGCGGCGGAGGGCCGCATCCGCTGTGCCCTCGGCCCCCACTCCCCCTATATGTGCCCACCCGACTTTCTCCGCCGGGTGGCCGAGGAGGCAGCGCGCCTCGACGTCTCCATCCACCTCCACGTGTCCGAGTCGGAGGAGCAGGTGCGCAACTCGCTCAAGGCCCACGGCCGGACCCCCGTGGACCACCTCGCCCACCTGGGGGTGTTCGACCATCCCACCCTCGCCGCCCACTGCATCGTCGTGGACGACCAGGACCTGGCGATCCTGGCGGAGAAGGGGGTTCACGTGGCCCACACCCCCAAGACCTATATGAAACTGGGGATGGGGATGGCCCCGCTGGAACGGTTCCTGGGCGCTGGAGTGCACGTTGGCCTGGGGACCGACGGCCCGGCCTCCAACAACGACCTGAACATGCTGGAGGTGCTGCGGCTCACCGGCCTGGTCCACAAGAACCGGCTCCGCGACCCCGCCGCCTTCCCCCACAGCCTGCTGCTCCGCCTAGCGACCCAGGGATCCGCCCAGGCGGTGGGCTTCACCGAGAGCGGCGTCCTCAGACCCGGCGCTCCTGCGGATCTGATCCTATTGGACACCCGAGGGACCCATTGGACCCCCCGTCACGACCTGGGGGCCCATCTGGTCTACGCCAGCCACCCCTCCGACGTGCGGTACGTCTTCTGCGACGGGCGGGTGCTGCTGCAAAACGGCGAACTGACCACGCTGGACGAGGAGCGGATCCGGTATGAGGCAGAACGGCGTGCCTTCCGGATGGTCGGCACGCCGATGCGCAGGGTGCGAGAGTATCGGGGGTAGGGGCGCGACTCCCTCACGTCCCTACCCCTACGCCGCTCGCTATGGGGCGCTCACTACCAGATTGTCGAAGTGAACCTCCGTGGGATCGGCCTCGAACGAGGTCACAGCCAGACCGATCCCCCCTTCAGTGAAGGTCGTGTCTTCCGCCTCCGCCAGCAACTTCCCGTTGGCGAAAAGCGCCAGGTGAGTTCCGTCACAGATGGCGCGGATGTGATTGGTCGCGTTCCCCTGTTGAATCACATCCGAGGTCGTCCAGTCGACCAGGGGGGTGAACTCGCCCTCCTGAAGGCGATGGATCGCGTAGTAACCGTCGCCGCTGATCCGCAGAAGATACCCATTGTTCCCCTGGCTCCGACAGATCACGCCGTAGGCGTTGTTGTTGTTCGCGGGCGCAGCGACCTGGGTGGCGTCGACCTCGACCACCACGTCGCGGAAGGTCTGGTCGAACTCCCCCCAGATGACCTCGTCCTCCTGCGTCGCCCGCACGAAGTAATACCCATCGCGGTACCCGACGCTCCCGTCCGTGTAGTCCCCGATCTCCCAACCGGAGTTCGGATCGCTGAAATCGTCCTGAAGAAGGACCCCACCTCCGGGCGGCGGGCTCACGGCCCCGCCCCGAGGGGACCTGACCACCAGATTGTCGAAGTGGATCTCCGTCGGCGCGCTCTCGTAGGTCGTCGCCGTCAGGCCGACATCCCCCTCGGCGAAGGTGGCGTCATCCGTCTCTGCCAGCAACTCTCCGTTGACGAAGAGCATCAGGTGCGTCCCGTCGCAGACCGCCCGGATGTGGTTGGTCGCGTTCCCCTTCCGGATCACGTCGGAGGGGGTGAAGTCCACCAGTGCCTCGAACCGCCCCTCCTCTGTGTGGCGATAGATGGCGTAGTACCCGTCCCCGCTGATGACGAAATAGTAGCCATCGCCGTTCGGCTGCAGGCGGCAGATGACGCCATAGTCGTTGTTGTCGTTAGCGGGGGCGGAGACCTGGGTGGCGTCCACATCGATCACCATGTCGGTGAAGTGCCGGAACGCCGCTCCCCACATCGTCCCCCCCTCGGTGGTGGAAGTGACGTAATAATAGCCATCGCCGTAGCCGATACTTCCTCCCTCGTACTCCCCTTCCTCCCAACCGGAGTTCGGATCCTCGAAATCGTCCTGGAAGAGGATCCCCTCCCCCGCGGGTGGGAGAGGAGGGCGGGTCGGCTGGGGCGGCTGCTGAGTCGGCTGGGAAGACAGAGTCGGTGGCGGCGGAACCGTGGGCTCGGGCGCGGGCCAGGTCGGCTCCACATTGCCGAATGGAAGGTTCAACCCGCACGCGCTGCAGGACAGGGAGAACACCATCAGCAGGGGAATGATCCACCACACTTTCTTCAGACCTTCTACTTTCATCGTCCCTCTCCTTCCTCTAGTGCTTGTTCAACGGACAAACCCATCTCTGCCAACAGCCGAAGCGTCTCCCGGGCTTCCTCCTCGTCGACTCGGCTGATGGCGAAACCCACGTGGACGATGACATAGTCGCCCACCTGAGCCTCCGGCACGTAGGCCAGGCAGACCTCGCGGACGACCCCCCCGAAGTCCACCTTTCCCATCCGCATTAAAGGCGTATCGTCAACCTCTATGATCCGCCCCGGAATTCCCAGACACATCACACTTACCCCCTGAACGAGCGGATCTGATCCTCCACCCAGTTCAACCAGGCTTCCAGGCCCTCGCCCGTCTTGCAGGAGAGGGGGAAGAAGGCCAGCCCGGGGTTGAGGACCTCCACGCCGCGACGGAAGTAGTCCACGTCGAAATCGAAGGCGTCCAGCACGTCGATCTTGTTCAGGATCAGCGCGTCGACCCCCCGGTACATCGGGGGATACTTGTAGGGCTTGTCGTCCCCCTCCGGAACCGAGGCGATCAGCACATCCTTGTGAACGCCCAGTTTGAACGAAGCCGGGCAAACCAAGTTCCCCACATTCTCCACAATCAAGAGGTCCAGTTCCCCCAGCGGCAGTTGCGGCAGCGCCGTCCGGAGCATCACCGCGTCCAGGTGGCAGTTGCCACCGGTGTTGATCTGGACGGTGGGGACGCCCAGGGCAGCCACGCGGTCGGCGTCCAGGGTGGAGGCCAGGTCGCCGTCCACCACACCGATCCGCCACCGCTCCCGCAGCGCCTCCACCGTCCGGGTGATCAGGCTGGTCTTCCCCGCCCCTGGCGAGGCCATCAGGTTGATGGCGAAGACGCGCGCTTCATCTAACCGAGCACGGTTGTCGGCCGCCAGGCGGTCGTTGGCGCTCAGGATGTTCTCCACCACGGACACACGTTTCGTCATCCTCTTCACTCCACCTCGATGCTGTCCAGTCGAAAGTCGTCTCCGCTCACCACCACCACCTGGGTGCTTCCGCACGCCGGGCAGACGTAATCCTCCCCGTCAATGGAGAAGACCTCCCCGCAGGCAACGCAACGGAGTTGACCCGGCGTGCGTTCGAAGTGAAGACGAGCCCCCTCAGCGATCGTGCCTCGACTGATGATGTCCCAATAGAATTGCACCGAATCGTCCACGATCGAGGAGAACTGGCCGATGACCAGATTGAGTTGGACGATCCGTTTCGCTCCTGCGGCCTCGGCGTGGCGGAGGGCGATCTCCAGCAGGCTCTGCGTCACAGGCAACTCGTGCACAACGCTCCCTTCCGCCATCATGATAGGGAGCGATTGTAGCACACAGAGCCGCCGTTGTCAAAGAGCATCAGGGAAGTTCTGGCACCGTGGGCAGAAATGGGTTCCACGGCCGTTGACGCGGATCCGCCGGATCGGGGTACCGCAGCGGAGACAGGGCTGGCCCTCCCGATGGTACACGGCGAGGCGGGGCGCAAAGCCCCCCGGTCGACCGTCCACCCCCACGTACCGCCCGTCCTCCAGCGTGGTCCCGCGTCCGGCGATCGCCTCCCGCAACACCGCCCGGATCGCCGCGTGCAGACGGGCGACCTCCCCCTCGGTCAGACGATCCGCCCGGCGCAGCGGGTGGAGCCGCGCCCGCCAGAGCACCTCGTCGGCGTAGATGTTCCCCAGGCCCGCGACGAACCGCTGGTCGAGGAGCAGGGGCTTCAGGCGGCCCCGCCGCCTCGCCAGCCGCTCCCGCAGCCGCTCCACCGTGAACCCCTCGTCCAGCGGCTCCGGCCCCAGGCCCCCCAACACTTCCCCGGGGTCCTCCACCAGCACCATCCGGCCGAACTTGCGCGGATCATAAAAGAACAACCTGGAGCCGTCGTCCAGGGCGAACGCAACCCGAAGGTGCCGGTCGTCGGCCGGGGTCCCTCCCCCCACCACCAGCCGACCGCTCATCCGGAGGTGGATTAGAAGGAAAAGGCCACCATCCAGCCGGATCACCACCCACTTGCCGCGCCGGCCCACCTCCTCAACGCGCCGCCCGCGAAGCCGCTGCCCGAACGCAGCGACGTCCGGCGCAGCGACCGTCCGCTCCCACCGGACCTCCACGTCGGTGATCCGACGGCCGACCAGCCCTTTCAACCCACGGACAACCGTCTCGACCTCGGGCAACTCCGGCATCGAACGGGATGACACCCCAGGGCGTTACATCCTCTGTTCGCCTATCGATGCCGTTGGCGGTACGCACGGATGTACCGCATACCGTAGGCATCGCGCCCCAGCAGCAGGTCCGCCGCCAGGATCGCCGGGCGCACCTTCGCCGCGTCTACGATGGGGCAATTCACTCCCGCCAGGATGACCATCCCCAGGAAGACCTGGTTGATCATCTCCCGATCCGGCAGGCCGAAGGAGACGTTGCTGGCCCCGAGCGTCTGATTGACGCCCAGTTCATCGCGGACCATCCGGATGGCCTCCAGCGTGATCCGCGCCGCGTTGGAGTCGGCCCCGACGGTCATAGCGAGGCAATCGATCACCACATCCGCACGTGGGATCCCCAGCGCTTCCGCCCGCTCGACGATCTTGCGGGCCACCGCCAGCCGCCTCTCCGGCGTAGAGGGGATCCCCTCATCGTCCATCGTCAGGCCGATGACCGCCGCGCCGTACTCAGCCACCAGGGGCAGCACCGCCTCCAGCCGCGCCTCCTCGCCGTTGACCGAGTTGATCAGCGGTTTCCCCTCGGGAGCCAGTTCCCGGTGGACCTCCAGGGCCGCCCGCAGCGCGTCGACGTTGGCCGTGTCGATACAGACCGGAACGTCCACCACCTCCATCACAGCGCGGACGGCGCGGGGGAGGATCTCCACTTCGTCCACCCCCGCCGCCCCGACGTTGATGTCCAGCACGTCGGCCCCAGCCTCCACCTGGGCGACAGCCTCTTTACGGACGATCTCCAGATCGCCTGCAGCCAGCGCAGCCGCCAGCCGCTTCTTCCCGGTGGGGTTGATCCGCTCGCCGATGAGCACTGTGGGTTTCTCCGGACCGATGACGACGGTTTTCTGCGCACTCTTCAGGACGGTTTCCATCAGGCTCCCTCCAAGATTTTCGAAGTTTAAAGAATCCCCCTTGCCGCTCTATAACTCTACGAAGTACGCCTGCGCCGCCCGGTCAATCAGGTCGGGGGTGAGCGTCGGCGGGACGTTGAGGTAGCGGGCGATGTCGCACAACTGATCCACGATGTCCCGCGGATGGCAGGCCCGCAACGGTCGTTTGGGCTTGATGTAGTACTTCTGCAACAGGTACGCCAGCCCCCGGTCGTCGTATGGAACCCCCCGGTCGGCGCACACCCGCCGGAAGATCTCCCGATACTCCTCAAAGGAGGGGTCCTTGATATGGATCTTGTGCCGAATCCGGCGCAGGAACGCCTCGTCCACCAGATCTTTCGGGGCCAAGTTGGTGGCGAAGACGATCAGCACCTCGAAGGGGATCTCGATCTTCCGCCCGGTATGCAGCGTGAGATAGTCTACCCGCTTCTCCAGCGGGACGATCCACCGGTTCAGCAGGTCCCTGGGCCGTACCTGCTGGCGCCCGAAGTCGTCGATGAGGAGCATCCCCCCGTTCGCCTTCATCTGCAGCGGAGCCTCGTAGTACTTGTTGGTCGTGTCGTACACCAGGTCTAGGCTCTCCAGCGTCAACTCCCCCCCTGTAACGATCATAGGACGGTGGATCAGCACCCAGCGCGGGTCGATGGACTGACTCTGAGAAGCAGAGGCGGCTTGCTGGACCACCACGTGGTTGACGCTGTCGAAGACCTTGATGACCTGCCCGCCGACCTCGACGGCGTAGGGAATATAGATCGCGTTGCCCAACAACATCCTGCCGATCGCCTCGGCGATGGTGGTCTTGCCGTTGCCCGGGGGCCCGAAGAGGAAGATGGACTTCCCCGAGTTAACCGCCGGGCCCAACTGGGCGAAGGTTTCCTCGCTGATGACCAGGTGGGCCAGGGCCTGGCGCATCATCCGCTGGTGGATGACCACCTGCCGCAACGGCTGTTTACGGACCGCCTCGGCATATGCGGAGAGCGTGACGGGCGTCGGCCCCGCGTACTGGCTACGGTCCAGCGCCTCTCGCGCCATCAGCCGCCCCTTATCCGAGATGGCATACTGATAGGCTGCCTCAGCGAACCCACCGGCCCCCTTGACCTCGCACAGTTTCTCCCGTTTAAGGAACTCCAGGACCTGGCTGACCACCCCGGCGAACGGTAGTCTCATCCGCTCTGCCAACTCGTAGCCCGAAAGATACCCCTCAAAATACATAATCTTTAACGCCAGGTCGGCGAGGAAGCCCAGGGTCAGCCCGGTCTCCTCGACAGACCGGGGTAGAGGGGGGATGAAACCGGATGAGGGCACACCTTGCTTCTTCGTCTGAACCATCTTGCTCTCCTTACGACCGAGTCGTGTTTCGTCACACGGGCATAGAAAGGGAGACGGGCGAACAACCGAGGTCCGGGGCTCCTAAGCCCCTCAACCCGATGTCTCCGCACCACCGCGTGCCATTATACTACGGCAGCCGCTCTTTGACCAACGGCTTCCCGTCAAGTATAATCGTTGACTGGAGAGGGCTATAGCCATTCTTGTAAAAATGCGATTGCCTTATCGGCAGGAGGTGGTTCGTGACCTTGCCGCTGAACGAACTGGTGGCCTCGGTCGAGCGGATGGCGAAGGTGCTGGCACAACGGGAGACAGACTTCGCCCGCCGGAAACAGGAGGCCCGGAGGTGGCTGAAGGAATACGCCGACCAGGGCCCCGTCCTCCGGACGGCTGCCCAAGATGTGAACGCTGCCATCCCCACCGACGAACCGCTGGACGCGGTGGTCCCAACGCCGCCCGTGCCCGACCGGTTCACCGTCGTCGGGGCGGACGGCTCCACCATCCCTCCCGACCGGCACGGGGCAGCCCTCTACTACGTGATCAACATCGGTAGCCTCGTCTACCGACACGGCAGCGGCGAGAGGCCCCAGGCCCGAAGCGCCCCCTTCCTGGGCTACGAACAGAAGGATCTCTTCGAGGGTACAGCCCTGGTCGCGGGCAACCTGCTGGACGTGCGGCGGGACCAGGCGGAGATCGAACACCTCGCCGAGCGGGTCGAGGAGGAGCCGAAGGGGCCAACGCTGGTCCTGGTGGACGGGACGCTGCTGCTCTGGGTGCTGGAGAACCTGCCCCCGGAGGCTGAGGGACGGGAAAAGAAAGTGCGACGATACCTCGGGGCCCTCGATCGGATCCGGGAGAAGGGCGCGGCGGTAGCCGGGTTCATCAGCCGCCCCCGCCACACCGAGGTCAGCCGGCTGCTCCTCCTGGCCCACCTGGGCGGCGACGTGGAAAGGGTCCGCCAGGCGGAGCGTGGACGCCTGCCCCTGCCGGACCGAGCGGTCTTCGCCGACCTGCCGGCCGGTGCCCGCTCCGCCCTCTTCGCCTCCCCCAACAAGATCAATCAGATGTACGCCTCCGCCGGGCACGAGGTATGGTTCTTCTACCTCAACGTCGCCGCCGAGGGGGAGGAGCCGATCGTCGCCCGCGTCGAGGTGCCGGTCTGGGTGGCCCGCTCAGACGACCTGCTGTCCCTGGTCCACGCTGGCGTGGTCGCCCAGAGCCGGATCGCCGGGGGCTACCCCTACGTCCTGGCCCGGGCCGACGAACTGGCCTACATCAGCGGTCCGGAGCGACAACGACTACAGGAAATGGTGGAGACGGCCCTGCTGAGGGCCGGGCTCCCGCCGAGTCTGTCTCCCAAAGCCTACTTCAAGACCCTGACCCGTGCCGGAAGGAGGTGGTGATGAGCGAGACACGCATCCCGGTCGGGCGGGTGCTACGGGCATCGAACCGGGGGTTCACCGTGGGATGCCGGGTGATGCAGCCGGACATCCCCGCCTTCGGCTCCTTCGTCCGCGCCGACGCCCGCACCCCGGACGGAGCGATCTACGGGCTCATCTACGACGTCACCGTGCAGGACGACCTCTTCGTCCGTCGCTTCGTGATGGTCGAGCCGCCCGAGGAGGTAGTGCGCGACCAGCGAGAGAACCGACAGGTCCCCATTGAGGTCAGCGTTCTGGCGGTGGGCTACCGAACCGGCGACCGCATCGTCCACGCCATCCCGCCCCAACCGCCGGTCACGATGGATTACCTCTACCCCTGCTCGCCGGACGAGATCGTCGCGTTCACCCGTCGCTTCGACTACTTCCGGCTGGTGCTGGACGCACCGGGCGTCCCCGCCGACGAACTGATCGCCACCAGCCTGCTGGCCGCCGCCGCCGCCCGGCCTGCGGAGGAGCGGATGGACTTCCTCGTCGAAGCCGGACGGGAACTGACCCGCCTCCTCGCCAACGACCTGATCCGTCTGGACGGCCTGCTGCAACGGATCCGGTCGGCGACGGAATGAACCAGAGAGAACAAGGAGGAGAGATGGCCAATGATTTCTTGTTTCCGGACGATCTGGAGACGCTAGATCCAGCGGTCGACCGGTTGATCAAACTAGAGACGGAACGACAGGCGCGGAAATTGATTATGATCCCCTCCGAGAGTTACACCCCCCGTGCCGTCCGCCAGGCCCTCGGCTCCGTCTTCACCAACGTCTACGCCGAGGGTTACCCGTTGCCAGAGACCCGCTGGATGACGGAAGAGCAGATCCTGGATTACGAGGCCCAGATGGCCTTCTACAAGCGGTACGGCGACCTGCGCTACTATATGGGCGTGGAGTACGCCGACATCGCCGAGGCGCTGGCCCGCCGCCGCTGCGCCGAAGCCTTCGCCACCGATTCCATTCCTGCCGACCGCATCTACGTCAACGTCCAGCCCCTCTCCGGCTCCCCGGCCAACATCGCCGTCTACGAGGCGCTGCTGCGGGAAGGGGACACCATTATGGGAATGGACCTCACCCACGGCGGCCACCTGACCCACGGCAGCCCGGCCAACGTCTCCGGCCAGCGCTACCACACCGTCTTCTACCGGGTCGATCCGCAGACGGAGTTGCTGGACTACGACCAGATCCGCGACCTGGCCCGCAAGCACCGGCCGCGGATCATCGTCGCCGGGTATACCTCCTATCCCCGCGCGCCGGATTGGCAGGCGTTCCGGGAGATCGCCGACGAGGTGGGGGCCTACCTCCTGGCCGACATCGCCCACGTGGCCGGGATGGTCATCGCCGGGGCCTACCCCACCCCACTGGGATACGCCCACGTCATCACCTTCACCACCCACAAGACCCTCTGCGGGCCGCGCGGGGCCTGCATCCTCACTACCGACCCGCTCATCGCCCGCCGGATCGACCACGCCGTCTTCCCCGGCCTGCAGGGCGGCCCTCACGTCAACAAATTCGTCGCTATGGCGGTCGCCTTCCGCCTGGCCCGCACCGAGCGGTTCCGCGCCCTCCAACACCAGATCGTCACCAACGCCAAAGTGCTGGCCGAGGCACTCGAAGAGGAAGGGCTCCGCGTCCCCTACGGCGGCACCGACTCCCACCTCCTTTTGGTGGACTGCAAGACGATCAAGGGTCCTTTCGGCGAGCCGCTCCTGGGCGATACGGCCGCCCGCGTCCTCGACCACGTCGGCATCGTCTGCAACCGGAACACCATCCCCGGCGACCCCAGCCCGGCCCTCGCCAGCGGCATCCGGCTGGGCACCCCGTGGGTCACCCAGCGGGGCTTCCGCGAGCCCGAGATGCGGGAACTGGCCCACCTCATCGCCGAGACCCTGAAGGCGATCCGGCCCTACACCTACCCCGGCCGCCGCGGTCCAGTCTACCGGGGCAAGGTGGAGTTCGACACGCTGGAGGAGGCCCGGCTGGCGGTGGCGGAACTGGCCGAGAAGGCAGCGGTGGACTATCCGGTCGAGTGTACAGGTTACCCCCATCACTGCCTGCTCACCGACATCCGACCACCGGAAAGCGATTGGAGCCTCGTCGAAATCGAAGGGAACGCTACCCCTGCCTTCCTTGAGATGGCGCTGGTGGAGCCGGTGACCGACCTGGAGCCGAACGCGACGCGGTCGGTGACCCTGCTAGAAGCCAACGGAGAGGTGATGGCCCGCGGCTTCCTCGTTCGTCCCGACTTCCTCTATCACCGGTACCGACTGATCGTCCCCACCGACCGCCTCCAGCGGGTGCTGACCTGGCTGCGCGACCTCTCCGACGGCTACGTCCTCTTCGATCCCCACGACCTGCAGGCCAAACTCCCCGGCCCGGTGGTGGTGCGCAACCTGGGGGCGACGACTCCCCCCATAGAGATAGGATCCCAGGATGAGGGCAGGGATAGAGACGTAGCGGAGCGTAAGGGCGCAGGGGGTCGTAAGGGCGCAATTGAATTGCGCCCTTACGACCCCCTCACTTACAAACCCTACTACATCGGCCTCTCCGCCCACCGGGACGCGGAGCCGCGCGGGGAGCCGCTGCCCCGCTTCGAGTGGGAGGAGCCGGAGGAGGCCCCCCTCCGCCGAACGCCGCTCTACGAGACCCACAAGCGGCTGGGGGCTAAGATGGTCCCCTTCGCCGGGTGGGAGATGCCGCTGCGGTACGGGCAGGTGCTGGAAGAGCACCGCGCGGTACGGGAGGCGGCTGGCCTCTTCGACGTGGGCCATATGGGCATCTTCGAGGTCTCCGGCCCCCTCGCCGCCCCCTTCCTGGACCTGGTGACCACCAACGACGTCAACCGGCTCCGCCCGGGCCGCTCCCACTACGGCTTCTTGCTCGACCCAGAGGGGCGCGTGATCGACGACCTGCTGGTGTATATGCGGGGTCCCGGCCGGTATATGCTGGTGGTCAACGCCGCCAACACCGCCAAGGACTGGGCCTGGCTGAACGCGGTCAACGAGGGCAAGGTGCAGATCGACCCGGACCGGCCCTGGGTCCGCTCCCCCTTCCGAGCCGACTTGGTGGACCTGCGCGCGCCGGATCAGGAGCACAACTGGCGGGTGGACCTGGCGCTGCAGGGGCCGAGGTCGCGGGACGTGCTCCTGGCCTGGCTGGAGGCCAGTCCCCAGGGACCGGCCACGGAGGAGATCCGCGGGCGGCTGCTGGGGATGCGGCGGACGGACCTGATCGAGGTGGAATGGCCCTGGCCCGACGCGCCCGGCGGCGTCTTCGACCTGATCATCGCCCGCACCGGCTACACCGGCGAGCCGATGGGGTTCGAGATCTTCGTCCATCCGGACTGGGCGCCGCTGCTCTGGGATCTGCTTCTCCAGTTCGGCAAGCCCCTAGGGCTGCGCCCGGTGGGGCTGGCCGCCCGCGATTCGCTCCGCATCGAGGCGGGGCTTCCCCTCTACGGCCACGAACTGGCCGGGCCGCTGGACCTGCGGCCGGACGACGCCGGGCTGGAGGGGTACGTCAAGTTGTACAAGCCGTTCTTCGTCGGGCGCACCGCTTTCCGCGCTCACGCCGCCCGGCGGAAGATGGAGGTCATCCGCTTCCGCCTCAAGGAGCAGAACGTGCCGATGCCCAACCAGGGCGACCGGGTGCTGGATCGGCGGGGGCGGGTGATCGGTCAGGTGACCTCGTGCGCGCGGGACACGGAGGGATACCTCCTGGGGATGGCCTACGTGGACCGGCGGTTCGCCAAACCCGGCGAGGAGATCCACGTCCTCGCCGCCGCCCGCAAGCCGACGGAGAAGCCGCTGGAGGAACTGGAGATCGGCGACCGGGTGGCCCTGGCCAGCGAAGGGGTGGTGCTGGAGCGGTTCTTACACAAGGCGGGGTAAACGCGATCACGGGGACAAGAAAGCGTCCGGCGCTGCCGCTTTGGCAGCGCCGGACAGCGATATCACATCATTTCGAACCGCAGGGAACACTGTTTCGCACCCACGTCTACATTGATCTGGGAGATACGCGTTTTCAGCCCCATTCGCTTTCGCATTGCAGCGGCAGCGATGTTGAGAAAGGGACACATAAACGGCTGAATCCCATCCGCAATGAGATCGGCTTCGGTCCGCAGGAGAACACAATTCTGCACTGTCATTTCAACTGCGCTGTCCTCCTGCTCGATATCAAATCCGACGGCTATGCCGAACTCATCCACGAAGAGACGCCCGATTTCCGTCAGCATTTCCTGAGGGGCCTCACCTTCAATCTCCAGCCCCATCGATTTCTCCAACATCTCCAGCATCCCTTCGCCCACCTTCGTGGTGACCGCGAGAGCCGACTCGCCCAACAGGTTCCATAAGCCTTTTTCCAGGCCGTAGATGATCATCGCGTTGATGCGTGCCAGATTCCGCTTCTTTTCTTCCTCAGTAGCCATTTCCCACTCCTACTGAATTACTTCAAGACCTCTGCCAGCCGCTGAGCCACTCGTCGAGCCTCGTAAAAAACCATTCCCAGATTCACGTCGGGCGGCGTGATGGCAACGAACACCGTTCGCGGATCGATCGCCGTCACGATGATGTTTCCTTCACTACCCTGAATCAAAGTCTGGAAAAACTCACCTCTCTTCAACTGCGCCACGCTTCGCTTGCTCAAGCCAAAAATCGCCGCAGCGGCCGCGCCTACCAGCGTCTCGTCAATGCCTCGAACAGGAACATTGGCAGATAGGACCAAGCCGTCAATGCCAACCAATGCTCCTCCCTCAATATCGGCCGACTCCGCCAGTAGATTAGCGATCGCCTCGGCAATCAGTTCGCTTCTTTTCTTCTGTGCCATTTCTCCTTTCCCCTCTGAACTTTCACTTACGTTCTCTCGTTCCCTTCGCTCGTCCAGCCGTCGCATACCTTCCAGCAGCAATCCAGACCAATTGACCGTGATCGATTGCCGGGGAGGGGCGACACCTACCTGCAACTCGAACTCCCCGTCCTCCCATGTCAACAGTTCATACACTGCCTCCTCCCCTTGGATCCGCCCGACCTCCGCATGGACAACGCCACCTTTGTCAAAATAAATTGCACCTTTCTGGTCACCACGGCGGAGTTCTAAGCGAGCCTGGGTCCCCTCATTGCACAACGTTTGTATTAATGTGGGTAGGCTCATCTCGCTGAGCCGCCCTCCTACTGCCATCCTTTCCCCCTTCCGAACCCTCACCTACGAAACCACTCTGGATCAAAACAATCGAGCGTGACTGAAATGAGCCGACCTCGTGCAGACTAAACAGCCTGCGCCATTTCCTGCTCAACTCGTTGTTTTAGTCACACTCAAAACAACTCGTCCATTCTATCCTTCAGTTGCTGGACGAGGCCATCTGTCAATGCGTGATGGCGAGACACCTCCTCCACCACATCCTGCTCTAGAGCCTGCTCCAGTTTACCCAATGCCTCTCGCAGCAACATCCGCACCAACCCGATCGGTGTGGCGACATCGAAGACGATCACCAGGATGAGCCGCCCCTCCACATCGGAGAGGTAGATGCTACGCCGTTCCCCTTCGTGGAGGAGCAGTTTAAAACGGGCCTTCTCTCCTACCATCCTGGCCATCTCCCGGGTTGCGGCCAGTTCACCTGCTGCCAGTGCAGATAGGACGTGGGTGTTCATATCCGATGTCCGTCCCCGCTCACTAATCAATCTGCCACTTCGATCAGCCAAAATGATGCATCTGGCTTCACTTTCATACATCAGCCAATCCAGACAAGCCTCAATCTGCTCAGCCTGTCGCTCCGATAGAACAGCATCACGGGGGAGCATTTCCGGACGGGTCCTGTCGCTGTCGCCCATTTCGCCACCTCGCATCACAAATATTCCTGGACACGGGCAATAGATCGGTTCATAATTGCCTTCAGGGTCTCTAAAACGCCCACTCCCTCTGTAGCAATAGATTCAAAAGTTGACGTACCATCAAGGGACAAGAGAGAATGCATCGCCTGCACAGGAACAGCGTTTGGGAGATCCCTTTTGTTGAACTGCACCACCAAAGGGACAGTCCTCGGATCCATACCCAGGTCCGCCATCTGCATACGCAGATCCCGAAAAGAACGCAAGTTGTGCTCCCACTGGAGGGGATGCGAATCTGCGACGAACACGATGCCATCCGCTCCTTGAAGGACGAGCCTCCGGGTCGCCGTATAGTAAACTTGCCCTGGGACCGTATACAGGCTGAATTTCGGCCTCATCCCTGCGATCGTCCCCACTTCCAGCACCATATAATCGAAAAATAGCGTCCGGTCTCCCCTCGTCTTTAACGAAACGAGATCACCACGCAGGTTTGGGGGGACCCGACTATGGATGTACTGTAGGTTTGTCGTCTTACCACTCAAAGCAGGACCGTAGTAGACGATCTTGATGTGCAACTCGCTTTTCGAGATGTTCAGCAACATATCCTAACCCTCTGCACCGTTGGACCCGCCCAGATCGGCCGGGATCAGGCCCGCCGCCACTGCCTCATCAAAGCTCATCAACTCTCTCTCTCTAAAATCGTCATCCTGCCCATCCTGTCCATCGGTCGGGAACATCTGATCCAGCTGTGCGGCAAGAGCATCCTGAAAGCCCGAAACCTCGTGCAGGCCCCCGGCCTGCATCCTATTGCCATTCGATCCTGCCCCCTTAGACTTCAGGTCCGTTGCGACCTGCTTAGTGTAATACCACACGGTGCCCGCTCGTCCTCCCGCGTCGAAGATAACCGCGAGCAAAAGATCGTCTCGGACACGATAAGCATACAGGTTATAGTTCGGACCCTCGTGGTAAGTGGAGTTGAAAGAAGATGCCGCACCGAGCAGCCGGGCCAATTCGGTCGTCGCGGCGAAATTCGCGGCCATCACCGCACCGATGGCCTGCAGATCCAACCCGCGCGTCTGCCCCACGACCTCAACGGGGTATCCCTTATCGCTGACCAGCATTACACAACGCGCACCACTATTACGCCGGAGGTTTTCTAGCAGTTCACTCGCCGAAGGATCTGCACCCGGGCCCGGCGATTGAAGAACCTGCTCTACGCTCTGTCCTTCCTCCCCGAGATTCCGGTGGATCACCTCTCTGATCTGAGCAAGGGTAAAAGGCTTCTCCACATAGGCGGCCACACCTAGATCGGCGCTCATCTGACGGATCGCGTCGGTTCCATAAGCCGTCACCAGCACCACGACGGTTTCAGGAGCCATCCGGCGAATCGCACGGGCCAGAGCCAATCCATCCTGATCGGGCATCCGATAATCAACAACCACCAGAGAAAAAGGCTCCTTGCGGATCACCTCGATCGCTTCCGCCGCACTGTTAGCAACCTCGACGCGATAACCGACGTTACGCAAGCCATCTGCAAGTATGGTTGTTACACTCTCCTCATCATCCACGATCAGTATCGACTTGCGGATATCCTCCACCTCTTTCATCGGCTCACACCTCGGGTTGCACTGGCCCATACATCCTACGATCGTACAAGCCACCCAATACCCTCAACACGGCCCTGCGAATTTCCTCCATCCGGACCGGCTTGTCCAGCACCGCCTGGATGGAAAGTCTGGCTGCCTGCTCAAACAACAAATCGTCGGCATAGGCGGTGATCATCACCACTGCAATGGACGGATACTCGTCCCGAACCCGAGAAGTGAGGGCCAGCCCATCCATCTCCGGCATTTTGTAGTCGGTGATGAGCAGATCGAATGGCTGCTCGCCGAGCATCCGCAGTGCCTCCTCTCCGCTTGTCGCAACGGACACCACACAGCCTGGCAACATCTCTAGTCCTTCCTTCAGAATCATCGCCACGCTCGCGTCGTCGTCCACCAGTAGAATTCGTCGCGTCATCAGCGCCCTTCCCATCGGTAGGGCCACTCGGTGAGAGAACGAGGGATCAGGAAAGCGGAGCAGGAATTGGCTTCCCCTTTCTCGCCCACTGCGCACCGAAACGTGCCCCATATGCTCATCTGCAACCGCCTGCACCAGCGTCAACCCGAGGCCAATTCCCCCATACCGGCGCGTTGTCGATCGGTCAACCTGATAGAAACCGGAAAAAATCCGGCCGATCTCCTCGTCCGGTATCCCAATGCCTGTATCGGAGACCTCGACAAGGGACCAGGGGGAATCGGCGAAGGCCCGCACCACAACCCTCCCACCAGCGGGAGTGAATTTGACCGCGTTCTCTACCAGCGCGTCGATCGCATGCCGTATATGATAGGGATCTCCACACACAAACGTCTCCGCGTCTGCGACCACCTCCAGAGTCAGGTCGGCACGACGGACCGCTTCCCGATACGACTCGACACTCTCCTGCACCACCTTCCCCAGATCGAACGGGCGGAGAAGACCCGCCCCAGCCTTCGCCGCAAGGAGCACTTCTATCTGCTCAACCAGTCTCCCCAGCCGATGCACCTGTCCCACAACTTTTGCGGATGCATAAAACTGCTCTGGAGTCAAGGCGCCGAACATCCCCTCTTGCAACAACTCCATATAACCTTGAATAATAGATAGAGGAGTGCGTAATTCGTGGGAGACGTTTCGCAGAAACGCGTCCTCCAAACGCTCTTTCGCCAACGGACGGAAAAGATCGCTATCCGAAGCACGAAAGAGGTGAAAGGACTCGAACGCGGCCTCTAGGCCGTTACCCTCTCCCACTCCGGCGGGAACTTCGTCTGGCCCTGTGCCTGATCCCCACTCCATATACCCGCATCCCTTCCCCGGTGTCCTGCCTCCAATTGTACCGCACAAGCCATCACCGAAGATGGAAAGTTCATAACACCTTCGTAACAGAAGCGTCAACCAGGAGTAAGAGAGAACTTAGGGCAATCGCATTTTGCCCAGGGAGGCTGACAACCTACGTTACGGCAGCCACTACAGATCCGCACCGGCCTCGTCGGTTACCTCCAGGGTATACCCGACACCTCGCACCGTTCGGATCAGTTCCACCTGACCAGCGATCGCTTTGATCTTACGGCGAATTCGATAGACGTGGGACCGTACGATCTCGCGTGCCTCCCAGGGGTCGGCCTTCTCTCCCAGCACATCCCGCATCAGTTCGACAGGGGACACAACCCGAGGAGCCTCGTCGGCTAGATAGGTGAGGATCTTGAACTCCGTTATGGTGAGGTCCAAAGGACGTCCAGCCAACGTAACCGTGTGACGTACTCGATCCACAACCAAGTTTCCTCGACGAAGAAAACGGGGATCCTCCCTCCGCAGGCGAGGAGGAGCCTCTTGATCCACTCCTTCCTCCCCCTCCAGCAGTTCTGCCAGTCCACGGACCCGCTGGAGAAGTTCACGTTGCCTTTTTTCCTGTTGACGACGGCGCAGCCCTTTCCTAACACTCTCGCGCAGTTCGACGGCCTGACACGGCTTGAAAAGATAATCATGCGCCCCACATCGCAGCGCACTCACAGCGCTCTCCAGCGAGGCATACCCTGTCAAGACGATGGGGACTGTATCCGGGGACCGCTGGCGCAGTGCCGATAGAAGATCCAGACCATCCATATCCTTCAAACGCAAGTCGATCAGGGCGAGATCAAACTCTCGTTTCATGACCTCATCCAGCGCCTCCCTACCCCCGGCCACGGCGACCACCCGATACCCGTCGCGAACAAGGACCTCCTCCAGAAAAAAACGCACGCCGGGGTCATCATCCACCACTAAGATCCACGCCGGCATCCTCCCTTCCTCCATCCGCAATGTGGACCGAACCTCCTCCGAGCCCATACTCCTCCGGAGAGTTCACGGGCAAACGGACAGTGACCATCGTGCCGTTCCCTTCTCGGCTGGCGACCTCTATCGTTCCACCGTGCACCTCGACGATGCCATAACTAACGAACAAGCCGAGGCCGCTCCCCCCCTCTTTCGTCGTGACAAACGGCTCGAAAAGATACGGGAGCATCTCCTTAGGGATTCCCACCCCTGTATCGCAGACGTCGACCCGAATGGCGGGGACTTTCTGCCCCCCCCTCATTATACCCTGGCGATCTCTGGCTGTTCGAATGGTCAGCGTACCGCCTTCTGGCATCGCCTCGATCGCGTTGATGAACAAATTAAGAAAGACTTGTTTCAGGTGATCTGGATTGGCCTGGATATAGGGCAGATCATCCGACCATTCCTTCTTAACGAGAATCCGTCTCTTTTGAAGATGATTCTCCACTAACTCCAGCACCTGCTCTAGCAGCCCGTGCAGTTCGGTCGTCCTCATTTCTTGTGGAGCGGGACGGTAGAACTCCCGCAACCGTCGAACGATACCGGCAATGCGATTCGTCTCGCTCTGGGCCACCGTCAGATAACGATCCAACTTCTCCATCCGCCTCAGCCCCGCCAACTCCTCTCGGAGAAGGGTGAGGGCTCCCTGTACTGCTTGAAGGGGATTGTTGATCTCGTGGGCTACGGAAGCGGCCAACCGTCCTAGAGCAACCATTTTAGAGGCCTGGGTTACTTGGGCCAGGGCTCTCTCGCGCTCCTGGATCAGACGCTGCTGCTCGTCGTAAAGCCGGGCATTCTCCAGGGCCACGGCTCCCATCGACGCGAAAGTCTGCAGGAGCCGCAAATCTCCTGCGGTGTAAAACTTGGGAACGTCTTTCACAACTTCGATAAGCCCCAACAGTCGATTCTCCACAACCAAGGGGACAGCCATAACCGACCGTGCACCATCTCCCAGATGCCGATCACGCCGGCGAGACCAGCGGGGATCCTGAAGCAGGTCCGCGATCACCAAAGGGGTTCGTCGCTCTACCACCCACCCACTCACCCCTCTGCCCGGCACGATCCGTAGGTAGAACTCCTGAATCCCCTGCTGGTCCACCAAGTAGGCCCGACAGATATCTCGTTCACCTACACCTCGCTCGAGCAGGAAGACACGATCGGCGTAGAAAAGGTGGAAAATTTGCTCGAGGGCTGTGCGGATCAAAGCAGTAGGGACGAGTGTCCTCGTAAGAGACATCCCCACCTCGTTGAGGACAGCCAGTTCCTCCACCCTACTACGGAGATCGGAGTGGAGACGAGCGTTCTGCAACGCCATCGCTATTACAGGTGCGACAGCCTGTAGTATGGCCTGTTCTTCGCGGCTGAACTCGCCCCGCCGGCTCTCAAAAACGTCAATCACTCCAATTGTTTCCCCCTGGTACACTAGAGGAACCGTAAGGATCGGCGTCTCCACAGGCGTCTCCTCTTCAGAAGAAGGCAGGAACGGGACAATTTCTCCATCCCTTATCTTCATACGAGGGACCATTGCACCACTCTTGTGGTCGTACAGCGAGATCGTGCCTCCATAAGCATCCAACGCAGTACAAATGGCCCGCAGCGATCGCTGGAGCACCGTGTCCAGATCCAGGGACGATGTGGCCGCGAGGTTTGCCGCACTAATAATGGACATTTGCGCAGCATGATCCTGCAAAGCGCGGTGGAGAGCCGCGTTCCGTAACATATGCCCGATGTAGGTGACCATCGCCCGAAGTAGAACGCAGTCCTCCTCGGTGAGAGGCCTCTTCCCACCACACGCAAGGACCGCAGTGAGTTTCTCTTCCTGATCGGTAATCGGGAGAAGGATCCCCTCATCGCCCCAACGATCGAGCAGACCCACATCCAGATATTGAGCCAGGAGAGGAGGGAACTCTTTCCGAGAGACGATGATCCCCTCCGGCGTGTTGCGCAGGTCCTCAAACTGCGATGGCCCCCACACTGCAAACAAAGGGATCGAAAACCACCCCGTATCTGGTGAATACACCCGTAAGGAAGTCTCGGAGGAACCAGGTAAGACCGCCATTCCAACCAGGGGGAATCCTATCTCCCGCTGGATGTAATGTGTAGTCTTTTCAACGATCTCCCCTATTTCTAAAGAGGAGACGAGGACATCAGCAAATCGCGCTATCAGACGGAGCCTGTCCAACTGATCGACTTTGCGACTGAGACGAACCATACGGAGGTAGATCCCCATCTGCTGCCCCAAGGTTTTCAAGAAGAGATGATCCTGTGGGGAAAGATCCAGATCACTCCGCCAAGCAATGTTCAAGGTGCCTAGCAATTCCTCGCCAGTTCGAAGCGCAACACTGGTATGGAATTTAAACGGGAAACTTGTAGGCAAAACCGGCGAGATCCGCGGACATTGCTCGAAGTGGCAAGAGGCTACATACCGGTCGTGTATATGGGCAAAGGTCGTATGAGCCAGACACCCTCGGGTGGGCAACAACCTCTCCACACCAACAAATTCTTTAGGAAGACCACGCCAAGCAGGGACTATGGGAGGTACCTCAGGGGAAGAGCCAAACAGGACGACCCAACCCGCGTCCGCACTGAGGGCAGATAGAACGGTGTCGAGAACCTCGCCCAAGAAGATCTCAGGCTGCGGCAACGCGGCCATTCCAGCGACGATGTCCGACAAAGCCGATCGCCATTGCCCACTATGCTGCGAAGCAGACATTCTTCCACCCCCGCACAATCCCGATTCGGTTCCCCAAGGTTCCTCTTCACTCCGTCAATCATAATCCTACTGGGTGATTTTTACCAGTCGAGACGCCTCACCTTCAGACGTGGGTTCGGCCCCCCAGAAAAGCAACGCAGAGACGCAGAGGACACAGAGGTCCCTCTGTGCCCTCCGCGGCTCTGCAATAAAACTCTCCACCCTCCGCGGCTGGCGCCTGAACCCTTGCCCAGTCCTCGGAAAGTCACCCTATCCTCGAACGAGAGTAAGGCTTCACCTAAAAATCAACGTTCTTCCAGGCGAGTCTACCCTTCCCAGCGCAGGATCAGTTCCTTGGCCGCCCGCACCTCGTCCAACCGGCGCACCGGCGCGTTGTGGGGCGCTTCGTGCAGCAGGTCGGGATTCGTCCGCGCCTCCTCGGCGATCTTCAGGAGGGCGTCGGCAAAGGCATCCAGCGTCTCTTTGCTCTCCGTCTCCGTCGGCTCGATCATCAGCGCTTCCCGGACGATGAGGGGGAAGTAGTTGGTGGGCGGGTGGAAACCGTAGTCGATGAGCCGCTTGGAGATGTCCAACGCCCGCACGTCGGGCGCGTCGGAGAAGCGGCCCTCGCAGACGAACTCGTGCATACAGGTCCGAT